>JBKPON010000025.1:0-14920 GCA_046733135.1 Pseudomonadota bacterium | reverse complement strand
GTGCTGGCCAATGTCCTGCGAGCGAACCAGCGGCGGATTTCAATCGACGAGATTCAGACCCAGGTCGCCGAACATTATCGCATCCGCAAGGCCGAGATGACTTCTGCTCGACGCGCTCGCGAAGTGGCCAGGCCGCGGCAGGTCGCCATGTATTTGTCGAAGCAGCTGACCCCGAAGTCACTGCCCGACATTGGTCGGCGTTTCGGCGGTCGGGACCACACGACCGTGATCCACGCGGTACGTCAGATCGAGAAACTGCGCGCCAGCGATGCCGAGCTCGACGCCGACATAAGGTTGCTGACCCGGCAATTGGAAGGCTGATTTTAGCGGAGGGGATTCGGCTGCCCCGACAGCCGAATGGAGGCCCGCCTGAGTCGATCAGGCGGGCCTTCTTCGCGCCCTCGCTCCGAAGGTTCAATAGGCGGCGGTGCCCTTCCTCGCGGGAATCGTAATCTTCACGACCTCCCCGTTCTGGCCCGGAAAGCCGGTGAAGAGCGCCTCCACGAGGTCCGGCACGAGAACGTCAAGCCGATTGCTTTGCGAGCGGGCCTGCGCGCGGCCGTCGAAAAGTGGCTGGTTCGTTCCGGCTGCGCGGATGTGGAGGTCGGCCTCGCTATGGTACTCGACGTAGCTGTCGATCCCGGGGCCGTACCAGAAGGGGTCGTCCCAGCCCCAAAAGAAGGGCGAATGGTGGAAACCGAAGCGCGGATAATAGAAGCTACTGTACCCAAAGCGGCCATAACCGCCGCCATAGTCCACAATGCGGGTCTGGCCATGATCCACCGCATAGCCGAGTTGTACGATCATCGTCGCGCCCTGACCGTTCGTCGCCGGTTGGTAGCCACGTGCCTGCAGCTGCTGCGCCACGATGGCCGCATAACGCTGAAACTCGAGGCCGCCAGGCCCGGCCATTCCTTCACCGGGAACGACGATGAACGTCTGCCCCTGCGGCGCAGGCATCGCTTGGTAACGAGTGACTTG
The DNA here is from genome assembly GCA_046733135.1 of Pseudomonadota bacterium. GTDB lineage: Bacteria > Pseudomonadota > Alphaproteobacteria > Sphingomonadales > Sphingomonadaceae > Sphingomicrobium. Next base: position 13,939 of record JBKPON010000025.1, on the reverse strand, counting down.
GGTTCGAAGGCTCTGCGCACAGGCGGAGAGGCCAAGCGCCGCGATACCGAGCATTGCAGCCGCTGCAAAACGAGAAATACGCATGACTCACGTCCCTTCGAGTCGGGAAATCGTTTGGAAAGCGGAACCTTATAACATCAACTGCCGTGAACCGTCGATGAAGCGTGATTTCAGCGCGTCAGGCCGACCGCGTCGTACGCCGCGGCAAGCGTCGGCGCACCGAGCTCGGCTGCTCGCGCGGCGCCTTCGGCGAGGATTCGGTCGAGCTCGGCGGGGTCGCTGCTGAGCTCATCCAGTCGCGAACGAAGGGGCGCGAGTAAAGCGACGAGGACGTCGGCGAGCGCCGGTTTGAAGGCGCCGAATCCCTGGCCGGCGAAGCGCCCCAGCACTTGTTCGACGCTTTCCCCGGTGACGGCTGCATAGATCCCAACCAGGTTGCGGGCTTCGGGCCGGCCTTCGAGCCCTTCGGGATCATCGGGCAGAGGTTCGGGATCGGTCTTCGCCTTGCGGATCTTTTGCGCGATCTCATCGTCGCTGTCCGTCAAGTTTATCCGGCTCATGTCCGAGGGGTCCGACTTGGACATCTTGGACTTCCCATCGCGAAGGCTCATGACGCGCGCCGCTGCTCCTCCTCCGATCATCGCCTCCGGCGGAACGAACAAGTCGACATCGAAATCGGTGTTGAATTTGATCGCGATATCGCGCGCCAGCTCAATGTGCTGCTTCTGATCCTCGCCGACGGGGACATGCGTCGCTTTGTAAAGCAATACGTCTGCGGCCTGGAGAACGGGGTAGGTGTAAAGACCCACACTGGCACCTTCCCGGCTTTTGCCGGATTTCTCCTTGAACTGAGTCATCCGGTTGAGCCAACCGACACGGGCTGTGCACTGCAGGATCCAGGCCAGCTCTGCGTGGGCCGGAACGGCGCTTTGGACGAAGAGGATGGACTTGGCGGGGTCAATCCCGCTTGCGATCAACCCGGCGGCCATCTCGATGGTATTCGATCGCAATTGCTGCGGATCGACGTCCACCGTCAACGCGTGGAGATCGACCAGGAAGAACAGGCATTCGGCTTCATCCTGAATGCGGACCCAACGCAAGATCGCTCCAAGCAAATTGCCAAGATGCAAGCCGCCCGTCGGTTGGATGCCCGAAGCGACTCGCATCTCCCCTAGATCAGCCGGCATCGGTATATGGTCTCCTGCGACGGAAGAGGTTCTTAAGTTCCTGCTTGTCTGTGCCTCCGAGCACCCAGACGAGCGGGAAATAGACCGCCATACCGCCCGCCACGAGCGCCGCGACGCCGATGATCCGATGGCCTGCGGAACCGCTGAACCAACCCGGCACAAGCGTTCGGATCGCGTAGAGCGCCCCCGCCATGCCGACGCATGCGATCAGTTGGCGAAAGACGCGGTTGGCCAACCATCCCTCGATGCGGAAGTGGCCGCGCCGATGGAGCACGACGTAAAGCATGACGCAGTTGAGCCAGGAACAAATTGCGATGGCCGAGGCCAGTCCGGCAATGCCGAACGCCGGTATGAGCAGGAAGTTGAGGACGACCGTCGCAATGAGGACGATCGCCGCGATCTTCACCGGCGTCGCCGTATCCTGGCGCGAGTAGAAACCGGGCGTCAGCACTTTGACCAGGACGTAGGCCGGAAGACCGAGCGCCACGATCGACAGGGTGAGGGCGGTAAGCCGCGCGTCCTCGGACGAGAAGCGCCCGCCCTGGAAGAGCGCAGAGACGAGCGGCAGTGCAGTGACGGCGAGCGCGAGCGCGGCGGGTAGGCAGAGCAGCATCGCAAGTTCCGCGGCCTGGCCCTGAATGTGTGCAGCCTTGTCCGGCTCTCCGGCCCCGACATGCTTGCTCACCTGCGGCAGGATGGCGGTGCCAAGTGCCGCTCCGATGACTCCAAGAGGAAGCTGATTTAGACGATCCGCATAATTGAAATAGCTCATCGCGCCGGTACCGATGCGCGTCAGGAAGAATGTGTCGATGAAGGCACTGATCTGGTAAACGCCTGCGCCCAGGGTCGCCGGGACCACCACCCGCACGAACTGCCGGACGCCGGGCGTCATTCGCGGCTTCCTCAATTTCAGCACCACGCCCGCGCGCTTGCAGGCGACCAGCAACAGCCCGAGCTGAAGCACCCCGCCAAGCGTCACCGCAATCGCCAGCGCGATTGCGGTCGTCCTTCCGCCGACGGGCACGAAGATCAACGCGCAGAGCATCGCCAAGTTGAGCAAGGCGGGGGCGAATGCAGCAGCCGTGAAACGTGCTAAGCTGTTTAGAATGCCAGAGAAAAGCGACACGAGGCTGATCAGCATCAGATAAGGGAAGGTGATGCGGGTCAGGTAGGTGGCGAGATCCAGCTTGGGCCCTTCATAGCCGGAGATCGCCGCTACGAAGACCCGCATGACGATCAGGAACAACACCGTGAACAGGATCAGCGTCGGAAGGAAGACGCCGAGCACTTCTTCCGAGAATTTCTTCGCTTCTGTTTCGCCGTTCTGGCCCTGCAGCCGCTGCGCGTAGAGCGGCACGAAACCCGCCGAGAAGGCACCCTCGCCGAACAGTCGCCGGAAGGTGTTGGGAAGGCGGAAGGCGACGAAGAAAGCGTCGGCCTGCCAGCTCGCGCCCATGACGCGCGACATCAGCATCTCGCGCGCGAATCCGGCGATACGGCTGACGAGAGTCAGCCCGCCAATGGTGCCCGTCGCCTTGTGGAGGTTCATCCGTTACGCCGCCTGGCGAGGCATCATTCTTGGGGTGGGATTTCGGTCGGCGTTTCTTCGCCAGCGCCAGTGCCTTCCTGGTCCTGCTGCGCCTGGAGTTGCGCCATGTAGGCCGCAGTGAAATCGATAGGGTCGAGCAGGAGCGGCGGGAAACCGGTGTTGGTCACCGCGTCGGCGATGATCTGGCGCGCGAAGGGGAAGAGCAGCCGTGGTGCCTCGATCAGAAGGAAAGGCGCCAGTGCTTCTTCCGGAATGCCCCGGACACCGAACAAGCCAGCGTAGCTCAAGTCGACGACGAAATGAACGCCATTGTCCGAGCGGGCGGTTGCCTCGACTTTCAGGCTGACTTCATGCACGTCGTCGGCAGCCTTGTTTGCGTTGAGCGCGAATTGGACGTCGAGGCTGGGTTGGACCTGCCATTGGAAGACCTGCGGAGCGCTTGGATTCTCGACCGATAAGTCCTTGATGTATTGGGCGAGTACCGAAACCTGAGCCTCGGTGCCCGGTTCGCCCGAGCCATTGCCCTGGTTCGGCAAATCCTGGTCCGCCATTGATGCTGTCCTTGCTAAGCCTAATAGATGTCGGGAGCCGCTGAAATGAGCGGCGCGCTGCGGCCCGAGCGCCTAGCAGTCGCACAATTGAGGCGCAATGCCGGGTTCATGCGTTCGCAGTGTTGGAATCTTAAGGCCGCGCGCACTATGTTGGTCGGAAGAAATCAAGACTGGATTGAAGATTGACCGTCATTGTCATCCTGGCCCTGGTCGCGCTTTTCATCGGGCTTCGCCTTTACAGCGTGCTCGGCGAGCGGACCGGACATGAACAGCAGCCGATTCTGAAGCCGGCCGACTCGGACGCGCGGGTCGAGCCGCGACCGGCGCCGCCATCGGCTACACCGCCAACGACGCAGGATGCCGGTGACATGGCCTTTCTGCCAATGGCGGGCCCTGGTGTGCGCGCCATCCTGGCCGCGGATCCCACATTCGACGTGGCGCGCTTTCTCGAAGGCGCGAAGGCGGCTTATCGTGTGGTGCTCGAGGCGTTCTGGAAATCCGACCTGGCGGCGCTTCGCCCGCATGTCGACGACCATGTCTATGAAACGTTCGACGCAGCGATCGAACAACGGAAGAAGGAAGGACTGACGCTCGACAATCGGCTCGTCAACATCGATCAGGCAGTCATTTCCGAAGCGACGATCGAGCGGACCCTGGCAGTCGTCACGGTCAGGTTCGAGGCGGATATCGCCGCGGTCACCCGCAACGCGAATGGCGATGTGGTCGCCGGCTCGCTCAGCGACGCGGTCCAAACGCGTGACCTCTGGACTTTCCGACGCGATACGAACTCGCGCGATCCAAACTGGCTGCTCGTCGAGACCGACGAGGAAGAGTGAATTTTTCCACTCGAGCTATCGCGCTCGCTACACTTGCGCTTCTCGCCGCCTGCGCGACCAACCCGGCTCCACGACCGGAAGCTCCTGCCGCGCAAGTGCCGCCTGCACCCACTCCAACTCCCGCTCCGCCGCAAATACTCGCGCCGAACGCGAGGGCGGCCGGCGTTCATGTGGAAGCCCCCAAGGTCATTCCCACGGACGATGCGAATCGTGCTTTGCAGGCCTTCAAGGCGAGCTGCCCAGTCCTGGTCACTCGGCGCGACCAGTCCGAATTGACGCAGCCGGGCGACTGGATCGCACTCTGCAACGAAGCTTCAGCGTTGAGCCCCGAATACGCTTCGGCGTTTTTTTATTATCGTTTCGATTGGGCGCGGGTAGCCGACGGGAAGGCCTTTGCGACCGGTTATTATGAGCCGGAGATCGAGGGCTCGCGCGTCCCGCTTCCGGGCTATGTCCCCATCTATCGTGTGCCGCCGGACCTGGTCCGGTGCACGCAGCTGGATGGGACTACCGGTCGTGGGCGCATCGACGAGACCGGCACGTGTGCGCTCTACTTCACGCGCGCCGAGATCGAGGACGGCAGGCTCGCCGGAAAGGGGCTCGAGCTCGCCTGGGCGAAGGACCCGGTGGACCTGTTCTTTCTGGAAATTCAGGGCTCGGGGCGGATCCACATGGCGGACGGAAGCGTGATGCGTGTGGGCTATGCCGGGCAGAATGGCCGTGACTATGTCGCCATCGGGCGGTTACTCCGAGATCGAGGCATCCTGCCACCCGGCGGCGCCAGCATGCAGGCGATCAAGGACTGGATTCGTGCAAATCCGGACCAAGGACGGGAGCTGATGCGCGAGAATCTCTCCTATGTCTTTTTCAAGGAACTGACGGGTGAGGGACCGCTCGGGGCTCTGAACGTGGCTGTTACCCCGAGAGTGACTGTCGCCGCAGACCCGAACTTCGTCCCACTCGGCGCACCGGTGTTTCTGAAAATGGATCGACCGGAGGGGAACGGCCTGTGGGTCGCGCAAGATACGGGTGGTGCAATCAAAGGAACCAATCGCTTCGACACGTTCTGGGGCGCCGGTCCTGAGGCAGTGACCCTTGCCGGCGGGATGTCCGCATCGGGCGAAGCGCTCATTCTAATCCCCAAAGGCACTGCCACACGTGCGCTCGCTGAGCCCTGAGGAAGCCGAACTCTGGTCCAGGGTTGCGGCAACGATTCGCCCGCTATCTCGTGAGATGAATCAACCAGAACCATCTCAGCATAAACAAAGAACCTTCATCAAAAGTCGGCCTCCGTCGGTAGTCGAAGGGCGCCGATCGACGAGTGCGACAGCGGCCCGCCCTAATCACGGGTCCCACCTAGACGGGACCTGGGATAGGCGGCTCCGATCAGGCGACGTCGAGCCGGACCGCGTGTTGGACATGCACGGAATGAATCTCGATACGGCGTGGCGTGCCATCGACCGTGGCCTTGAGCAGGCGATCGCCGCCGGCGAGCGCCTGGTGCTCCTGATCACCGGACACCACCGTACCGGCGATCCTCCCCTGGACCGTGGTCGAATCCGTGCGACGGTTCACGATTGGCTTGCCGTATCGCGACATGCGTCGCGCATTGCGGCGGTCCGTGGAGCGCACCGGCGTCATGGCGGCGGAGGCAGCCTGTACCTCGTGTTAAAACGGCGCTGACGCTTTCTTAACCCATCGCATTTAACGCGGGTGGATTAGACGGCGTCAGCCGTCGGGCGAGGCGCACCAAAAGATGAAAGCTGGCACAGCCCAGAAGATCAGCAACGGGATTCTCTCGTGCCTGGCCGGGTTCGCCTCCTTTGTATTTTCCCTCGCGGCACTGCTCTATCTCACGGAATTTGACGAGAAGATCCTTGCGGCGCTTGCCGCGGGCGCATTCTGCCTATTGGTGAGCTACATCGCCTCGGAGCGGCCCAACAGCGAAAGCTCCCGCGCGCTCGCCGCGCTCCGTGACCGCCTGATGGCCGTGGAGGATGGGGACCTCGTGTCCCCCGCACCGGCTGCTGTCCAGCACAATATGCCCAAGCTCGCCGCGGCGGTCGACAGCCTGTTCGCGGAAGTGCGGGCCTCAATCGAAAACGCCCATGCCCTTGGTATGTACGACCCGGTCACATCGCTTCCGAACCGGCTGCATTTCCGTTCGGAAGCGGATAAATTGCTGGGGGATGGGCCAGCGACCGGCCAGTCGGCGATGTTATTTGTCGACCTCGACCGCTTCAAGATGGTGAATGACAGTCTCGGCCACGCCCGAGGTGACCAACTCCTCATCATGGTTGCAAACCGGCTCAGGGTCGTCGTGAACGCCGAGTTGACCGGCAACCTCCGCGCACGCCCCCTACTAGCGCGGCTCGCGGGCGACGAATTTACAATGTTCTTCCCGCAAATCGCCTCCGGCGAAGAGATCGAACGTGTCGCGCGGCGCGTCGTGCTCGCGATTTCCGAGCCGTTCGAGCTTTCGTCCCACAGCGTCGATATCGGGGCCTCGGTCGGGGTCGCGATCTCGCCGGATCATGGGACGAGCATCGAAGCGCTGATGCGGGCCGCGGACATCGCAATGTACCAGGCGAAGTCCATGGGTGGCGGCCAACATTGCCTGTTCAACTCGGATCTGGCGGCGGATTATCAACGGAAGACGGAAACTGAAAAAGCGCTGACCGAGGCAGTTCAGCGGGGCGAGTTTCTGCTTGTCTTTCAACCGATGATGAGCTTGGTCAGCGGTGCAATCGCAGGCGCCGAGGCGCTGCTGCGCTGGAAGCACCCGCGCGATGGCCTCCGCGGGCCCGACACCTTCATCCCGGTCGCTGAGAAGACAGGAGTGATCTCCGACATCGGCGACTGGGTCGTGTTGGAGGTGGCGAACCTTCTTACGAGCTGGCGGTGCGATGGCTTCGAAGGCCGGCTGGCGTTCAATGTCAGCCCCCGCCAGCTCGATCGGCCCGACTTCTTTTCCAAGCTTCGCCATGCGTTCGCCGACGCGCAGGTGCCACTCTCCAGCATCGAGCTGGAGTTCACAGAGAGCGCGGCGATGGAAGCGGGAGAGGCCGTTCTCGAGGAAATCGCTGCCCTGCGCGAGGATGGCGCCACGATCGTCGTCGACGATTTCGGCACGGGCTATTCCAACCTGGCGCGTCTGCGCTCCATGCCGCTGGATCGGGTCAAACTCGATCCTTCGCTAATTTGGGACATCGAAGCGGATGAAAAGGCGCGGATCATCGTCCAGGCCGTCATCCATTTGATCAAAGGCGTCGGCTGTGAGGTCGTCGCCGAGGCCGTGGAAACGGTCGCCCAGGCAGACATACTTCGAGCCATGGGCTGTGACCTGGTCCAGGGCTTCGTTTTCGCCCGGCCGATGAACGAGGACGAGTTCCTCGCCTGGATCCGCGGCGCGCGCGGGGGCGTGAAGTCGGTCGCTTAGGCGAACACCCTACGGACGATCCGCTCGTAAATCCGGGAGAGCGCGCGAATATCTTCGACCGTCGCGCATTCGCCCACCTTGTGCATCGTGGCGTTGGGCAGGCCGAAATCGACGACCGGGCAGAGTTGAATCAAGAAGCGTCCATCCGACGTGCCGCCGCTGGTTGAAAGTTCGGGCTTGAACCCCGTCTCGCCCTCGATTGCGTCGACGACCACATCATAGAGCTGCCCCGGCGGCGTCAGGAATGCCTCACCCGAAATCCGCGCAGTTACTTTGGCGTTCGGCGCTTCGCGCCTCGCGATTTCCTCGACCATGCGGATGAGGTCGGCGCCGCGCTGGAGATTGTTGAAACGGACGTTGAGCTGAGCGGTCGCCGAGCCGGGGATCACGTTGCTCGCTGTCGTCGGCGTCGAGATTGCCGTGAACTCCAGGTTCGACGGCGGAAAGACGTCATTTCCGTCGTCGAGATGGAGCGCATTGAGCGCAGTGACGATTCGGGCGAGCGGCGGGACGGGATTGGTTGCTCGGTGTGGATAAGCGACATGCCCCTGAACGCCGGGTAGTTCGATCCACATGTTGACCGAGCCACGACGTCCGATCTTCACCGTATCGCCGAGCCGGTCGACCGAGGTCGGCTCGCCAATCAGGATCATGTCCGGTCGAATTTGCCTGTCGTTCAGCCAGTCGATGATTCGCGGCGTGCCATAGGTGGCATAGCCCTCCTCGTCGCCGGTAATAAGCATGGAAAGGGTGCCGCTCGTCTCTCCGATCCGCGACAACGCTGCGACATAAGCGGCGATCGCGCTCTTCATGTCATTGGCTCCGCGGCCAATCAGCAGCCCGTCCTGCACGTCGCCGGCAAATGGGTCGACGCTCCAGCCTTCACCCGGAGGGACGACGTCAAGATGCCCGGCGAACCCGAAATGGGTTGAGCCTTGTCCTCGGATCGCGACCATATTTTCGGTCGGCCCATCCGGCGGCTCGCCCATGATCCATCGGTGCACGGTGAAGCCGAGCGGGGTCAGCGCGGCTTCCAGGATATCGAACACTTCGCCGCGAGCCGGAGTCACGCTGGGGCAACGGATGAGTTCAGCGGCTAGAGAAACAGGATCGAGGCTTGTCGGCATAATGGCTACTAGCAAGCGACAGGCTCCAGGCAAACATGGCGCGACGAAGCGAAGCAGCGAATTTGGGGATTGCAATAACGCTACAAATGTAGCACGCTACAAATGTAGCACAGCTCAGCCGTGCTGCTCGAGGAGTCTTTTTGATGGTCGTGTTGCGCACGACCCGCAGGCTGATGTTTGCGGGAATGGTCCTTTGTATTTCTGCGCCTGCGATCGGACAGGCGGCGGCTTCCGCTCAACTGGTCGGCGCAACGAAGCGCGTCTACACGCCCGCCGATTTCGTCCGTTTCGCGCCGAAAACGGCCTACGACATGTTGGTTCAGGTGCCGAGCTTCACCATCCGCAGCGCAAGCACGGAGCGCGGCCTTGGGCAGGCTTCGGAAAATGTCCTGATCAACAGCGAGCGCATCGCCAACAAGTCGGGCGGTGCGATCGATCAGCTCCAGCGCATCTCGGCGGCAAACGTGGAGCGGATTGAAATCGTCGATGCGGCAAGCCTCGGCATCGCCGGCCTGTCGGGCCAGGTCGCTAATGTGATCCTCAAATCGGCCACGAAAGCTTCAGGCCAGTTCGAATATAATCCGATTTTTCGAGTCCATTACGCCAAGCCTGACCTGTTCTCCGGCTCGATCAGCTATTCGGGCAAGACCGGCCCGGTCGACTACACCTTGTCGGCGAAGAACGACCCGGGTCGTGGCGCCTTCGGCGGGCCGATCTGGATTTACGATCCGGACGGAGTCCTTCTGGAGACGCGGAAGGAAATCTATCATTCGGAGTTGGATAAGGCGAACCTCCAGCTGAAACTGGGACTGGACGGGCCCGGCTCGTCGGTCGGAAATCTGACGCTCGGATACACACCCTATTGGAATCCCGAGCACATCCGCGACCGGCGAACCTTCGTGACGGGCGAACAGCGGAGTCGGACCACCGTTACCAAGCTCGATGGCTATTTTGCCGACATCAACGCCGATTATGAGTTCGCCGCCGGGCCCGGAAGGCTCAAGCTCATCGGCGTGCGCCATTGGGAGCATGAGCCGCTGGTGACGACCCAGATCCTCCACTTTGACACCAGCGGCGCGGACGACCAAGGGACGCGGTTCGGCCGCGACACGCATATAGGAGAGACGATCGGCAGAGGCGAATATCATTGGAAGTCGGGCAAGAACGATTGGCAAATCTCGCTTGAGCGGGCCTTCAATTCGCTCGATCAGAAAGGCAGCCTCTTTTCACTCGATTCCGATGGCCAATTCGTCGAAGTGCCGTTCCCCGAGGGCAGCGGCAAAGTGACGGAGGTGCGCTACGAAGCGGTCGCGACCCTCAGCCGGTCGCTCACGTCCGCCCTTGATCTACAGGTCGCAGCAGGAGCGGAAATCTCCCGGCTCGACCGAGTCGATGATGACCAGCGGGCGCGCAAATTCTTTCGACCGAAGGGCAGCATCACGCTGGGATGGCATCCCTCGCCGACCTGGGACATCAGCCTCAAGCTGCGCCGCCGGGTCGGCCAGATCAGCTTTTACGACTTCCTCGCGCAACCCAAGCTCGCCGACGACCGCGAGAATGCGGGCAATCCTAATCTGGTCCCACCACAAAGCTGGGAAGCCGAAACCGAGATCGCGCATGATCTCGGGCGCTGGGGCAAGACGCGATTCCGGGCATGGTATTATCGCGTCGAGGACATCGTCGACGTGATCCCCATCGGCGAGAACGAGCAGGGGATCGGAAATCTTCCGCGCGCCGACCGATACGGCCTTGAGAGTGTGAGCACGTTGAACTTCGATCCGATCGGCTGGAAGGGAGCGAAGCTCGATCTGACCATCGGTCGAGAGTGGACCTCTGTCAAAGACCCACTGACCCGTGAAAAGCGGCCGATTAGCGGCGTTCAGGATAGCTGGTTCAACGCCCAGGTCCGCCACGACATTCCGGGAACGCCCCTCGCCTGGAGCGCCTACGCCCAGTACCAGCATTACGAGAAGAACTTCTATCTGACGGAAATCTACCGGAGCCTAGATTTACCGTGGATCTCGGGCTTCTACGTCGAGCACAAGAATGTGTTGGGAATGAAGTTGCGGGTGTCGGTCGACAATATCCTGAACGGCCGGCATCTCTTCTACCGCACCGTCTATAAGGGATACCGCGACCGCACTCCGGTCGCCTTCTACCAGCGACAGAATCAGCTGATCGGGCCGCTCTTCAGCATTTCGCTCAAAGGTACCTTCTAGAAAGCGTCCCGACTTTGCTATGGCCGTGCCATGGCAAAGATCGACCTTGAGCAAATCGAGCCGTCCAATCGCACGGGCTACCCGCCGCCGTTCAACGAACCCGTTGCCGAGCGCTGGCAGCGCCCGATCGGCGATAGCTCCGGGCTAACCGAACTCGGAGCGAGGCATGTGGAGCTGCAGCCCGGCGCCTGGTCGAGCCAGCGTCATTGGCACGACGGCGAGGACGAGTTGCTCGTCATGCTCTCGGGTCGTGCCGTGTTGATCGAGGACGACGGCGAAACCCAGCTCACCGCGGGCGACATCGCCGCTTGGCCTAAGGGTGTGCGCAACGGGCATCACCTCGTCAACCGCAGCGAGGGGCCGTGCAGCTTCGTCTGCGTCAGCGCGGGTACGAACACGGGCGGGGGCTACTCCGACATCGACATGATGTTCACCGCCGACAATCGTTACGTTCATAAGGACGGCACGCCCTATTGAATCTCCTCCCCAGCGAAGGCAGGGGGATCGTTCAGGCGGCCTTGTCGACCTCATATTGCTCAATCACCCACGGCTCATCCTGGGCCTTGTCGATCCATTCGGCGACGTGCGGATGGGAGAGCACAGCCTTCATGTAGACGGCCGCGAACGACGGAACGGGCACTCCATAGGTGATGAATCGAGTCACGACCGGCGCGTACATCATGTCGGCGGCGCACCAGTTGCCAAACAGGAAATCGCCCGTCCCGCCGAAGCGCGCGCGAGCTTGGGCCCAGAGCTGCAAAATCCGGTCGATCTCCTCCTTCACCGGGTCGCTGAGTTCGATGGGCGGGAAGCTCTTGCGCACGTTCATCGGCAGTTCGCGCCTCAGGCTGGAAAAGCCAGAGTGCATTTCCGCCGCCATCGATCGGGCCATGCCGCGTGCAGCTTCTTCTTCAGGCCAATAGAAATCGCGGCCGACACGGTCGGCGAGGAACTCAATGATCGCCAGACTGTCCCAAACGACACAATCATCGTCCCACAGGATCGGCACCTTGCCGAGCGACGGGGCGAACTCGTCGCCTTCTCGACGCTTCTCCCATTCCGCGTCGAACATCGGGACGACCAGCTCGTCGAACTCCTCTCCCGATTGCTTGCAGGCGAGCCAGCCGCGCATCGACCAGCTCGAATAAGCGCGATTCCCAATGATCAGCTTGAGCATCCCGTCTCCCGTCACCCCGGACTTGATCCGGGGTCTGTCTTACCTCGCCGCCGCCTGAAAAAAGGCGGATCCCGGGTCAAGCCCGGGACGACGGCTGTTCTATCCGAGCGCAGCTTCGAGGATTGCCGTTCTCAATTCGGCGATCCCGCTACCGGTTTCGCTCGACGTCGTGAAGATGGCGGGGTGCGCCGCGGGGTGCATCCGCGCCTCTTCGGCGGTCTTTTCGACCGCTTCTGCGAGCGCGGTCGGCTTCACCTTGTCCGCCTTGGTCAGCACGAGATGATAGCTGACGGCGGCATCGTCGAGCATCTTCATCACCTCCCGATCCACGTCCTTGAGTCCGTGACGCGAGTCGATGAGCACCAGCGCGCGCTTCAGCGCCGCACGGCCGCGAAGATAATCGTTCACCAGGCGGCGCCAACGCTTCACCAGGTCTTTCGGCGCTTCCGCAAAGCCATAACCGGGCATGTCGACCAGGCGCATCCGCAGCGGATTGCCGAGATCGAAGAAATTGAGCTCCTGCGTCCGTCCCGGCGTGTTCGACGTCCGTGCCAGTCCTTTGCGGTACGCGAGGGCGTTGAGCAATGAGCTTTTGCCGACGTTTGAGCGGCCCGCGAAGGCGATCTCCGGAACCGTCGATTCCGGCAAGAACTTGAGGTCGGGCGCGGACTTCAGGAACTCGACGGGGCCGGCGAAGAGCTTGCGCGCCCGCTCAGCGAGGTCAGGATCCTTCTGCAGTTGCTCGGTCGTCATAGCCTAGGAATGTACCGGATGCGTGTCGCTAAGGTGCAGCCCGAAGCGCCGGTACAGCCACGACTGTTGGGCGATCGTCAGCAGGTTGTTGGTCATCCAATAGAGCTGCAGTCCGGCGGCGAACGGCGCCATGACGAACACCAGGACCCACGGCATGATCGCGAACACTTGCGCCTGCGCCGGATCCATCGGCTGGGGGTTGAGCTTCATCGACAGCCACTGTGTCGCTCCGACGAAAATCGGAAGCACTCCGATCGCGAGGAATGCCGGCGGGCTGAAATGGAGAAGTCCGAACAGGGTAACGGGCGTCAACGGGTCTGGGGCGGACAAATCCTTGATCCACAGGATGAACGGCTGGTGGCGCATTTCGACCGAGACCAGCAGCACCTTGTAAAGCGCGTAGAAGATCGGGATCTGGATGATGATCGGAAGGCACCCCGCGGCCGGATTGACCTTCTCCTCTTGGTACAGCTTCAGTATCTCCTGCTGCTGGCGCTGCTTGTCGTCTTTGAAACGCTCCTGGATGGCCTTCATCTTCGGCTGAAGCTTGCGCATCGCCGCCATCGACTGGAACTGCTTTTGCGCGATGGGGAACATGATCAGCCGGACGATCAGGGTCAGGCAGATAATCGCGAATCCGAAATTGCCGATCACTCGGAAGAGAAACATCAGCAGATCGAAGATCGGGCGCATGAACCATTCGAACCAGCCCCAATCGATGGACTTGGACAGCTTCGGAATGCCGGCTTCTTCATAGCGGTCGAGCCAGGCCTTTTCCTTGGCGCCGGCGAACAGCCGGGTCTGGGTGGTCAGCGACTGCCCGGGAGCGACCACAGCCTGGGCCAGGGCATAGTCGGCCTGATAGCCACCGCCGTTCGGTGACCGGCGGAAGTCCGCGACCATTGCCGCATTACCGGGAGCGAGCGCCGTCAACCAATATTTGTCGGTGAAGCCGAGCCAGCCGCTGACGTCGTTGAAAGCCTGGCTGCCGTCCTGGTCCAGAGTCTTATAATCGATATCGTAATCGGCTTTGCCGCCGAAGACGCTGATCGGCCCGACATGATTGGTCCAGCTGTCGACATCGTGCGACTTGTCGGCCCG
>JBKPON010000024.1:0-5684 GCA_046733135.1 Pseudomonadota bacterium | reverse complement strand
TCCACATGTGGAACGGTACGGCGCTGATCTTGAAGGCCAGACCGGCGAGGACGAACACTAGCCCGAAGAGCAAGCCAAGCGACGGCGTTTCGCGAGCGAAGGCAGCGGCGAGGCCGGTGAAGTTGGCGGTACCCGTGAAGCCGTCGAGTAGCGAAATGCCATAGAGGAGGATCCCGCTCGCTAGCGCACCCAGCACGAAATATTTGAGACCGGCTTCCGCCGAGCGCTCATCGGTCCGCCGGTAGGCGGCGAGCACGTACGCAGCGAGGCTCTGCAGCTCAAGGCCGACGTAGAGCGAGATCAGGCTCGTCGCCGACACCATCACGCTCATCCCCACCGCAGCGAAGACGATCAGCACCGCATATTCGGAGGCATGCTCGGTCCCGCGCTCGAACCACCCGTGCGCGGCGATGATCGCCACCGCCGCCGCCGGGAAAATGATCGCCTTGCCGAAACTTGCGAACAGGTCCGCGGTGACCAGGCCGTCGTAAACTGGTCCGGCGTGCGAGGGCGGACCCACGAGCGCCACGGTCGCCCCGATCAACAGAGCCACCGCGAGCCAATTGATCAACGCAGACCCGCGCCGCCCGGTGAAGGCGGCGAGGATCATGAGGATCGTCCCGCCAATGGACAAGATTAGTTCGGGCAGAAGGGGAGCGAAGCGGCTCATCAGTGCGCGGCTCCCCCATGATCGTGGCTTTCCATGTGCATCGCGCCTTGGCCGAGCGTGAGCTTCGAGTCACCCGCCGGAGCAACGCGCTCGAGCCGCGTCAGAAGGCGACCGACGTCATTGCGGATGGGGCGAAGGAAACTCTCAGGATAGATGCCCATCCAAAAGACCGCGAGCGCGATCGGGCCGAGCAGCCACCACTCGCGCGCGCTGAGGTCGGGCATGGCCGCGGCGTCCGCGTGGCGCTGCGTGCCGAAGCAGATTCGCCAGTAGAGCCAAAGCATGTAGGCCGCGCCGAGGATGATGCCGGTCGTGGCAACAACCGCAGCCCAGCTCGACGCATGATAGGTTCCGACCAGGCTGAGGAACTCGCCGGGGAAGTTGCTGGTGCCCGGCAAGGCGACGCTGGCCATCGTGAAAATCATGAACAGCAAGGCGTAGCCCGGCATATTGTCGGAGAGGCCGCCGTAGCGCGCGATTTCCCGCGTGTGCAGCCGGTCGTAGACGACCCCGACGCACAAGAAGAGCGCGCCCGAGACGAGACCGTGGCCGAGCATCACCAGCATCGCGCCCTCGATCCCCTGGCGGTTCAGGGCGAACAAGCCGAAAGTGACGAACGCCATGTGCGCAACCGACGAATAAGCGATCAGCTTTTTCATGTCCGTCTGCACAAGCGCGACCAGGCTGGTGTAGACGACGGCGATGCCCGACAGGACGAACATCAAGGGAATGAACTGGGCCGAGCCCTCGGGGAACATTGGCAGCGAGAAACGGATGAAGCCGTATCCGCCAAGCTTCAAGAGCACACCGGCGAGAATGACGGAACCGGCGGTCGGCGCCTGTACGTGTGCGTCGGGCAACCACGTGTGAACCGGCCACATAGGGAGTTTGACCGCAAAGCTCGCGAGGAAGGCGAGGAACAGCCATTTCTGGGCCTCGACCGGGAAATCATGCGCCATCAGCGCCGGGATCGAAGTCGTGTGCGCCGTCGTCGCCATGTAGAGCATGGCGATCAGCATCAGCACCGAGCCGAGCAACGTGTAGAGAAAGAACTTGTAGCTGGCCTTGATCCGCTCGGTGCCGCCCCACACGCCGATGATCAGATACATCGGGATCAGGCCGCCCTCGAAGAAGATGTAAAAGAGGAACAGATCCTGCGCCGCGAAGGAACCCATGATGAGCGCCTCCATCAGCAGGAAATAGGCCATATATTCAGGGACGCGCTTTTCGATTGAGCGCCAGCTCGCGCCGATGCAGATCGGCATAAGGAAGGCGGTGAGTGCGATGAGCAGCAGCGCAATGCCATCGATACCAACCGCCCAATTGACGCCCCCGCCGAGCGGATAGCTCTCAACGAACTGCCATTGCGGTCCGTCCGGATTGTAATTGGCCCAAAGATAGATGCTGAGACCAAATTCGAGCAGCGTCGCGACCAATGCGATCCAGCGGGCCCCCCGATCCTTAGCGAACAGGCAGAGGACGCCCGCAGCGAGCGGCAGCACGATCAGGATGCTGAGGAGTGGAAGTCCGATCATGCGAAGTCTTCCGCCGAAGACCGACATTGCGCGATGCGGCCTTCGACTACGCGCTTCGCCCTCCGCTCAGGGCGAACGGGCTCAGTGCTCGGCAATGCCCTCATTTGGCCCACCAGATCGCCCAGGTCGCGGCGCCGATCAGACCGAGCAGCATCACAAGCGCATAAGAATAGAGATAGCCGGATTGCAGCCGGTAAGTGACGCGGTTGCCAACACCCACTGCATAGGCCGCACCGTGGGGACCGAAGCGATCGATGGTCCCCTCGTCGCCGCCCTTCCAGAGAAGGCGGCCGAGCCACAGCGCCGGGCGTACGAACAGAAAGTCGTACAGCTCGTCGAAGTACCATTTGTTGGACACGAACCGGTACACGGCGGGGAACTGCCGGACGAAGTCCGTCGCTGCCTCGGGCTTCTGGATATAGTTGCGGTAGGCAATCCACAGGCCGAGCAACATCACGATCGTGGGCGTGAGCTTGACCCAGGTCTCTGACTCGTGCGCCGCGTGGGCGAGGTGTTGGCTGAAGGCTACGCTTCCCCGCCAGAATAGGGGTGCACGCTCGGCATCGACGAACAGACCGTGGAACAGCTGGCCGGCAAGCAAGGCACCGAGCGCGAGCAGAGCGATTGGGACCAGAATGGAAAGCGGGCTTTCGTGGGGGTGATAACCGCCCGTGCCCTTCGCCGGCATCCCCGCCTCATGCGCGCTGTCGCCATGCTCCTCGTCGGGCGACTCATGCACCCCGTGCACGGCATGTTGGATATGCTCGGATGCCCCCCAGCGCGGCTCGCCGAAGAAAGTGAGGAAGATGAGCCGCCAGCTATAGAAGCTGGTCAGAAGCGCCGCGATTGCCCCAAACCAGAAAGCGATGGTGCCGGGCACTGAACCGCTTGCCCAAGCGCTTTCAAGGATCGCGTCCTTCGACCAGAAGCCGGCGAAACCGACCCCTGCAATTCCGACGCCCGTGATCGCCAAGGTTCCAACGACCATCACCCAGAAGGTGATCGGGATCTCCTTCCTCAGCCCGCCGTAGTAGCGCATGTCCTGCTCGTGATGCATCGCGTGGATCACGCTGCCCGCGCCCAGGAACAACAAGGCCTTGAAGAAGGCGTGGGTGAAAAGATGGAACATCGCCGCGCCGTAAGCGCCGACGCCGGCGGCGAAGAACATATAGCCAAGCTGCGAGCAGGTCGAATAAGCGATGACACGCTTGATGTCGTTCTGCGCGGTGCCGATCGTCGCCGCGAAGAAGCAGGTTGCCGCCCCGACATAAGTTACGACGTGCATCGCCGTCGTCGATGTCTGGAACATCGGTGAGAGGCGGCAGACCATGAACACGCCGGCTGTCACCATGGTCGCGGCGTGGATCAAGGCGCTGACCGGGGTTGGGCCCTCCATCGCGTCGGGAAGCCAGGTGTGCAGCCCGATCTGCGCCGACTTGCCCATCGCGCCGATGAACAGGAGGATGCAGAGCAGGGTCATCGTATCGACCCGCGTTCCGGCAAAGCCGATGGTCGATCCGGCCATTGCCGGCGCCGCGGCGAGGATCGCCGGGATCGAGATCGTACCGAACACGAGGAAGGTGCCGAAAATGCCGAGGCTGAAGCCAAAGTCGCCGACGCGGTTGACGACGAACGCCTTGAGAGCGGCCGCATTGGCGCTTGGCTTATGGTACCAGAAGCCGATCAACAGATAGGAAGCGAGGCCGACACCTTCCCAGCCGAAGAACATCTGCACGAGGTTGTCGGCGGTCACCAGCATCAGCATCGCGAAGCTGAACAGCGACAGATAGGCGAAGAAACGTGGCTGGCTCGGATCCTCCTCCATGTAGCCCCAGCTGTAGAGGTGGACGAGCGAGGAAACGGTGGTGACGACGACCAGCATCACCGCGGTCAAGGCGTCGAGCCGGAGCGCCCAGTCCACGGTCAGTGTCCCCGACCTGATCCACTCCATGACCGGGACGACCAAAGGCCGCGCGTCGCCGGCGATATATTCAAAAAAGATCGGCCAGCTGAGGAAGGCGCCGATGAACAAGGCGCCCGTGGTCACGACCTTGGCCGCCGTCTTGCCGATCCACCGGCCGAACAGCCCCGCAACCATCGCGGCGATAAGCGGCAGGAAGACGATGAAGATTAAAGGGTGCATGCTACTTCCTCGTCATCCCCACGAAAGCGGGGATCCAGCGAATAAAGCACTGGGTTCCCGCATTCGCGGCAATGACGAATTCGGGGACCGCTGCCTTCACCACCCTCATCCCCTCATCCGGTTGACGTCGTCCACCGCGATCGAGCCGCGACGGCGGAAGAAAATGACGAGGATGGCAAGGCCGATCGCCGCTTCCGCGGCGGCGACGGTCAGAACGAACATGGCGAGCACTTGCCCGGTGAGGTCACCGAGATAGGCCGAGAAAGCCACCAGGTTGATGTTCACCGCCAGCAGGATCAGCTCGATCGCCATCAGCATCAGGATCACGTTGCGGCGATTCAGGAAGATGCCGAGCACCCCGATCGTAAAGAGGATCGCGGCGACAGTTAGATAATGGGCCAAGCCGATCACAGCTTCACCCCCTCACCGACCTCGGGATGGGCGATTGTCACGGCGTCGCGCGGGCGGCGGCGGAGCTGTCGCGATGCCCTTGGCGTGCGCGCGTCCCCACGGCTGCGGTGGGTCAACACGATCGCGCCCACCATCGCCACGAGCAGGATCAGGCCCGCAATTTCGAATGGGAAGAGATAGCGGGTGTACAGCAGTTGACCGAGGGCCACGATGTTCGGAGTCGAGTTCGCCGGAATGGCGCGACCGCTTAGTGTGGGTCCCGCCTTCCACGCGCTTACCGCAACGACGATCTCCGCGAGAAGAACCAGCGCAATGAGGATGCCGAAAGGCAGGTTTCTGGTGAACCCGGTCCGCAGCACCGCGAAATCGATGTCGAGCATCATCACGACGAACAGGAACAGCACCGCTACAGCCCCGACATAAACGATGACCAACAGCATCGCGATGAACTCGGCCCCCAGCAGCAGCATCAGCCCCGCCGAATTGAAGAAGGCGACGATCAGCCACAACACGCTGTGGACCGGATTGCGAGCGAAAATGACCGCGATCGCGCTGGCGATCGTGAGCGTAGCGAAGAGGTAAAAGGCGATGGAAGCGATCAAGCCCGCGACGAACCCTGTTTAGACGCAATCCCGCTCATCCTGAGTAGCCTCTGGGCAAGGTCGAAGCGTATCGAAGGTCCGACCTTCGATACGGACCCTCGACAGGCTCGGTCCCTACTCAGGATGAGCGGGTTCGGAGAAATCGCCGCGGCCATTATCGGTACGGCGCATCGGCGGCAAGATTGGCGGCGATCGCCTGCTCCCACTTGTCGCCGTTCGCGAGCAGTTTCGCCTTGTCGTAGAGCAATTCCTCGCGGGTTTCGGTGGCGAATTCGAGGTTTGGCCCCTCCACGATCGCATCGACCGGGCAGGCCTCCTGGCAG
>JBKPON010000023.1:0-13554 GCA_046733135.1 Pseudomonadota bacterium | reverse complement strand
CCCCTGATCGTGACCCTGCGGCCGACCAAATGCTCCGGCCCGCCGCGCATCTCGATGCACCACCAGCGCCCGTCCTCATCCCGCAGAATGTAGCAGGAGCCGCTCCAGTCGACCGTGCCCTTCAATGTCCGAAAAATGCCGAGCGGCATCGCATTCTCCCCGCGAAGCCGGTGCGGTGCGCCCCCGCATGGCTTCACATGATCCCGTTGGCGATCGGGGAGTTAGTACACCGATATGACTCGGCCCTGCGGCCTTTAGACCCGAGAGCCCTGGACATACGCCACAGGCTCCCCGACCATAAGGATCAGGAAGGCGGCGCTATTAATGGTCAGCGCCGACCATCTAGGTTGGGGGTACCAATCCCCAGAGCCGTGCGTGGCGGCTCCAACGCCATTATTGGTCACCTCCGCCCGGGAGGCAACACCATTCCTCCAGCCGAGCCGGCGTGCCGTGCTGAGCGCCACGCGTTCCCCGGCGAAGGCCGGGGTCCAGCCCAGAAAAAAGCTCTGGGCTCCTGCATCCGCAGGAGCGCATTCTTCGCGGCTTCATGCCTTTGCGTGAAAAAGATAAGTCTGTCCTACAGCACCCCATTTGTGGCCTAAGCTCGGCGATGCGCGTCTCCAACCATGTCGCCGCCCTCCTCAGCATCTTTTCGCGCCCGCTCCTCGCGCGTGCGCGCGTTGGGGCAGCAAACTTAGCAAACTTTCGCAGACGATCGGTCGCGCGGCACCGTCAAATCTGTCACCTTCCGCTGCGACACAGGATCATTGCTCATGCCCCGCCGCCGCGACCCTAAGTTCACCACCGGCCATCTCTGCCGTTTCTGCGGGGAGCTCGTGCCGTGGGGCGCGATCCTGCGCCTGATCCGCGTCGATCCGGACACGCCGGGCTTCATGCTCGGCGAAAGCGCCTGCCATATCGAATGCCTGATCGAGCATTTGCACGCCGACGTGCCGCTCACCTTTCACCGCCACTGGGACGGCAAGGCGCCGATGCTCGACGATGATGACGACGTCGACGGCAAGCCCTGCGCCATGTGCGGCAATGAGATCGCGGCCGCCGACCTCGTGCGCCTCCGCGTCCAGAAACCCGTCGGGCCCGTCAAGCGTCCGCGGTTCGACGAGCAGACATTGCCCCTCCACTTCGACTGCCTCGCCGCCGTTAGCAGCTCGCGGCTGTTCTGACGGTCATGCATTGGCTGCGTTTGGCGCCCGCTCGCGCTCACACCCCGTCCCATTTCGTGCCGCAGGGGAAACGGGTGGAACGCCTTTAACCCATGTGAATTACGCAGGTTGATGGACAAGACTCCCATCGATCGAATGCGGGATCGGGCGCGGCAACTGCGTCGGATCGCGGGCTCCGCGCACGATCGGGAAATGATCGAGATGCTGCTGAAGATGGCGGACGAGGTGGAGCTCGACGCCGGCCGGCTGGAAGCTCGGCTGGAGGACGGGGGTTAAGGCGCTGAGACGGCCTCACCGACCCCGCGCCGCTCGGCGGTTCACTTGGCTGTTGTTGACGAAGTCCACCGGCAGCGACAAACCTTGCGCTCGGCGATTCACCCAGAGTGGCGGGGGCTGTGGCCAAGTATATCGTCTATTGCCTCAACGAGACGGGGAAGATCTGGCGCTCGGAATGGATCGACGCCGACGGTGATGAGGAAGCACTCGCGACCGCCCGCGCGATGGACCTGCCGAACGGGTGTGAGGTGTGGGATCACGATCGCTGTGTCGGCAAGGTCGATACCGCAAGCGATTGACGACTTTGGTAAAGGCCGGCCGCGCCCGGCTTCGTGCGTTGGACAATTCTCTTGAGGGGATAGTGGAATGAACAGG
The DNA here is from genome assembly GCA_046733135.1 of Pseudomonadota bacterium. Lineage (GTDB taxonomy): Bacteria > Pseudomonadota > Alphaproteobacteria > Sphingomonadales > Sphingomonadaceae > Sphingomicrobium. The sequence goes on along the minus strand of JBKPON010000023.1, from coordinate 11,719 downwards.
TTCGCGCGTATCGTGATTGCGGCTGCTCTTACCGGCGGCCTTGCGGCTCCGGCGCTGGCCCAAGACGACGTCCAGGCGCAGGGCGTCATCGGCGACATCATCGATAAGCTGATCGGCCACCGCTACAACGTCAGCGACCGCCAGGCGATCCGCCGCTGCGGTTGGGCCGCGGTGGACCAGGCCGAACACCAATATCGCCCCTGGTTCAAGGGCCGGCCGCGAGCCTATCCCGGCTATCGCGGCTATGTCCGGGTGACGGCGATCACCGACGTTCAGCGCCGGGCGACGGGCGTTCGTGTGCGCGGGCTGCTCGACACCGCGCGCTACGGCTACGGCGGCGGCCGCCACGGTTCGGATTTGACCTTCCGTTGCGACACAGACCGAAAGGGCCGAGTGACCGATGTCCGAGTTACCGCGAACCCAGGCTTTCGGCCGCGCTAGCTTCGCTCGAGGTTCAGAGTTGCAGCTGGCCAAGCGCGGGCCAGAGCAGACTGGCGGCGGCGTGGATGAGGTAGAAACCGATCAGTCCAGCGAGGCAGGCGATGCTTAAGGTCCTGTTCCGGGTGAAAGCGGCAACGAGCAGCAGCGCGTAATAGATCGGGACGGAAATCCACCAGGCCGGCGGCAGCTCGCGGATTGCCAGATAATCCTGCCAGCCGAACACGGCGAGGTTGCAGAAGCCGACGGCCAACAGGATTGCGCGGTGGTTCTCGAAATAATGAGCGTCGAACTCCACGGCGGTGTCTCCCTTCTCCGGGAAGACCATCGATGCCGCAAGATAATAGACGGAGATCACCACCATGCCGAGGAACAGGTGCCCATATTCCGGGACCATCCATTCCCGCGCCCGCCACGCCCCGTTCCAGAAGGAGGTGATGTCGAGCATGATGAAAATGCCGAGCAGCGGCACGAGCCAGCCCGGCCAAATCCGCGGCCTCCTCTTCAGCAGCCGAGCGAATCCGCTCACGACCACGGCGACGCTGAGGCCGAGCAACAGGCCGTAGAGCGAGAAGAAGATGCTGAAAGGCGCCATGCGAGTCCCTGTGTTTCTTCCGGACTTGATCCAGGACCCGACCGTCTTTCAAGAACAAAGCAGAGCCCGCCTCAAGGCCGGGTGCCCGACGCCGGGCGCCGCTTCTTCCCGCCAAAATTCTCGATTAGAACCGCCGTGGGGGGCCATTCATGCATATCCATGTTCCCAAGGAACTGCACAGCTGGGGTGGCGTCCTCAAGGAAATTGGAGTCATCACCGTGGGTGTGCTGATCGCTCTCGCCCTCGAACAGATGCTCGAGGACCGTGAATGGCACCGCAAGGTTAAGGCCGCTGAAGCCGGGATGGCGCACGAACTCTTCTGGGACAACGGCCCGCAAATCTACCAGCGCGCGGCGATGCACCCTTGCGCGGTGGCGCAACTCAACCGGATTCGCGACGCGGTCGAACAGGGCAAAGGCCGCAAAGAGATCGGTCGACTGATCGACGGCTATTGGGTGCAGTTCGTGACCTATGACAGCCTTGCGCACGAGGCGGCGAACGATTCCGACGTCGCGGCGCACACCGAGCAGGACGAGCGCAACGCGTTCGACGAAGCTTATGCCCCAATGCCGTTGATGGACAAAACCAGCGCGACGGAAGCCGCCGACCTCGCGCGGCTAAGAGCGCTCAAGCGCACCGGCGGCCCGCTCGAGCAATATGAGGAAGCCGAAGTGTTGGCCGGCGTGGAGGCGCTGCGCAACGACGACCGCATCATGTGGGTCTCCGCAAAGTCTGCTTTCGATGCGATGCACAAGCTGCACGGACGCCTGGATCCCACGCGACTTAAGCTCTTCATGGACAATGCGAGCGACCATTATGGCGCGTGCATCAGGCCCCTGCCCAACAACTGGCCGGATGGGCTGCCGCGGGACTACTGAATTGGCGGCGAATTGCTGTTTTTCTTGGGCGGGTGCATCTGATCGCCCGCTGCCGCGTTCTAGTTCATCCCGGGATGTTCCGGGCAGTAGGGGGATTGAGTTATGACGAACCTGACCAGATTGCTCGCCGCTGCCGTGCTGGCGGGCGCGCTTGCGGCTCCGGCGGCTGCGCAATATCCCTATCCGCAGCCGCAGCCCTATCCGCAACCTTACCCGCAACCGTACCCGCAGCCGCAACCCTACCCGCAGCCGGGCTATCCAGCCTACCCGGGCTATCCGCAGAACCAGGGTGTGCTCGGCGGGATCATCGATTCGCTCATCGGCAATCGGTGGGGCGTCAGCGATCGCAATGCGATTCGGCAGTGTACCTTCGCCGCGGTCAACCAAGCGGAAAACCAATACAGGCCTTATTTCGGGCCGAACTTTCGCCGACCGTATCAAGGCTACAACGGCTTTATCCGCGTCTCTCAGATAACCGACGTCCAACGACGGTCCTCCGGCCGCGTGCGCGTCCGCGGGCTGCTGGACACAGGCATCTATCGCACGCAGCCGTGGAACCCGGGTTATGGCGCGCAAGGCGATCTCAGCTTCCGCTGCGACGTCGATTACCGCGGCTACGTCACCAACGTGCGTATCGACCGGACGGCCTATTGGGGCCGCCGCTACTAAGCTTCGCGAAACGGCTCAAGAAAATGAAAGGCGGCCCAACCCCGAGTTGAGCCGCCTTCCAGAGCAATGAGGACTCGCCGTCGTTTTGCAACGATGGGGGGTAGGGTTCGGCGAGTCCCGAAAATGAAATTAACACGAGTCGGGTAAATAAAAAATGAAAAGCGCCCGGCGGGGGGAAGATCACCGGGCGCTCGCACTCAGCCACGCTCCCCGGGTCGGGAACAAAGGAGGGACGCGGGTGACCGACGCCGCAACGGTCCAAGCTGTTTTCCGTTCCGCCTTGTTTCGTGTCCGTTACGGACTCGGGCGGCTGCTTTCCGTGATCCCATAGTGGGACCCAACGCGTTCTCCCCTTGTCGAAATGTGGACGGTTGAGGCAAAGCGCCGCGAAATAGGGAGTTACCGGAATTCTTCCATCTTTCTTGGCCGACCCGTCGGTCCTGATCCCCTTCATGCTGATTGGCTTCGCGGCACAGCTCGTCGATGGCGCGCTGGGTATGGCCTATGGACAGATCTCGAGCACTCTCCTGATCAGCATGGGCGTGCCGCCTGCCGCAGCGTCCGCCGGAGTGCATACCGCCGAGACGTTCACCACCGCAGTCTCCGGAATCAGCCATGTGGCTCATCGCAACGTCGATTGGCGGCTTTTTGTTCGCATCGCGGTCCCCGGCGTTTTCGGCGGCGTGATCGGTGCGTATGTGTTGACCCAAATCGATGCGTCCACCGCCAAGCCGTTCGTATTGGCCTATCTGACGGCGCTCGGGCTCTACCTCTTCTACCGCGGCGTGATGCACCGCCACACCGAGCGCCGGCCCAGGGTGGTCAGTCCTCTCGGCCTGATTGGCGGTTTCCTCGACGCCGCGGGCGGCGGCGGCTGGGGCGGAATCGTCACCTCCAACTTACTTGTCCAGGGCGGCAACCCGCGCAAGACGATCGGCACAGTCAACACCGCCGAATTCTTTTTGACGGTCACCATCTCGGCAACCTTCCTTGCGACCCTCGGCTGGAAGGCGTTCACCTCCGCAACCCTCGGCCTGCTGATCGGGGGCGTTCTCGCTGCGCCGTTCGGGGCCTGGATTGCCAAGCGCGTGAATCCCGACGTGCTACTGACCTTCGTCGGAGCTCTACTGACCCTGACCAGCTGCTACGGACTGTACCGCGCACTTAGCTAGCCACTGGTTTTAAGTGATAAAGTCGATTATACTGCTTGAATTGATCGACTACAACAATGACAGTTCACGTACCCACCGTCAAACAGCTCCAGTATCTGGTCGCACTCCGTGAGCACGGCCATTTCGGCAAGGCGGCCGAGGCGTGCTTCGTTACGCAATCGACCTTGTCGGCTGGCCTCCGCGAGCTGGAGACATTGCTCGGAGTCACCCTGGTTGAACGGACACGGCGGGTTGTGCGCTTCACGGCCCTAGGCGAAAAGGTCGCCGACAAGGGCGTTCGCGTATTGCGCGAGGTCGAAGAGCTTGCCGAACTGGCGCGGGCGAGCGGGAAACCGCTTCATGGCGAACTCCGGATGGGAGTGATCCCCACGATCGCGCCCTTCCTGCTTCCGGCCATGCTTCCGCGTTTGCGCAGCGAATGGCCGGATCTCAAACTCTATCTCCGCGAGGAAACGAGCCACTCGGCGTGCGAGGCGCTGCACCGTGGCCAGCTCGACTGCGTGTTGCTCGCCCTCCCCTTCAGCTGCGGCGATGTCGATTCGGCGCCATTGTTCGACGACCGCTTGTTTGTCGCCTTCCCGGGTGGTGAAGCCCCCGAGGGAGCGACCGTCGATGTCGACGCAATTGACGAAAATCGAATGCTTCTGCTGGAGGATGGCCACTGCCTTAAGGACCACGCCCTGTCGGCCTGCAATCGGCCGGAGCTGCGAGCCCATGCCGCGATGATGGGGACGTCGCTCCACACGCTCGTGCAGATGGTGGACAACGGGCTGGGGCTGACCTTTATTCCGTCGATGGCGATCGAGGCCGGAATCCTCGTCGGTACGGACGTTGACGCGAAGCCGCTTCGATCGAACCACGGTTTCCGCCGGATCGCGCTTATCTGGCGCCGCTCCAGCCCCCGCGAGCACGAATTCCAATTGCTCGCCGATGCGCTCCGGCGGATCATGCGAGAGCTAATCCCGGACCTCGAAACAGTCCCCCCGGCGATGCTGGCTGCTTCCTAGGATCGAACTTCGGCTTCGCCGCGGCGCTCGGGGAATGGGGAGGGGAAGCGCCGCGGCGGCCGAACCTATTGCGCCGGTTCGAGCTGCCGCTCCGACGCGACGTCCTGAGCGGTGTTTCGAGTCAGGTCGAACCGGTCGGCGTCCATCACTTTCGTCCAGGCCCTGATGAAGTCACGAACGAACTTCTTCTCGTTCCCCTTCTCGGCATAGACCTCGGCCGTGGCGCGCAGCTGGCTGTTGGAACCGAAGATCAGGTCTGTCCGGGTCGCGCGCCACCTCTGCTGCCTGCCGCCGCGGTCGTAGCCAATGAACTCCTCGTCGCCGCTCTCGTCGACCACCTCCCAGAAGGTGTCGTTGTCGAGGAGATTGACGAAGAAGTCGTTGGTCAGCTGTCCCTTTCGGGTCGTGAACACGCCGAGCGGCGAATCTTGATAGTTGGCGCCAAGCACGCGAAGACCTCCCAGCAACGCCGTCATCTCCGGCGCGGACAATCCAAGCAAAGAGGCGCGGTCGAGCAACAACTCCTCCGTTTTCACCGAATGCTTGGTCTTCAGATAATTGCGAAAGCCGTCGGCGGCGGGTTCCATGACCCCGAAGCTCTCGACGTCGGTCCAGTCCTGAGACGCATCGCCTCGCCCGCCAGTGAATGGAACCTCGACTTCAAAGCCGGCATCCTTCGCCGCTTTTTCGACGGCCGCCGTGCCGGCGAGGACGATCGCATCGGCCATCGAGAGACCGCCGCGCAGCTCATCGATCTTGGCCAGGATCCGGCCCAGTTCCTCCGGCTCGTTGACGGCCCAATCTTTTTGAGGAGCCAGGCGGATACGGGCGCCGTTGGCGCCCCCGCGATGGTCCGACTTGCGATAGGTCGAAGCCGACGCCCAAGCGGTCTTGACAAGCTGGCCTATACTCAGGCCGGCTTCCAGGATCTTGGCCTTGAACGCCGCGACGTCCGCATCGGATGGCTTCGAACCGGTCGGAACCGGATCCTGCCAGATCAGATCCTCACCTGGCACTTCCGGCCCCAAATATCGGATCTTGGGCCCCATGTCGCGGTGGGTGAGCTTGAACCAGGCGCGCGCGAAGGCATCCTTGAAAGCCTCATGATCGTTGCGGAACTTCTCCGAGATTTTGCGGAACTCGGGATCCATTTTCAGCGCCATGTCCGCCGTCGTCATCATCGTCGGGACACGCTTGGACGGGTCGTGGGCCGCTGGCGCCATGTCTTCCGGCTTCTGGTCGATCGGCTGCCACTGTTGCGCGCCCGCCGGCGACTTCACCAGCTCATAGTCATAGTCGAGGAGCAGCCGGAAATAATTTTCGGACCACTGCGTCGGAGTATTCACCCACGATCCCTCGATGCCGCTGGTGATAGTGTGCTCGCCAAAACCGCTTTCGTGGGCGCTTGCCCAGCCCAAACCCTGCAGAGCGATGTCGGCGCCCTCCGGAGCGACGTCGACGAGACTCGGGTCGCCCGCGCCATGCGCCTTCCCGAAAGTATGGCCGCCGGCGGTCAGCGCGACCGTCTCCTCGTGATTCATCGCCATGCGTTCGAACGTTATCTTGATATCCCGCGCGGACTGCAGCGGATCGGGATTGCCGCCAGGCCCCTCGGGATTGACGTAGATGAGGCCCATCTGGACGGCCGCGAGCGGATTTTCGAGCTCCATCTCGCGATCGGGTTGGTGGCGCGTCTCAGCGCCCTCGCTGACCCACTTCTCCTCCGCTCCCCAATAAACGTCGCGCTCGGGCTCGAAAATGTCCCTGCGGCCCCCGCCGAAGCCGAAGATCGGTCCACCCATCGACTCGATCGCGACGTTGCCGGCGAGGATGAACAGGTCGGCCCAGCTGATGTTCTGGCCGTACTTCTGCTTGATCGGCCACAGTAGCCGTCGAGCCTTGTCGAGATTGCCATTGTCCGGCCAGCTATTGAGCGGGGCGAAGCGCTGATTGCCCGAGTTGGCGCCGCCCCGTCCATCGGCGGTGCGATAGGTGCCGGCGGCGTGCCACGCCATGCGGATGAAGAAGGGCCCGTAATGCCCGTAATCGGCCGGCCACCAGGGCTGGCTGTCCGTCATCAGCGCGGTGAGGTCGCGCTTGAGCGCTGAGTAGTCGAGGGCGTTGAACGCTCCAGCGTAATCGAAATCCTCGCCCATCGGGTCGGGAGAAACGCCGCCCTGGTGGAGGATTTCGACGGGGAGGGATTCTGGCCACCAGTCGCGGTTGGTTCGGCCGAGCAACGAGCGCACGGTGGTTGGGCGGTCTACCGGACAGCCCATCGATTCACCGGTCTTAGCGTCCATGATCAATCCCTCTTTTCAATCCGTCTATCCGAACGTGCCTAGGCTTGGCGGACAACCGGCGGAAATGAGGAAAGTTCGTCAGTGAAAGTCGAAAAATCGATTATTCCCGCCGGCTAATCCATGTGCCGAAGACCGGTGCGCAGATAATCGTAGCCGGTGATGAGGGTTAAAGCGGCCGCGGCCCAAAGGCTCACCACACCGACCAGATGGACCCACGGCTGCTCGGGCAGCGCGCCGCCCAGTATCAATGCCCCGAGCGCGACCAGCTGGAACGTCGTCTTCCACTTGGCAAGAGCGCTGACCGGCACAGACACCTGCAGGCCGGCAAGGAACTCGCGCAGCCCCGATACGATGATCTCGCGCAAAAGAATGATCAGCGCCGGGATGACGTTCAGGTCCTGAATGATCGGGACGTCGCCGTCCGCCTTGCGCGACGCGGTCAGCATGACAATCACGGCGGCCACCATGATCTTGTCGGCGATCGGGTCGAGAAACTGGCCGAGTTTGGAAATCTGTCCGTGCGCGCGGGCGAGATAGCCGTCGAAATAATCGGTGATCCCGACGATGCAGTACAGCACGAAGGTAATCGCATAGTCCCACGGCGCCGGTTTCCAGAGCAGGAAGACGAGGATCGGCACGGCGAGGATGCGCGACAACGTCAGGAGGTTCGGCAGCGACAGCATTCCGGGACAAGAGTTATAAGGTTTGGCGACATGCGCAAAGCTGGCTATGCAAAACACCCAACGTCCATGGCAGCCAGCGCGTCCCAGTTTTGATTCAAAACGTCACCCACCTGCTGCGCGCTCGGCGATTCCTGCCCCTGTTCACGACGCAGTTCCTTGGCGCGTTCAACGACAGCCTGTTCAAGCAAGCGGTCGTACTGTTCGTCACCTATCAACTCTATTCGAACCCATCGAAGGAGTTTCAGTTCAGCGCGATCGCGCAGGGGCTCTTCATCCTGCCATTCTTCCTTTTCTCGGCGCTGTCCGGACAGCTGGCGGATGATCACGACAAGGCACGGCTGATCCGCATCATCAAGCTAGCCGAAATCGGGATCATGATCCTCGGCGGTGCGGGGATCATGCTCGCCAACATCCCGCTGATGCTTGCCGCAGTCGGACTGATGGGCGTGCACTCGACCTTCTTCGGTCCAATCAAATACGCCATCCTCCCGCAGCATTTGCACAAGGACGAAGTGCTTGGCGGAACGGGCTTGGTCGAAGCGGGCACCTATCTTGCGATTCTAGGCGGAACGATCCTGGCGGGCGTCCTCTCGGCTACTCCGCCGATCGCGGCGGGCGTCACCATCGCCATCGCCGCCCTCGGTTTCCTCGCTGGTCGCCAGGTACCTCCGGCCCCGCCGGCGGCCGACCGCATTCCGTTCGACCGTCACATCATCCGTGCATCGATCGCGCTGGTGAATGCGACCATGCACATCCGGCGCCTCTTCCTCGCCATTTGTTCGATCAGTTTCTTTTGGACGATCGGAGCGGTGCTAATCATCATCTTCCCGCCACTAGTGAAGAATGTACTCGGGGCCGACGAACGGGTCGCAAGCTTGTTCATTGCCATCTTCTCGATTGGGATCGCGATCGGATCGGTCCTGATCAACCGGCTGCTCAAAAGCGAGGTGTCGGCTCGTTACGCCCCCGCCTCGGTCATCGCGATGGGCGCATTCGTGCTGCTCCTCCATTTCGTGTCGCTGGCCTGGGACAAGCACAGCGATACGTTGGTCACCCTCGGCAATTTCATCTTTCAGCCAATGGCCGGACTGATGATCCTGGCGTTGCTCGGGGTGGCCATCACCGGCGGCATGTTCGTTGTGCCGCTGTACGCCTTCCTCACCACGACCGTCCCGAAGACGGAGACGGCGCGTACCGTCGCCGCCAACAACATCGTCAATTCCGGCGCTATGGTGATCGGCTCATTGATCGCGTTCGCGCTGAGCAGCCTCGGCGTCGGTCCGGTAGGGCAATTGCTACTGGTCGCCGCGATGTGCATCATTTCCGCCTGGCTCGGCTGGAAGCTCCACCTAGCCTGCGATTAGGCTATTTCAGCTCCAGCACGACCGGCCCCGAGACGGGATCGGTAACGCCAAGATCACCGTCCAGCTCCTCAAGCGTGTCGCGGAACGTGTCCAGCGTCGCGATCATGTTCGGCCGGGCAGCGGCCATGCTGTCCATGTCGTCCCACTCACCGATGATGCAATAGTCTTGATTTCCAGTCTTGATGAGATTGACCCGCTGGAGACCTGGCCAATCCCGGTCGACTCTTCGGTGGGCTTCGAGGAATTCCTGGTCGCGGCCCGGCTTCACCTTGAAACGCACGGCATTGAATGCGGTCATGACGCTCTCCCTTCGGAGGGCGCTCCTATTACTCTCCGCAAGGTGACGATGGAAGTTGGCTCGGCGGTTCAGGCGATCAGGATAGAAACGAAGAGGAAGCCGGCGAGGAAGGTGATCGTGAATATCCTTAGGTCCGCAACAATCGGAGAGATCACCTGGGCATCGCGCACACGCCGCCCGAAGCGGCGTGGGTCGGTAGCGAATGCGGGTCGCGCGAGCTGCATGGCAAATCCTTAACGCGGCTTTTACCATGTTCACAACTGCCGCGCGCGCAATTCGCCCCGTCCGTCCCGGCACGGGACAGATGGTTAACGACATCGTATTTGTCTTAGCCGTTGACCGCGTCAGGCAAGTTTTGACCGTCCGAGCGGCGGCGCGTCGCGAGCATGTCCGCCGCTTCGTCCGCGGGCATTGGCTTGCCGAAATACCAGCCCTGACCAACGCCGCAGCCGAGCATCACGACCGCGTCGTAAGCGGCCTCGCTTTCGATGCCCTCGACCCAGACGGGAACCGACAGCGCGCTGGCCAGGGTCGACACCGCCCGGACGATCGCCATGCTTTCCTTGTTGCGATGGACGTTGGTGACGAAGCTGCGATCGATCTTGATCATGTCGAATGGCAGGGAGCGCAGGCTCGACAGCGACGAGAAGCCGGTGCCGAAATCGTCAAGCGCCAAGCGTATTCCCTGGTTCTTGAGACTCGCGACGATCGAGCGAGCAAGGTCGATATCGGCGAAGAGCGAGCTTTCAGTGATCTCCACCACCAGGCGATCGGCGGGGAAACCCGCATGCGTCAGAATCCGCACGATCCGCTGCGAAAGCCAGCCGTCGGCGAACTGGGTCGGAGAAATGTTGACGGAGATTTTGATCGATGGGTCCCAGGTCGCGGCTTGAAGCAATGCTTCGCCGATCACCTGTTCCGATAGGCGCCCAATGACTCCGATCTCTTCAGCGACCGGAATGAAAGTGTCCGGCCCGATGATGCCGGACAACGGATGATTCCAGCGCGCGAGCACTTCGAAGCCGACGATCTCGCCAGTAACCAAATCCACCTGAGGTTCGAAATAGGGCAGGAACTGGCCATGCTCGAGACCGAAGCGAATGCCCTGCTCAACCTCACTTTGGGCAATGAGCGCCCGCTCCATCCCATCGTCGAACCAGACGGGCCGGGTCACCCGCCCCGATTTGGCGTGATTCATCGCGATGTCGGCACGGCGCAGCAGGTCGGTGACGCGGGCTCCGGCCGCGTCCGCGGCAGCGATTCCCGCGAATGCTCCGACCTGGATCATCCGTTCCTCGATCATTGCCGGACGAGTTACGATTCTAAGGGTGCTTTCAGCGACGCGCTCTGCGCGACCGAGCTCCGCTTCGCTAAGGGCGAGGGCCGCGCCGAGCTCGTCACCGCCGAGGCGCGCGACGATTGCCTCTGGCCCAAGCTCATCAGTCAATGCGCTCGCCAGATTCCTGAGCAATTGATCCCCGACGTCGTAGCCGTGCTGGTCGTTGACCGCCTTAAAGCGATGGATTTGAAGGGAAAGGACAACGAGCTTTTCGCTGCGTCGATCCGCGGATTCGGCCAATTGCTCGACGCGGTCCGCGAAACCCTTGCGATTGCTCAGACCCGTGATCGGATCGGTGCTGGCGAGCACCGCCGCCCTACGTTCGCCGTCCGCGCGGAGCGCCGCCTCGTGCTGCAGATCGATGTAACGGCGCCAGCCGAACAGGATCAGCACAACGTTGAGAGTCAGCGCGGTACCTGCGAGGCGCACGTCAGGACCGAATTCGGAGCCGGCGAACCGGACATGTTCGAAAAAGCTACTGCCGTTCCATATTAGCAGAGCGACCGCGGAGACCAGCACCGTCACGACAATCGCGTCACGTCGCGCGTTCAACAGCGCCGAGCGCGCCTTCGTGGTCACGGCATTTTCCTGGCGCACGCTTGACACTGCGGCGGGTTAACCCGGGAAGACTTAATAATTTGTCCAACCATTATGGATGTTTCGTGCCGCAGCCTCGCACGACCTGCGAGCTTTCACGCCGTCCGGATCTCCGGCCGGCGCCGAAACATTCTCAAGTGCCGAAGTGGTGCGGACGGCGGGACTCGAACCCGCACGCCCTGTTAGGGGCAGAAGATTTTAAGTCTCCAGCGTCTACCGGTTCCGCCACGTCCGCGGGGCGATCATAAGACGCCGCTGCCGTTCGCTTCCTGCAGGTTCAAGCGTTCGCGCATTTCCTTGCCGGGCTTGAAATAGGGTACGCGCTTGGCGTTGACCGACACTGCCTCGCCGGTCCGCGGATTGCGGCCGATGCGGG
>JBKPON010000022.1:0-11678 GCA_046733135.1 Pseudomonadota bacterium | reverse complement strand
TGAAGAAAGCTTGAGGGTTAGTGAAGGTTGACCGCGTCGCTGATGTAAAGTGACGTCAAAAGCGCGAAAACATACGCCTGGATCGCTCCGACAAGCAGCTCAAGCGCATTGATGAACGCCACGAACAGGAAGCACAGGATCGAAATGGCGATCCCGCCCCCGCCGGCGTTGAAACCCTGCACAATGAAGTTGCCGAACACGTCGAGCAGGATGTGGCCCGCGAACATTGCGATAAAGGGACGAAGGCCGAGGCTGAACGGGCGGACGAGGAAGCTGACGAACTCGATCAGCGAGATCGGTACCGCGAGAAGGATCGGCGTATTCTTCGGCCAGAACAGCGAGAAGAAGTGCAGCCCGTGCTTGTAGAAACCGACGCCAAGCACGATCGCGAAGCTGATCAGCGACATCACGCCCGTGATCGTGAACTGACTGGTCACGGTGAACGGATGCGCCGCTTTGACCACGCCGAACGGCATCGCGCCCATCAGGTTCGAGAACAGGATGAAGATGAAGGCGGTGAACACCCACGGTAAATATTTCTTGCCTTCGGGCCCGATGCTCGTTTCCACCATTGAGTTGACGAAGCCAGTCAAGCCTTCGACGGCGACCTGCCAGCGGCCCGGAATGAGCGCGCGCTGCATGCCGCCGAGCATGAACACGTAGATCGTACCCAGCACGATCAGCAGCCAGAGCGCGCTATTCGTGAAGACGAATGGATTGCCGCCCTGGAATGAGCCCGCGATCGGCTCGATCACGAACTGATGCATCGGGTCGATTTTGCCGGCCACGCGTTCCTCTTAATTCCCAGTGCCGGAGCTACCCGGCGGCGTTTTAGAAATCCGAAGGACGTTCATGACGCCGACCGCGAAACCGAGGAACAGCATCACCAACATCAACCACGGCTTCGTTCCCAAGAGCTTGTCGAGGACGAAACCAATGATGAATCCACCGGCAGGAGCGCCCACCAAGTGGCTGAGGACAAGCTGGCCGACCCGGTAATTGGGGTCGCCCTGCGCCTTGGCCTCTTTCTTCGCTTCCGCCTGCCGCAGCTGGTCGAGCCGCCTGTCCAGCGATTCGAGCCGCGCGTCGGGAGGAAGCTTCGGAGCCTCTTCGGTTTCATCCTCTGCCATGCGTCTCCCCTGTGCGTCGCCCCTGTAGGAATCAAGGCCAGCGCGCGACGAAGAACATGGCGGAAGCGACACCGCCAAGGCGCGGCTCCTTTATGAACGGGACGGCGGATAGTCAACCGCAGCCGACGGCTGTAGGCTTGGCATATGAAACCGGGGATCGCCATCGCCGCTTTGGCAGCGGCATTTTTCGTCGCAGGCGCGAACGCCAAGCCGTTCAAGACGGAGCTCAAGTCCAAATGGCTCGACTTCGAATATGGTTGGTCCAGCGAAGCCAATGCCATTCCAGCCCTGGTCGCCCGCTTCAGCGCCGACATGAAAAAACAGCGCGCCAGCCTCACCGCCCAAGCCCAAAAGGATGCCGCTGACCGCCAGAAGCAGGGGTTTCCGTTCAACGCCTACCAACAGGTGACGACCATCACGACCGTGGGACAGACACCGCGCCTGCTCAGCCTTCGCAATGACACCTACGCATTCACCGGCGGAGCTCACGGGAACAGCGGGACCAAGGCGATCCTCTGGGACCGCGGGACGCAAAAACAAATCGACTTGAACGCGTTGTTCCGGACAGGATCAGTCTATCTGACCGCTATCCGCGGTCCGTATTGCAAGGCGCTCAACGCGGAGCGGAAGAGGCGCCGTCAGGGTGAACAGCTGGGTGGCGACTTCGACCAATGCCCGCAATTTTCAGAGCTGACCCTGCTGCCCGCCGATCCGAAGAAGAAGGGCCGTTTCAACCAGATCCTGGTCGTCGCCGATCCCTATGTCGCCGGTCCCTATGTCGAGGGCTCCTATGATATCGGCGTGCCCGTGACTGCCGGTCTGATCGCGAAACTGAAACCCGAATATCGTCCGTCGTTCGGGAATTAGCGACAGTAGTTCGGGACGGGCGCGGACTGGCCGGGAGCGCGCCGCCGCCATCCGCCCTCGGCGAGCATGTAGACCTCGCCCACGCTAACGACCGCCAGTAGCTGGCACCCTGCCGTAACTCCCACATCGCCGGGAGAGACGCCCCGTCTTGCGGCAAGGTTGGTATAAAGCTTGCGGCGCTGGATGTTGATCGAGGCGACTTGGCTACGCACCGCCGCTGACACCGGTGCCGCCACGCCCAGATAGCCGTCGAACCGCTCACCGACCGACCCGGCAGCCCGCGCGGCGTTGACCGCCGTCGTCTGACCGGAGGCTGGCGCCGCCAACACGAACACCGCAAGCGCAGCCCATCTGATCATTGTTTTGGTGGCTGCTGCTGCGGGAACGCCTGCGGATTCTGGTTGATCAGCTGCTCGACGTCGCGCTGCAGCCGAACGACCACTTCCTGTCGGATCGTCACGTTGAGATTGACCTCGATCGGTTTTTCCGGGGTCTTGACCGAGATGCAGCTCGACAGCGGGATCGCGGCAAGCGCCGCACCTGTCGCAATGAGCATTTTACGCCTGTGGGTCATCTTTGCCTCTCGTTGGCGGGGGTTGGTGTGACGGTCTCCTTGACCGGCGTTTGCGATTGTTGCTGGACGCCCTCGACGCGGCGGACTTCCGTGACGATTCCGGGAACGTCCTCGAGCGGGCGCGAGAGCACCGTGTCGATCTGCTGGCGCGGGTCGCGATAGGACTTGGCGGTTTGGATCAGCGACCGGAACGGTCCACGGATCGAGATATTGAAGCGGAACGGCACTTTCTTGAAAGCGCCTTGGATGAGCTTCGAGACCCCACCTCGGCCAGCAAGTCCGAGCTGCTCGATGGTGAGACGGGTGGCGAATTCGCCTGCAAGATCGCCGTCGAGCCGGATGATCATCGAGCGAAAGCGCAAGTCCTTCAAGGCGTCGAACGCGAGATTGCCCATCATGCCCAGGTTCGAACGATTGACCACCCCGACGTAAGACAAGGCCCCTCCCGGGTCGCGCGAATCGAGACGGCCTCCGACGATTCGTCCGCCGGATTCGTCGAAGATCATCGGCAGCACCCCGTCGAACGCGCCGGTTGCGGAAATCTCCTTGAAGCCGAGGGTGTCGACGAACGTCTTCGCATCGAGGCCGACGACCTCGAACGTCAGCCGTTTGGCAGTCGGACGGTTAAAGTTGAGCACCGTTTCATGAAGGATCAGGCGGCCGCCCATGAACGGCCAGTCCCCACGCTCGATTTTCACCAGCTGGTTGGGCAGCAGCTGATAGTGAATGACGCCATTCTCGACCAGGATGCCGGGGTTGATCGAGCGGGCGATCAGGGTCTGCCCAGGCGGTGTCGTGAGTCCGAGCAGGTCGTTGAAATGGATCGTGCCACTAAGACCTTCAGCCGGTCCGAACGGCGCGGCGAGATCGAGATTGGTAGTCGAAAAATCGCCGGTCGAGGTCACCTTGCCGCTGGCCGACCAGTCGATCCGGCCCTGCCCGGTAATTGTGCCGCTAACGAGAGCGATCACGTCTTCGGTCAAACGGGTGATCTCGTTCGGCTGAAAGTTGGGGCCGAAGGTCAATCCAGGCACATCGAGCGTCGCGTGCCCCGCCCCGCTCGAGAGGCGGTGCTCAATGTTCACCTCAGTCACCAAGGCGCCATTCGCGGGATGCCGGAGCGCCCCGGTCGCCGTTATCGTATCGCCGGCCAGACTGAACCGCACGTCATTGCTCTTCAGCGGATAGAATTTCGGATCGGGATCGCGGTCGGAGACGGTCAGCCGGCTGTCTGCGATGAACTTCCCTTCATGCGTTGACCACGTGCCCGTTCCGTCGCTCAGCAACAGCGGCACGTTGCCGATCGTGGACTTCGCGCCGGCGAAATCGCCTTGCGCACCGGCCGGAACAAACGACCCGCTGATACGCGCAGCATTGAACACGATCGGTGAATCCGACCGGCCAAGCCGCACGTCCGGGCTATTCAAGGCGAATTGCTTGCCGACGATCTGCCCTCCGTTCGCGGCGAAATACAACGGCGATTTGCCGAGCCGGCCGCTCAGCACCGGGCCACTGAAGCGGGCACTGGCCAGCAACGGTCCATTCGAACGCTTGGAGATGATCGCGGCGCCGATCGGGCAAATCGGAAGTCGGGTCGGCCCCAGTTGCAGTGAAGTGTATTGAAGACGGTCGAAGCTGACCACCGCGCAGGATGTGCCGAAAGCGAAGCTTCCGCCCTGGCCGATGCGGCCCGTGATTGGGATACGCAGCGCGCGCGCGTTCCCATCCGGGAACGGCCCGTCGAGTTGGGCGAGCGTACTGAGTGCAGTCGATCCGGCAGGTCCGGGCCCGAAGCGTATCGGGGCCAGCGCCAGCCGCGTCGCGCCCACTGCGTAAGGCGCGAGACGCGCAACGCCGCTCATGGGCGCGCCGGGACGGGGCTGCCTCAGCGATACCTGACCGTTCGGCAGTCCGCCTCCGCTCATTTGGATGTCGCCGTCGATCCTCAATGCGCTGGCGGGCCAATAATAGGTGACTCCGGTACCCCGCGACACCTGCGCACGGGCCCCGTCCGGCCCCTGGATGTCGGCGCGATCGATGCGCACTGCGCCGCCGCCGGGAAAGTTCACGACACGGATCGTCCCGTCGACGTTGAAGTTGTGGGCCGTCCGATCGATCGCTTCGCCAATGCGGCCGGCGATCGGTCCGATCGGCGTTTTGGCGGCAGCCGCCAGCGGCTGGGTCACTCCGGCGATCATCGAGGGATCGAGCGCCGTACTCGTCGCCCCGAACTTGCCGATGAGCGCAAAGGTGCCGGCGCGTAAGCCGAGATGGTAGGCGCCGTTCAGCCTGGTGCGGTCCGCGTAAATGGTGGCGATCCGCGATTTTTGCGCCGCAAGGGTCACGGAGCCTTCGACCCGTTCCAGTGAACCTCTGTAGGTCAAATCCCCGGCGAAGGCCGCGAGACCGTTCGCGCCGGCGGTTAGCGTCGCGATTGCCATCCGACCCCCGCCGTCGAGGCTGGTGAACGCTTCGTTGAAGCTGGTCTTGGTGTCGAATCGTGGCAGCACTACGTCGAAATGGCTTGCTGGGCAGGCAAACCGATCCAGGTTGAGGGGGCCTTCAATCCGGGGTCGCCGGGCGATGACCTCGACGGCGACATTCGCGCGCAAGTTTGTCGCCGCGCAACGTCCTGGCACCATCCGCGGACTGGCGATGGCCAGGCGTCCCTTGAAGCCGCCGCTAAGCTTGCCATTGCCTTGCACAGCGACACCCACCGGGCCAAACGGCGTAGCAAGCGAGATTGTGCTGTCGGCAATATCGAGCACGAACTCGGGAAGCGCGAACGGCTTCTTGCTCGGCGGCGGCATCAGCTTATCGATCTGGCCCCAGCTCACCTTCCCGTTGACGAGCCGGCCGCGCAGACGGACTCCACGCGCTACGATGCGATAGACTTCGAAGCTCCCGTCCAGCTTCAGCCGCATCTGGATCTGCGCGAAGCGGGCCGTGATGTCGGGCCGATTTGGGTCGCCGATCACGAGATGGCTAACCTGTTGAGTGCGAAGCCCGACGCGATCGAGATGGTAGCTCGACTGCACTCCGCGCCGCTCGAATTCGCGTTTGAGGAATGACGTGGCGATCGACCGCCGTTGCGTCCAGGCAATAGCGATAACGATCAGCAGGACGATCATCAGCCCAAAGCCGACGAACGTCGCGACACGAGTCCACGAGCGCCGGCGTACACTTGTCAGGGCTTGGCTGCCTTCATTCACGCGCGTGTTGCTTCTTCACTCCGCCCTTCCGCCATGGGCTCTACTAACCCCTGCGCGGCATCACCGTTCCAGATGCGGCATGACCGCTTCCCCGGCAGCGTCAACTGTGGTTAGTGACGGCTGCTCGGAGGTCGCCACGAAGGAGCGGCATGCACGAGCGCGTCAGCAAAGCGGATGAATCGGATTCGAGCGGGCACCGGGCGCGGTTGCGCAAGCGCCTGTTCGAGGTGGGTCCCGAGGGTTTTCACGATTACGAGCTGATCGAATATTTGCTGGCGCTGACGATCCCGCGGGTCGATACAAAGCCGCTCGCAAAGCGCTTGATCCACGATTTCGGCGGCATCGGCCCGCTCCTTTTTGCAAGCGCCGACGCCCTGCGCCGCGAGGGTCTATCCGACCCGACGATCGGCGCCCTGAAGATCGCCCAGGCGACCGCGGTGCGAATGCTGGAGACGAGATTCGAAGAACAGCCGGTGCTTTCGAGCTGGGATGCGCTCGGCGATTATCTTCACGCTGCAATGGCCCACAAGCGCGTCGAGGAAGTCCGCATACTCTTTCTCAACGCAAAGAACATTCTGATCGCCAATGAAGCGCTTTGGCAGGGCTCAATCGACGAGGCGTCGGTCCACGTCCGCGAAGTGATCGCCCGCGCGATCGCGCTCGGAGCCACGGCCGTGATCATTGTCCACAACCATCCGAGCGGGGACCCGTCTCCCTCCCAGCAGGACATCCGTCTGACTCGGGACCTGGTCGAGGCGGGGCGCCACATGAAAGTGACGGTGCACGACCACGTCATCGTCGGCGCCCACGGGCGTACGAGCATGAGGGCGATGGGGCTAATTTGATGCACCCCCTCCTCTCTGCTAGCCGCCTCAGCCATGGTTCCACGCTACTCGCGTCCCGAGATGACGGCCATTTGGTCGGCCGAAAACCGCTACCGCATCTGGTGGCAAATCGAAGTGTTCGCTGCCGAGGCGATGGGCAAAATCGGAATGATCCCGATCGAGGACGCACGAACAATCCGCGCGGCTTATGACCGCGACGTACTCGGCGCCATCGATATTGAAGCGATCGACGCGATCGAAGCCGTCACCAAGCATGATGTGATCGCTTTCCTCACCTGGGCGGGCGAAAAGCTCGGGAACGAGCGGCGCTGGCTGCACCAGGGGATGACCAGCTCGGATGTACTCGACACGGCGCTCGCGGTGCAGCTGAAGCAGTCGGCGGATCTGCTGATCCGTGACATCGACGCCCTGCTCGAGGTGCTGAAGCGCCGCGCGTTCGAGCACAAGCTGACCCCGACGATCGGCCGCAGCCACGGGATTCATGCCGAGCCGACGACGTTCGGGCTGAAGCTCGCGCAGGCCTATGCGGAGTTCTCACGCAACCGCGACCGGCTGGCGGCCGCGCGCGATCAGGTTGCAACTTGCGCCATCTCTGGCGCAATCGGGACGTTCGCCAACGTGCCGCCGGAGGTGGAAGAGCATGTTGCCTCTGAGCTCGGACTTAGCGTCGAGCCGATATCAACGCAGGTGATCCCCCGCGACCGCCACGCAATGTTCTTTGCTACCCTGGGCGTCATCGCCTCGTCCATCGAACGCCTCGCAACCGAGATTCGCCACCTGCAACGCACCGAGGTGCTCGAAGTCGAGGAATATTTCTCGCCTGGTCAGAAGGGCAGCTCGGCGATGCCGCACAAGCGCAATCCTGTGCTGACGGAAAATCTGACGGGGCTGGCGCGGATGATCCGTGGCTATGTCACGCCGGCGCTCGAGAATGTCGCGCTGTGGCATGAGCGCGACATTTCGCATTCATCGGTCGAGCGCTTCATCGGTCCAGACGCGACAATTACGTTGGATTTCGCGCTCGCACGGCTGACCAACCTGGTCGATAAGCTGATCGTCTATCCGGAACGGATGGCGAAGAACCTCAACCGCATGGGCGGATTGGTTCACTCGCAACGGGTGCTTCTGGCGCTTACTCAGGCAGGACTAAGCCGCGAGGACTCCTATGCACTCGTCCAACGCAACGCGATGAAGGTTTGGGAATCTGACGGTGAGCTGTCGCTGCTCGATTTGCTGAAGGCCGATCGCGACGTCTCGGAGCGCTTGTCCGCCGGAGAACTCGACGGACTGTTCGACCTCGATTATCACTTCAAGCATGTTGATACGATTTTCGACCGGTTGTTCGGCCGATCCGCCTAACCGTTTCAACAGGCTGTATTTCTCAGACGCGAGGTTCGATACCGGGGGGCCGATGAACGACGTTCAAGAAGCGCATGCCGAATTTAGCGCCGATGCGGGTGCGGAAGCCGTGGCGATACAGCCGTGCGGCTATCTCCTCGAGCTTTCGCTCGACTGGATCGTGCTGCGCGCGTCCGAGAATGTGCACCATCTGCTCGGGAAATCGCACGTCACCTTGATCGACGAACCTTTCGGCAAATTCGTCCAGCAGCAGGCGCTCCACGATCTCCGCAATCTATTCTCGCGCCTCAGCGCAACGACCGGGATTGCCCGCGCCTATCACGTGCGGCTCACCGAGGAGCATGAACATTTCGACATCGCCTTCCAACTAAGTGACGGTCGAGTGCTGTTCGAGGCGGTGCCGTCAAGTGGAGAAGCCTTCGGAGAGGCCTTTGGCTCGGTTGGCGGGCTTATCGCGGGACTGGCGGACAGCAGTGGGGAGGCGCTGCTCGAAGGCGCTGCACGACGGATGAGGGCGCTGACCGGCTACGATCGGGCAACCCTGCTCGTCGGCCGATCCAAAGCCAGCAGCAGTCGCAGCGGCGTCCCCTTCCGCTCCGGTGCAAATGCGACCCTCAGCGATGGTTTTCCGGCTCTTGTTGCAAACAGCACGGCTTCCCCGGTGCCCATCTTTCCAAGAAACGGTGACGATGCGGCGAGCTCCTTCGCGCTCCTGCGAACACCTTCAGCGAGCCAGTTGGCTGAGCTTGCCGAGCGCGGATTTGCCTCGACGATGCGTCTTCCCGTCATGCGCGACGGCAAGGCGATCGGAGAGTTCCGGTGCGCGCACACGACATCGCGACCGCCAAGTTTCGAGCTCCACGCGGCGGCTGAGCTGTTCGCACAGATGTTCGCGATGCGGCTGGAGCTCGATGACCTGCGTAACAATTAACGCCGATGGAAGACGAATCAGCCGAACATGCTCCGCACGCGAGTGAAGAAGCCCTTGGCTGCAGGACATTCGTCGCCCGTCTCGGTGCCGCGGAACTCCTCGAGCAATTGCTTCTGCTTGGAGCTCATGCGCGTCGGCGTTTCGACCAGGATTCGCGCGACGAGATCGCCGCGGCCACGGCCGTTCAGCACGCTCATGCCCGAACCGCGGTGACGCAGCTGTTCGCCTGATTGGATGCCCGAGGGGATTTTGATGTCGACGGGCTTGCCATCGATCCCGGGCAGTCTGATCGAGCCGCCAAGCGCGGCGGTGGTGAAGCTGATCGGGCATTCCGCGATCAGGCTCGTGCCTTCCCGCGCATAGATCGGGTGGCGCTTCATGTGGACGAATAGGTAGAGATCGCCGCTAGAAGCGCCGCGGACGCCGGCTTCGCCTTCGCCCCCCACCCGAATGCGCGTACCTTCATCAACCCCCGCTGGAATTTTGACTGACAGCCTGCGCTGGGTGAGTGCGCGTCCGTCGCCGTGGCAGTTCGAACACGGATCAGTGATCACTTCGCCTGAACCGCGACAGGTGGGGCAGCCGCGCTCGACGACGAAAAAACCCTGCTGCGCGCGCACCTTGCCCATGCCGCCGCAGGTCTGGCAGGTGTTTGCGCATTTGTCGGTCCGCGTGCAGCCGCGGCCGTGACAGGTCTCGCAGGTCGCGAGCGATTCGACCGTGATCGTCTTTTCAACGCCGGTGAAGGCTTCCTCGAGGCTCAGCTCGAGGTCGTAGCGCAGGTCGGCCCCGCGTGCGGCGTTTTGGCGGCCGCCGCGCGGGTCCATGAACTCCCCAAAAATGGTCGAGAAGATGTCGGAGAAACCGTTGAAGCCGGCATCGGCGAACGGATCGCCATGGCCATTGCCGAACGCCGCCTTGCCAAAGCGATCGTAGGCGGCGCGCTTCTGCGGGTCCTTGAGGACGTCATAGGCCTCGTTGATCGCTTTGAATCGGGCTTCCGATTCCTTGCAGCCGTTCTTGCGGTCCGGATGATGTTCCTTGGCGAGGCGGCGATAGGCAGCCTTGATCGCCGCATCATCCGCGCTCCGCTGCAATCCCAGCAATTCGTAATAGTCTTGCTCGACCATCACGGCTCCCCGCTACGCAATACTCGGCGCCGGCGCCCCAATCGATGCCGGCGCCTGCCGGTCATCAGCCCTTGTTCTCTTCGTCGACCTCGGAGAACTCGGCATCAACCACGTCCTCCTGGCCGGCCTGCTGCTCCTCGCCAGGTGCGGCAGTCCCCGCATCAGCTCCCGGCTCAGCCCCGGCCTCACCCTGCTGCTGTTGGTACATCGCCTGACCAAGCTTCATCGCCGCCTGGGTCAACGCAGCCGTCTTCTGCTGCATCTCGTCGGCATCGCCGCTCTCAACCGCCGCCTTGGCGTCGGACAGCGCCGCCTCAATCTCCGTCTTCACATCGGGAGCGACCTTGTCGCCAAACTCCTGAAGCTGCTTCTCGGTGGCGTGGATGAGGCTCTCGGCATTGTTCTTCGCCTCGGCCGCGCCACGCCGCTTCTTGTCCTCTTCCGCGAACTGCTCGGCCTCCTTGACCATCTTCTCGATGTCGGAATCGTTGAGCCCGCCAGAAGCTTGGATGCGGATCTGCTGCTCCTTGCCGGTACCCTTGTCCTTCGCCGACACATTGACGATGCCGTTGGCGTCGATGTCGAAAGTGACTTCGATCTGCGGCACGCCGCGCGGCGCCGGCGGGATTCCGACCAGGTCGAATTGACCCAGCATCTTGTTGTCGCCCGCCATCTCGCGCTCGCCCTGGAAGACGCGGATTGTCACCGCATTCTGATTGTCCTCGGCGGTCGAGAAGACCTGGCTCTTTTTCGTCGGGATGGTCGTGTTGCGGTCGATCATCCGAGTGAATACGCCGCCCAAGGTCTCGATGCCGAGCGAGAGCGGAGTAACGTCCAGCAGCAGTACGTCCTTGACGTCGCCCTGCAGCACGCCGGCCTGGATCGCCGCACCCATGGCGACCACCTCGACCGGGTTGACTCCGACATGCGGCTCGCGGCCGAAGAATTGCTTCACTCGCTCGCGCACGAGTGGCATGCGGGTCTGGCCGCCGACCAGCACGACATCGGCGATGTCCTTGGCATCGATGCCGGCGTCCTTCAGCGCCTTCTTGCATGGCTCGATCGTCCGGTCGACGAGATCGCTGACGAGCTTCTCAAGCTCGGCGCGGGTCAGCGTGACCACGAGATGCAACGGAGTCGTCGTGCCGCCCTCCATGCGGGCGGTGATGAACGGCTGGTTGATCTCGGTTGTCTGGGCCGAAGATAGCTCGATCTTCGCCTTCTCCGCGGCTTCCTTGAGCCGCTGCAGCGCGAGGCGGTCGGTGCGAAGGTCGATACCCTCTTTCTCTTTGAACTTGTCGGCGAGCCAATTGACGATGCGGGCATCGAAATCCTCGCCGCCAAGGAAGGTGTCGCCGTTGGTCGACTTCACTTCGAATACGCCGTCCCCGATCTCGAGGATCGAGATGTCGAACGTGCCGCCGCCAAGGTCGTAGACGGCGATCGTCTTGCCCTCTTCCTTCTCGAGCCCATAGGCGAGTGCCGCAGCGGTCGGCTCGTTGATGATGCGCAGCACTTCAAGACCTGCGATCTGGCCGGCGTCCTTGGTTGCCTGACGTTGTGCATCGTTAAAGTATGCGGGAACGGTGATCACCGCCTGAGTAACCGTCTCGCCCAAATAGGCTTCGGC
>JBKPON010000021.1:0-12824 GCA_046733135.1 Pseudomonadota bacterium | reverse complement strand
GCGCAATGCTTGCCGAACAATTGTTCCGCGCGATTTCGATCCTTGCGAACCACCCCTATCATCGTGAAGGTTAGGGATATGCGGACGTTCGCCTCTCGGTTGGCATTGGGCGTGCTCTTCCTTGCCGGGAGCGCGCCTGCTCAGGATCAGGAACCGCTCGATTCCGCGGTGACCCGTGCTCGGGCGGAACAGGTCGCGGCGGAGGCCCAAGCGGCGAAGTGGGAGCGCGCCGCATCGAAGGCTCATGACGAGGTTGAGCGGCTACGTGCCCAGCAGGCCGCCGCAAGTCAGGCGATCGAGGCAGCGGAAGCGCGGATAACGGCCGCGGACGCTCAATTCCGGCTTTTCTCGGCGTCGCTCGAGGCGCGGCGTCAGCGGCTTGCCGAAGAGCAAAGACCAGCAGCCTCCTTACTCGCCGGCCTTGCCGTCATGGCCCAGCGACCGCCCTTGCTGGCGCTTGCAGACCGTGGGGGCACCGACGAGTTCGTAAAAGTGCGGATATTGATGGATGCTACTCTTCCCACCATTCGGCTGCGCACGGCGGAATTATCGTCGCAGGTCAAACAGGGTGAGCGGCTTGAACGAGCCGCGGCGCTCGCCCGGGCCGAGCTGGCGGGCAGTCGTCGGGATCTGATTGCACGCAAGCAACGGTTCGCAGCGCTCGAGCAGCGGGCGCAGCGGACCGCCCTGGCCAGCGGAGGACAGGCGCTCGCCGTCGGCGACGTCGCACTTGCGGCTGGGGAGAACGTTGAGGCTCTTCAGCGGAACGAAGCAAACAGCCGGGGCGTGCGCGCCATCGCCGCAGCGCTAGCTTCGATGCCCCCGGCACCCGCTCGGCCGGTACCGCCGGAGAGCCCTGCCACCAAGCCCCAGTTCGCATATGAGTTCCCGACCAGCGCTCCGGTGATCGGTGGGCTCGGAGAGGTCAATGAGAGTGGCGTTCGCTCGCGGGGCCTCACGCTGCAGACCGGACGGGGGGCGGAAATCACCGCCCCCGCTGCCGGAATCGTCCGTTTTTCAGGCCCTTTCCGCGATTTCGACGGCGTGTTGATCATCGAACATCCCGGCGGTTGGACCTCGTTGCTGCTCAACGTCGCTTCGTCACTGAAGCCCGGTGACCGCGTCGTTTTGGGTCAGCCACTGGGCCGCGCGCTGGGGCCGATCAGCGTCGAACTGTCCCAAAATGGGCGCCGAGTGTCGCCGGCCCTCATCGCAGGTTCATCTCAAAGTCTGTCAAAGACCGGCAAAGGCGGTTAAACGCGTAGGCCGCCGGAACAGGACGTTAGTCATGAAACTGAATTCCAAGCTTCTTCCGCCACTTGTGCTCGTCGGAGCGCTAGCTTTGGTGCCCGTAACCGCAAGCTCCTTCGCCGCCGCGGACACGGCCAATTACCAGGAGCTCGAGAAGTTCATGAGCGTCTATGAGCGGGTGAAGGCTAATTATGTCGAGCCCGTCGACGACAAGACTCTGATCAAGGGCGCGATCGACGGCATGCTCTCCGCGCTCGACCCGCATTCGAGCTATGTCGAGGCGGCCGACTTCGACCAGCTCAAGACGACGACGGACGGCAATTACGGCGGCCTTGGCCTCACCGTCTCGATCGAGGACGGGATCGTGAAGGTCATCTCGCCGACCGAGGATACGCCGGCGTGGCGCGCTGGGATCAAGTCCGGCGACTATATCACCCACATCAACGGCGAGTTCCTGAACGGCGTATCGCTTGACGAGGCGGTTGAGAAAATGCGCGGCGCGCCCGGCTCGCCGATCAAGCTCACCATCATCCGCCCCGGCCGCGACAAACCGCTCGACCTGACCCTCGTCCGCGAGCGGATCGAGCTTCGTCCGGTAAAGTGGGAGATCAAGGACGGCATCGGGATCATCAACATCAACAGCTTTTCCGGCAACGTCGCTGACCAGACCAAGTCGGCGCTGCTGTCCATCGACAAGGCCACCGGCGGCCATCCCCTAGGCTATGTCGTCGACCTGCGCTCAAACCCCGGCGGGCTGCTCGATCAGGCGGTGGACGTCAGCGACGCCTTCCTCGACAGCGGTGAGATCGTGTCGCAGCGCGGCCGCGACAAGAACGACATCGAGCGCTACTACGCGCGTCCGGGTGACATGGCCCACGGCCTGCCGGTCGTCGTTCTCGTGGATGCCGGTACCGCCTCAGCTTCGGAGATCGTTGCCGGTGCGCTTCAGGACCATCGTCGCGCCTTGATCCTGGGTGAAAAGAGCTTCGGGAAAGGCTCCGTGCAGACCGTAGTCCAGACCGGTCCCGAGAGCGCTCTTCGCCTGACGACCGCGCGCTACTACACGCCGTCGGGCCGTTCGGTGCAAGCGGGCGGGATCGATCCGGACATTCCAGTGCCCCAACTGACCGACGCCGATTATAAGGATCGCAAGATCGTTCGCGAGGCCGACCTTCGCCGCCACCTGCTCGCTCAGGCCAAGGTCGAAGACAAATTGCTCGAAGCCGACGACACGCCCGACCCGCGTTTCGCGATGAAAGCGGCCGACCTCGAGAAGAAGGGCATCAAGGACTTCCAGCTCTATTATGCGATCAACACACTGAAGCGGCTGGGGACGCCGCAGCCCGTCGCCCCGCAGCAGATCGCGCAGAACAAGAAGTCGCGATAGATCATGGCCGAAGCGGTCGCCGTACCCTCTCGCGGCGCACCTTTGACGAGGCCGGCAACAGCCGCGCGGGGGCTCGCTTTATTGTTGCCGCTCGCGCTGCTCGGCGGCGCCTTTGGGTCGGAATATTTCGGCGGACTCTATCCGTGCGAGATGTGCTGGTGGCAGCGCTACGCGCACATGGGCGCGCTGGCGTTGGCGGCGTTGGCGTTCACCGCGCCGATTGAAACAGGACGATCGCGAGCCTTTACGCTACTCGCCGCCCTGGCGATCACGATCTCGGGCGCCATCGGGGTTTATCACGCCGGTGTCGAAGCCGGGATCTTCCAGGGATTCACCCAATGCACTGCCCTGGCCTCGGGGGCGACTACCGCGGACCTTTTGAACCAGATCATCCACGCGCCGCTCATCCGCTGCGACCAGGTTCAGTTCCGTTTCCTCGGCGTTTCCATGGCCGGGTGGAACGCCATCCTCTCGCTTGGCGGAGCAGCGATCATCGTCGCCCTGATGCTCAAGGACCGCCGCGGATGAAAGGCTGGCGCCCCGGTGAGCGCCGCGCTGACCGCGAGTCGATGCTGCGAGTCAATCAGGCCGGCGAATATGGTGCGACGCGAATCTACGCGGGGCAGCTAGCAGTGCTTCGCGCCAATTGCCCCGAGGCGAAGCTGATCGCGCGCATGGCTGCACAGGAAGAGCGGCATCTCAGCCGATTCAATGCGCTGATGGCCGAGCGCCGCGTTCGGCCGACTGCGCTTCAGCCGCTGTGGAATATCGCCGGCTTTGCGCTTGGCGCGGCCACTGCGCTGATGTCGGAAAAAGCGGCGCTGGCCTGCACCGACGCGGTGGAGACGGAGATCGACAAGCATTACGGCCGCCAGCTTGCCGAACTCGACGAAGATGATCCGGAACTCTCTGCGGACATCGAGGAGTTTCGCGCCGACGAGCTCGAGCATCGGGACTCGGCGCGCGCCGCTGGAGCAACCAATGCACCGGCCTATCCGCTCCTCACTGCGGCGATCCGTGCCGGGTGCAGGGTGGCAATTGAGCTGTCAAAGCGCATATGAGGAACTGAATGCAGGTTCGCCCGCTGATTCCCTTGGAAAGGACGCGAAAAAGCTGATGACCAAGCTGATGATCACCCTGGCCGCCAGTGCTGCAGCGGCGGTCGGCTTCGTGGCCCATCCGACGCCAGCGGAAGCGCAGCAGGGCAATGTTGCCGAGATTATCGTTTACGGCAGCGACCCGTGTCCCCGTTCGACCGACGATCAGGTCGTCGTGTGCGCCCGTCGGCCCGAAGCGGAACGGTACCGTATTCCGGAGAAGCTGCGCGAGGGCGGCTCTCCGCAGGCGCGCAATTCATGGGCGAACAAGGCCAAGGTGCTCGAAACGGTCGGCGACACCGGCACCTTTAGTTGCTCACCCGTCGGCCCGGGCGGCTACACCGGCTGCCTGACGAAGGTTATCAAGCAGGCCCGCGATCAGCGCCGCCAGCAGGCCGAGGATTCAACTCCAGACTATTAAGTGCAGCTCTGAGCGAAAACTGCTTGCCCCTCCGCGGTCCTTTGGTACCGCGGAACCAGCTTGGTGGGGAGCCTCTGATTGACCGCAGCACAAGCGGCAGCCCAGCCTGTACCTGAATCGGTTGACGGGGCCTTCCTTGGGCACCCCAAGGGCCTTGCCTATCTCGCCTTCACCGAGGCGTGGGAACGTTTCTCTTATTACGGCATGAGCGCGCTGCTGGTGCTGTACATGGTCAACCAGCTGCTTCTGCCGGGCCATGTCGAGCATGTGGTCGGTTTTGCCGCATTCCGTAGAATGATCGAAGACACGTTCGGGCCGCTTTCCACCCAGGCCCTCGCCTCGCAGATCTTCGGCCTCTATTCGGGCTTCGTCTATTTCACTCCCGTGATCGGCGGCTGGCTCGGCGATCGCATCGGCCAGCGGAGTGCAGTGGTGATCGGCGGGCTCTCGATGAGCGGCGGCCATCTCGCCATGGCGTTCGATCAGAGCTTCCTGCTGGCGCTGCTGTTACTGATCATCGGCTCGGGCCTGCTGAAGGGCAACATATCGGCACAAGTCGGGGGCCTCTATCCGATCGAGGATGAAGAGCGGCGAACGCGCGGCTTCGCAATCTTCAGTACCGGGATCAATTTTGGAGCCGTGGCTGGGCCCCTGCTGTGCGGCATCCTTGGCGAACGCTACGGCTGGCACCTGGGGTTCGGAGCGGCAGCCTTGTTCATGCTTGGCGGAGTCGCGACCTATTTGACCGGCTATCGCTATCTGCCCGCGCGGGTCGAGCGAAAGACCCTCGCCGCCGTCGCCATGACCGAGGACGATCGCAAGGTCGTTGCGGCCCTTCTCGTCGTCATGGTCATCACCGTTTTTCCGCACATCGCTTACTATCAGCTCGCCAACGTCCTCCCGGTCTGGCTGGAGGAGCATGCCAGCATGGGCGCCGGCGGCTTCCAGGTGCCGATTCCATGGTTCCAGTCGATCGATCCTTTGTTCAGCATCATCACTTTGCCGCTGCTGTTCGCTTTGTGGCGCTGGCAGGGCCGGGGCACGGGCAGCGAGCCTTCGGAACTCAGGAAGATCGGCGGAGGCGCGTTCATCTGCGGCGGAGCGAACGTGATCCTGGTCGCGGCGATCGCCGCTTACGGTTCGGGCAAGGTCCCCTGGGTCTGGCCCTTCCTCTATTGCGCGGTGCAAGGGGTCGGCTTCATGTATTTCTGGCCGCCCTTCCTTGCTCTCGTGTCACGCGCGGCGCCGCCGAAGGTGAATGCGACCATGATGGGAGGCGCGTTCCTCGTCCTGTTCGTCGCCAACAACCTGATCGGCTGGATCGGCACCTTCTATGAGCAAATGGGCCCCGTCGCCTTTTGGGCCTTGCATGCCGCCATCGGCGGCGTCGGAGGCGTGCTCGCGCTGATCTTCAGCCGCACTTACGGCAAAGTGCTAGAACCGCAGCCTTCCTCGTCTCCCGCGCGTTAGGAGCGTCTTATGACCATCGCTGACGCCACGCCCGACTTCGAGCAGGTCGACCGGAGCGACCGCGCCTTCCTCGGTCACCCGAAGGGCCTCGGCTACCTCGGCTTCACCGAAGCCTGCGAGCGCTTCTCTTACTATTCGATGCAGACTTTGCTCACCCTCTACATGGTGAACTACCTGCTCGTTCCCGGGCGGATGGAGCATGTCGTTGGGCTCGATTGGGTCCAGACGCACGTCTATCGCGGCCTTGCCGGACAGCCGCTCGCCTCGGCGATCTTCGGCACCTACACGGCCCTGGTCTATCTCACCCCGATCTTCGGCGGAATCATCGCCGACCGCTGGCTCGGCCGGAATATGACACTGATCATTGGTGGAGTGCTGATGGCGATCGGCCATTTCCTGATGGCGATTCAACCGGCATTCCTCTTCGCGTTGCTGGCATTGCTGCTGGGCGTGGGGGCATTCAAAGGGAATATCGCGAGCCAGGTGGGGGCCCTTTACGGCCCGAACGATCTACGCCGGGCCATGGCGTTCCAGATCTTCTACATTTTCATCAACGTGAGCGTGATCGTTGGCCCGCTGATATCAGGAACGCTCGGACAAAAAGTCGGATGGCACTACGGCTTTGGTTGCGCGGGCGTGGTGATGGTCCTTGGGCTGATCATCTATCTGTCGGGACGACGCTGGCTTCCGCCCGAGGAGCGGTCCTTGGGGGTGAAACAGGCGGCACCAGAGCGACTGACTCGCGAAGATTGGATTTGTGTCGTCTATCTCATCATTTTGATCCCGGTGCTCGCCATCACGATGCTCACCAACCAGGAGATCTTCAACGCCTACCTCGTCTGGGGCGACCAGCAATTCAATCTGCGGTTCATGGATTACACCATGCCGTCGAGCTGGCTGATCACACTCGACGCGACCTTGAGCTTTTCGATGCTCGTCGCCGTTGCTGCTTTCTGGAAATGGTGGAGCCTTACGCACCGCGAACCCGACGAGATCAGCAAGATGATCATCGGGAGCTTCTTCAACATCGCCGGCGGCGTCTGTCTGTTCATGGCCGCGCTCACCCAGCCGCACGGCGGAAAGATCGGGCTCTTCTGGCCCGTTATGTTCCACCTGCTGAACAGCATCGGCTTTGCGCACATTCTGCCTATTGCTCTGGCGCTTTTCTCGAAGATCGCGCCGAAGCAGATCAACGCGACGGTTATTGGGCTCTATTATCTCGCCTTCTTCCTCGCCAATGCGATCGTCGGCTGGATTGGGGGCCTCTATTCGAGCCTGCCGACGACGACCTTCTGGCTGATTCACATCGCCAGCGCCGCCTTCGGCTTGGTCGCATTCGTTTTGTTCAAGCTGGTTCTAGGGAAGCGGGTCGGCCGCACAGGCGTACGCGAACAGGCGGAGGCGCTGACCTGACTTGTGGGCGAAGTTGGCCGCCTGATCATCGTCAACGACCGGATGCAGCAAGGCTATTCCTATCGTCTTGCGGCCCGGAAGGGACGGCAGTTCGATTCTGAATTCCGCCCGGAACTGAAGCCCCGGGAGATGTTGGCGCTGGGTGTTTTCTGCGGCGTCTATATGCGCGACTGCCGCGACGAATTTCCGGAAAGCTGGTTCGCCCAGGCGAAACTTGCACGCGGCGAGCCCGATCCGACCCTCAACTTCTTCGGTGTCCGGGCCGGCGCACCGCTCTCGGTCTGGCGGGCGCGGGGCTGGATCTATCCGGACGATCCGCGGGGCTGGTTCCAATGGTATTGCCGATATTTTCGTGGCCGGCGCATCCCTCAAGAAGATCAGCGGCAGATCGGCCGATGGAAGGCCTTCCGCCGCCACGCGGCGCAGGTCCGCCGCCATTGCGAGCCGGGCGATCCTGCATGCCGCCCGCGCCAACGTCAGGCGCTGTTGCAATGGGCATATGACGCCAGGTTGATCTAATCCGTCAGGGGACGATCGGCAGCATGATTGCGGTCGCGGTCGCGCCGCCGTAGAAAATCTTCTGCATCGCCGGCTGATAGTCGCTTGGCTTGGCGTAGAAGATGTTGGGCACGAACTTTTGCGGATTGCGGTCGTAGAGCGGGAAAAGGCTCGATTGGACCTGTACCATGATCCGGTGCCCGGGCAGGAAGACGTGATCGACGTTGGGCAGGGTGAAGCGATAGCGCTCCGGCTTGCCGGGCTTTAACGCGCGCGGCTTGGCGAAACTGTCGACGTAGCGGCCGCGGAAAATCTCGATCCCAATCGGAAGCTCGAAACCGGCCATGCTGGGCTTGGAGCCCTGGTCCGCGCCCTCGGGCGTGTCGTTGGGATAGACGTCGATCAGCTTCACAACCCAATCGCTGTCCGTGCCGTTGGTCGCCGCGAACAGATCGACCTCCGGCGCGCCCATGATGTGCACGGGCTTGCCGAGCCCCTCTCCGGTGTAACCGAGCACGTCCGGCCGGCCGGACACGAAGCGCTGATCGTGCACAAGCCAGGGCTTCCACTGGTCGTCCGCGTTCATGTTGATCGGGCGCGGAATGAACGGGACGGGCTTGGCCGGGTCGGAGACGTAATCGTCGTGACCGGCCGCTCCGGGCCTGGTGAAGCTCGTGCCCATGCCGGCCGTCAGATAAAGCGGCGTCGGAGTCCCCATCGGCCAACGCGGGCTCTCGTCCCAACGGTTCACGCCGGTCGCATAGGTCAGAACGTTGGGGGTGCGCGGGTCCGGCGCGTCCTTCAGATAATGGTCGAAGAACGGCTTTACCCACTTGCTTCGCCACTCCTCAGCGGTGTCGCCGGTAAAGGTCAGCGCGCCGAGGTCATAGCCGTAATGGTTGGCCCCGGAATGGCGCCAGGGACCGATCGCCAGGTGCAGCAGGCCGCTGCCTTCATATTTGTCCTTGAGGGCGCGATAGACGGCGGGTCCGCCATAGCTATCCTCCTGGTCCCACTGACCGACCTCGATCATCGTCGGCACGGTGAGCGGTTTCGCGGCCATCCATTTGTCGACGGCCTGAAGCGACCAGAAATCGCTGTAGGCGGGGTTCTGAAACAGCTTCTGGACGAAGGGATAATGCGCGATTCCCAGCCGCTTCGCATAATCGGCCATCGAGCCCGCCTCGAGCAGGCGCGTGTAGTCGTCGCCCGAGCCCACGGCGATGCCGGGCCCCTCCGCCTTCGCGGTACTCTGGGACACCGCATAGTCGAGGCTGTTGGTGCGGAACGCGCCGTTGTGGAACCAGTCGTCGCCGCGCCAGCCATCCACCATCGGGCTCTGCGGGACCGCGGCCTTCAGTGCCGGATGCGGGTTGATCTCCGCGGCGAGTGTGGTGAAGCCGAGATAGGACGAGCCGATGATCCCGACCTTGCCGTTCGATTCCGGCACATTCTTCACCAGCCAGTCGATCGTGTCGTAGGCGTCGGTGCTCTCGTCGATGCCGCTGCTGTTGAGCGGTCCGACGATCGGCCGGTTCATCACGAATTCGCCTTCGGAATGGTGGAGGCCGCGAATGTCCTGGTAAACTCGGATGTAATTATCGTCGACGAAGTCCCAGTCCATCACCGGCAGGATGTCGTGGATGCGCTGGCTCGGCGTACGGTCCGCGCTGTCTTTCGCGTCATAGGGCGTGCGGGACAGCAGGATGGGTGCGTTCGTCGCGCCCTTGCGCATGACGATCACGGTGTAGAGTTTGGTACCGTCGCGCATCGGCACCATCGCGATGCGCTTGATATAGTCCGCCTCCGGCAGAATGGGGTCGTAGCTTGCGACCACGTCGGGAGTCATCGGCGTCACCGCCGGCGGCGCCGCCGCGACGAGCATGAACGGAAGGAGCGAGGCGGCGAGGCGGGGCATGCGCTTGATCATGCGCCGGCCGATAGGGAGCGCCTAGCCAGGTCGCAAGCGCGGCGGTTGTGTTAGAAGCTGACTTCCGCCACTTTCTCCTCCATCCCGGCCTCGGGTTTGCGACCGAACAGCTTGTTGATCGCCGGTTTGAGGAAGCCCTGCAGATCGCTCAGCCAGATTTTGGCATCGTCGAGCTCGAAGCGGATCAGCGCCATCTTGGGGTCATCCTTCCCTTCGTACCACTCCGCGACGATGGGGTTCCACAGTCGGTCGATGGTGGCTGGATCATTGGCGATCCGGAGCGTTCCGCGAAGGCTCGCGAACAGGTCGTGACCCTTCCCGGAATAAGCGGCGATCGCCCGGTTTGATTGGCCCAATGCGCGAGTCAGATCGTGATCCTTGGCGGTGAAAATCCACAACACTCCGGCATCGCGGTCCTGGTCTTCGAAAACGGCGGTCATCGGCTGAGTCGCGCCGCCGCGTTCACCCTCGATGCCGAGCATCATGAATGGGCTTTGCTTCAAAGCATCCCAGAATTTTTCGAGAATCTCGCGTTCGTCGGTCATTGTAGACTCCTGCTGTTCTGGTGAGAACGGATCGATCCCTTCCGCGTTCCAGCAAACTAAGTCTTTGCACTTGCAACGTTTCTGTCCAGAACATAAAGGGAACGAATGGCCCAGCTCGACCTTCAAAGGAAGCTCGCGATCCTCGCTGACGCCGCGAAATATGATGCGTCTTGCGCGTCCTCCGGCACAACGAAGCGAGACAGCCGTAAGGGCCGAGGGATCGGCTCGAGCGAAGGCATGGGCATCTGCCACGCCTATGCGCCGGACGGGCGCTGCATCTCGCTGCTGAAGATTTTGCTGACCAACAGCTGCATTTTCGACTGCGCCTATTGCATCAATCGCAAGAGCTCGAACGTGCGACGAGCGCGCTTCACCGCCGACGAGGTCGTCCGACTGACGCTCGGCTTCTACACGCGCAACTACATCGAAGGTCTCTTCCTTTCGTCCGGGATCATTCGCTCGTCCAACTACACGATGGAGCAGATTGTCGACGTTGCCAGACGGCTGCGGAAGAACCACGACTTTCGGGGCTACATCCATCTGAAGACCATCCCCGACGCCGATCCGGAGCTGGTGCGGTTGGCCGGTCTTTACGCAGACCGGGTATCGATCAACGTCGAACTTCCTACCCAAGCCGGCCTCACAGAACTCGCGCCGGAGAAAGATGGCGCGCAAATCGAGGGCGCGATGCGGCACATGAAGGCAAGCATTGCCGAAGCGGGGGATGCTGCAAAGCGGTTCAAGTCGGCTCCCAAATTTGCGCCCGCCGGCCAGTCGACCCAGATGATCGTCGGCGCGGATGACGCAAGCGACCGCGACATCATCGCCCGGTCGAGCAGCCTGTACGACCGCTATGCGCTTCGCCGCGTCTATTATTCCGCCTTTTCGCCAATCCCTGATGCGAGCACGGTCCTCCCGCTCAAAAGGCCACCGCTGATGCGGGAGCACCGGATATACCAGGCCGATTGGCTCATGCGCTTCTACGGTTTTGCGCAAAAGGAGCTGCAGAGCGCTATGGACCCGCAAGGAATGCTGCCGCTCGATGTGGATCCCAAGCTCGCCTGGGCGCTGAAGAATCGCGACACTTTCCCGGTCGACGTCAACCGCGCTCCCAAAGAGGTGATGTTGCGCGTCCCAGGGTTGGGGACGAAGGCCGTCGATCGGCTTTTGACCTCCCGACGTTGGCGCAGGCTGCGGCTCGACGATGTCGCCCGACTGACGCTTTCAATCGCGAAGGTTCGGCCGTTCATTGTCACGTCGGATTGGCGCCCGACGTTGCTGACCGACCGCGCCGACCTTCGGTCGCTGGTGGCTCCCAAGCAACAGCAGTTCGAGCTCTTCCCGGCTTGAGTGATGCTTCGCGAAGGACCGATGATCGATGCGCATCGAGTGACACTCGCAACCCCCGACGATTTTGACGGGTGGCGCGATGCGGCGCGCGATCTTGCGGAGGCCGGTATTCCCGCAAGCGCGGTCGTATGGCAGGTCGAAGGAGGACAGTCGGATCTGTTCACAACCGAAGTCGAGCAGCCCATCGCTCCGAGCTTTCCCGTCCCGCGGACGTTCGTCGAGCTAGCGAGGGACGTCGTTTGTCACTCGGATCCCGAGCGCTACGCCTTGCTCTACGCGATGCTGCTTCGCTTGAAGCAAAACCGCCACGCGCTCGACGACGAAGCGGATGTCCTGGTGTGGCGCCTGCAGGGCCTCGCCAAGGAGGTGCGGCGGGATATCCACAAGATGCACGCCTTCGTCCGCTTCCGCGAGATATCAGAGCCCGACGGCGATTCGCGCTTCATCGCCTTCTTCGAGCCCGACAATCACATCGTCCGTCGGGCGGCTGGATTCTTCGTCAACCGCTTCACCAACATGCGATGGTCGATCCTGACGCCGCATCTTTCCATCCATTGGGACGGCCATGTGCTGAAGGAAGGCCCGGGCGCGATGCGCGGCGACGCACCTTCGGGCGATCCGCTCGAGGAAATTTGGCGCACCTATTATGCCAGCATCTTCAATCCGGCGCGGCTCAAGGTCGGCGCAATGCTGAGGGAGATGCCGAAAAAATATTGGCGAAACATGCCGGAGGCGTCGCTCGTTCAGCCACTGATCGCAGGTGCTCAATCGAGGGAAGCGAAAATGATTCAGGGTACGTCCGCTGAATCCACGGTCATCAAGGAAGGGCGAAAGCACGCGCTCGAGGCCGAGCGGCAAATTGAGCCGGCCAGCAATGTCCGGAAGACTTGGGAAGCGATCTTCAAGGATGCGCGCGCCTGCACGCGATGCGACCTCTACAAGCATGCGACGCAGACGGTGTTCGGCGAGGGTCCGCTGGATGCAACGATCATGTTCGTCGGAGAGCAGCCGGGCGATCAGGAGGACATCGCTGGCCGTCCGTTCGTCGGGCCCGCGGGGTCGATCTTCGACGCTGCGCTGGAGGAGGCGGGGATCGATCGCTCGGCGGTTTACGTCACCAATGCGGTCAAGCATTTCAAATTCGTGCCTCGCGGCAAGCGACGTATCCACAACAAACCCGACGTGGGAGAAATCACTGCCTGCCGCTGGTGGCTCGAACAGGAGCGCGAGCTGATCAAGCCGCCGCTCACCGTCGCCCTCGGTGCCACTGCGGCGCGCTCTTTGATCGGTAAGGTGGTCACGATCAGCAAGGTTCGGGACGCGCCGCTAACGCTCGCGGACGGCAGCGAATGTTGGGTGACCGTTCACCCGAGCTCCATCCTTCGCGCGCCGGACGATGACGCCCGGCGTGAGGCGCGCGCCCTGTTCGTGCGGGACCTCAAGCGCATCAAGACCCGCGCCG
>JBKPON010000020.1:0-6328 GCA_046733135.1 Pseudomonadota bacterium | reverse complement strand
GGATAATCTGGTAAGGTTGAGTGGTGAGCGAGTTTTTAGTTCAGGGCTTCAGTGGACTAATCGAAGCATCCTTCTGGCTTTTACCTCGGCGATTCCATGAGGCCGCAAGGAAAGGGCCCATCTGGAAAAAATTGCTCATTGTTTCCGCGATGCTCGCCCTGGCGATTATCGTGGCTGCTGCAATAATCGTACTCGGCCTAATTGTGGGTGGCATATTGGTGGGCGTGCTTCGATCCGTCTGACGCGTATTTCTGCGAACAAAGTGATCCGGATTACACCAAAATTACACAATGGGACCGACCCAGCTGGATCGTTCGACCCGTGGGTTATTGAAAAGATGTGGTGCCCAGGGGCGGAATCGAACCACCGACACCGTGATTTTCAGTCACGTGCTCTACCAACTGAGCTACCTGGGCGTTCGCGTCGGAACCGGGCGATCAGGCGAAGCGAGCCGGCTCCCTAGCTCTCGTCTCTAGCGCTGTCCACCCTCTCGGGATCTGCAGCGGGGCCGGCAATGCGATAGCCTTCGCCGAGCCAGTTCAAGAGGTCGCGATCCTTGCAGCCGCGGCTGCAAAAGGGGGCGTGTTCCTTCACTTCGGGCTGGCCACAGAGCGGACATGTCTTGGTGTTAGGCGGCTTCGGCATACCCGCCCGACATGGGGAGGGCGGTGTCCGCTCGCAAGCTGACCGAGCCGCCAACCTGCAGCGCGAGCTGGCTGAGCCAGTCGGCATTGTCGTTGAGGAGCGCAATCACGGCGGGATGGGCAACGAGGCGCTTCGAGCCCGCCGATTCCATTGCTGCCCGGCGAAGCAACGCTCGCGATTCAAACGCCGCACGGTCCAGCGCCAGTTCGATCAACGATGCTCGCGGACGCGGCCTGACGATCTGGACGAAGCCGAAGCCATTTACGGCCGTGCGCTCGAACGGCTGGGGGAGGTTGGTATCGACGGCGGCGGCTGCCGCTTGTCGCGCAGACTTGCCGCAACCGGTCGGAAGATCGACTCCGATGGAGCCGCCAATGTCGAGCCTCCGGATCGCTTTGGCCGCTTCAGCTGCGCCCAATATGGCGAGTTCATCAGGCGGTACACAGCCGTCCACGTCGATCAGCGTCATTGCAGGTGTCGGGGAGATCCGAAGCTCCCCTCCAGAGAATTCCACGACACACGTTCGCGCCTGCTCGATCACGTCGTCCCAGCCGGCCGCGCCGAGGATATCTCCTCCAGGCAGCGTCAGCTCTCGAGCGCCGAGCCGCTCCGCAAGTGATGGGATGGATCGCGTGTCCTTGTCCGAGAGCCGCGCCAGAGGACGTTTCCACGGTTCGATCCCTGGAAACGCTTCGCGGGTGACTTCGACGGTGAGTGTCGCGCCCTCGGTCGCTCCGGCCGCGCCGCGCGGGAGCAAATATTCCGTGCCGGATTCGTCACGCGCGACGGCGTTGCGGCTGCCCGTTCCGGTGCTGATAAGCCTGGCGGAAACAATGCTTCCCGCCGGAATCGCGCGGTCGAGCTCAATCCGCGCTCCGATGATTTCGCCGCCGTCGACCAACACCGCGCGGGTTTCGCCGATGCCGCGCTCGACCAGCCATTCAGGCAATTGAATATCCCGCCGACTTCAACAGCACCCGCGTCTCCGCGAGGGGGAGGCCGACTACGTTCGAATAGCTCCCGCCGATGTGGCGGACGAAGACTTCGCCAAAACCCTGCAGCGCATAGCCGCCGGCCTTCCCGCGCCATTCGCCATGGCCGGCGTAATAGTCGATCTCTTCCTCAGACAGCCGCTTCATCGCGATCATCGTCTCAACCAGCCGCTCGCGAATGTCATGACCGGGGATTGCCAGCGCGACACCAGTCAGGACGCGGTGGCGGCGCCCCGACAATAGCCGCATACAGGCGCGGAGCGTCTGCTGGTCCTCCACTTTCGGCAGGATGCGTCGGCCCACCGCCACCACTGTGTCCGCCGCGAGCACCAGCGCCTTGGGCTCCGCGATCGCAACGACGGCGGCTTTCTCGCGCGCAAGCCTTAGCGCGTGGTCCCGCGGGAGTTCGCCCGGCTGCACGCTTTCGTCGACGTCAGCCGGAACGACGGCATTCGGCGTCACGCCGATGCGCGCGAGCAGATCGAGGCGGCGCGGGCTCGCGGAAGCGAGGACCAGCCGCATTATGGGTAACCGGGCGGGCCTCCGCGGCCGGGCATGAAGCGGTAGGTGATGCGGCCCTTGGTAAGGTCGTAAGGCGTCAACTCGACCAGCACTTCGTCGCCGGTCAGCACGCGAATTCGGTTCTTGCGCATCTTGCCGGCGGTATGGCCGAGGATCTCGTGGCCGTTCTCGAGGCGTACGCGGAACATTGC
The DNA here is from genome assembly GCA_046733135.1 of Pseudomonadota bacterium. GTDB lineage: Bacteria > Pseudomonadota > Alphaproteobacteria > Sphingomonadales > Sphingomonadaceae > Sphingomicrobium. The sequence goes on along the minus strand of JBKPON010000020.1, from coordinate 3,978 downwards.
ATTGGGCAGCAGTTCGACGACCGTGCCGCGCATCTCGAGCAATTCTTCCTTGGCCAAAAGATCCCTCTTCATCTCAGTCAAAAAGTCGCGGAGCCTTAGCCTCGCCCACCTCAAAAGGGAAGGCGCGGGAGCTCAGATGGTAAGGATCGTCGAGCCGGTGGTTTTGCGATCCTGCAACGCCCGGTGGGCTTCGGCGGCGTCCTTCAGTGCGAAGCGTTGCTGAACCTCAATCTTCACCTTCCCATTCGTCACCATTTCGAACAATTCTCCGGCGCTCTGCTCGAGCTGCTGGCGCGTCGCGATGTAGTGATAAAGTGTCGGGCGCGTGAGGTAGAGAGAGCCCTTTTGGGAGAGTAGCAAGGGCGATAAGGGCTCGACCGGTCCCGATGCATTGCCGAAGCTCACCATCAGGCCGCGGTGCTTGAGGCAATCGAGCGAGCGCATGAACGTATCCCGGCCGACGGAATCATAGACAACGGGCAGCTTTTCACCCTTGGTGATGCGCTGAACCTCGGCGACGAAGTCCTGCTTCGAATAGACGATGGGGTGCGCACAGCCGTGCTTGCGCGCAAGCTCGGCCTTCTCTTTCGTTCCGACCGTGCCAATCACCGTGGCGCCAAGAGCGGCCGCCCATTGACACATAATCAAACCTACGCCTCCCGCGGCGGCGTGGATCAGAATCGGATCGCCCTCATGAACCGGGAAGACCGATCGAAGCAGCATCTGCGCGGTCATGCCCTGAAGCATCATTCCTGCTGCCTGCTCGGTCGTGATTCCGTCCGGAAGCTTGACCAATCGGTTCGCGTCGATCAGCCGCTCCTCGGCATAGCCGCCGACCGGGCCCGCATATGCGACCCGGTCGCCCGGCTTCACGTTGGTGACTTCCGGTCCGACCGATTGGACCACGCCCGCACCCTCGACTCCGGGGACGAAAGGCAGGGACTGCTGATAGAGGCCGCTTCGGTGATAGACGTCGATGAAGTTGAGGCCGACAGCTTCCTGAAGCAGTTTGGCCTGACCGAGGCCGGGCGCGCCGACCTCGACTTCTTCCCACGAGAGGACGTCGGGTCCTCCGGTCTGATGGATTTGGATCGCGTGCGGCATGGAAGTTGTTTCAAGACCGTTCGCGGAGAAAAGGAAAGCCCCACATCGGTGGTCCAATGCGGGGCTTCCCCTTTGGAGCGATCAGATCAGCCGGCGGCGTGACCGGCAAGGGCCGCGAGCAATAGCAGCGCGACGATATTGGTGATCTTGATCATCGGATTGACGGCGGGGCCGGCGGTATCCTTGTAGGGATCGCCGACTGTGTCACCGGTCACGGCCGCCTTGTGGGCCTCGGAGCCCTTGCCGCCGTAATTGCCGTCTTCGATATATTTCTTGGCATTGTCCCAGGCACCGCCGCCGCTAGTCATGGAGATGGCGACGAACAGGCCCGAGACGATGACTCCAATCAACAATGCGCCGACCGCTGCGAAGCCTTGTGCCGAACCGGCGATCGCGCGCACGATGAAGAAGATCGCCAGCGGCGCGAACACCGGCAGGAGCGACGGAATGATCATCTCCTTGATCGCGGCCTTCGTGACGAGGTCCACCGTCCGCGCGTAGTTCGGCCGCACCGAGCCATCCATAATTCCCGGATTCTCGCGGAACTGGGCGCGGACTTCTTCGACCACTGCTCCGCCCGCACGGCCGACGGCCATCATGCCGAGCGCTCCGAACAGATACGGGAGCAGCGCGCCGAGCAGCAGGCCGACGATCACATAGGGGTTGGACAGCGAGAAGTTGATGTCCGCGAACGCAACGCCGAGATCGCTCGCGAACCGGTTGAGGTCGCTCGTATAGGCGGCGAACAGCACCAGCGCGCCCAGGCCGGCAGAAGCAATGGCATAACCCTTGGTCACCGCCTTGGTCGTATTGCCAACGGCATCAAGCGCGTCGGTGCGGGTGCGCACGTCGGCCTCGAGACCCGACATTTCGGCAATTCCGCCGGCATTGTCGGTGACTGGGCCGTAGGCGTCCAGTGCGACCACCATCCCGGCAAGCGAAAGCAGCGCCGTCGCGGCGAAGGCGATGCCGATTAGACCGGCGAGGGTGTAGGCGACGATGATTCCGATGCAGATCACGATTGTCGGAAGAGCGGTTGCTTCCATGCTGACCGCGAGGCCCTGGATGATGTTGGTCGCATGGCCCGTCTGCGAGGAACGTGCGATGCTCTGTACCGGCCGATAGTTGGTGCCCGTGTAATATTCGGTGATCCAAACGATCAGGCCCGTCACAGCGAGTCCGACCATCATCGACCAATAGAGATCCCAACCGGTGAAGCCGCCGGTGAGGGCTCCGGTGGCGGCGTCGCTTGACGCTCCGATGACGTTATTCATGTCGCCGAGCGCATATTGCGTCACGAAATAGATCGCGGGCACCGACAAGACGGCGGTCACAAGGAAGCCCTTGTAGAGCGCGCCCATGATCGACTGCTTGGCTCCCAGACGGACGAAATAGGTGCCGATGATCGAGGTGATGATGCAGGCTCCGCCGATACCGAGAGGTAGGCTCATCAGATTGAGCAGGTTCGCTCCGGCCGCCGAGACCAGGAGCGCAATCAGCACCATCGTCGCTCCGACAGTCACGACATAGGTTTCGAACAAGTCGGCGGCCATTCCCGCGCAATCGCCCACGTTATCACCGACATTGTCGGCGATCACCGCCGGGTTGCGGGGGTCGTCCTCCGGAATTCCCGCTTCGATCTTGCCGACGAGGTCCGCCCCGACGTCGGCTGCTTTGGTGAAGATTCCGCCGCCGAGACGCGCGAAGATTGAAATCAAGGATGCGCCAAATGCCAGTGCAACGAGCGCGTCGATCACCTCGCGGTCGTTGGGGGCGAGGCCGCGCACGTCGGTCAGGACATAGAAGAAGACGGAGATGGCGAGCAGCGCGAGGCCCGCCACCAGCATGCCGGTGATCGCACCGGAACGGAATGCCACGGTGAGGCCGCCCTGCAACGTCGAACGGGCGGCTTCGGCCGTCCGCACATTGGCGCGAACCGAGATGTTCATTCCGATATAGCCGGCCGATCCGGAGAGCAGCGCGCCAAGGGCGAAGCCGATCGCCTGCAGGGGGCCGAGCACGAAGAAGAGGATGACCGCAACGACGACGCCGACGATGCCGATCGTCGTGTATTGGCGCCCGAGATAGGCCTTGGCGCCTTCCTGGATGGCGCCGGCGACCTCAACCATGCGCTGGTTGCCGGTCGACGCGGCGAGCACCTGGCGGCTGGTGAAGATCCCGTAGAGCAACGCGATGACGCCGCAGGCGATCGCGATGAGTGTCAGATTCATGATTGTTTCCCCGTTTTCGCGGCAAACAGAAGGGGCCGGCAAGCGGGTGCCGGCGTGAAGATAGGCGCCCCTTTATGAGGCGGCGATCAAGCTTGCAACTAGTGGGAGATGTGGCCGGTTAATGAAGGAGGAGCGCGACGGCGGCGCCCGACAGGAGGCCGCTAAGGCCGATCAGCAACTGGCGCAGCGGGATAGCCAAAATGTTCATATCCCAATTTCTCCGGCAACGGGACGGGGCGCCCGCCGGACAGCAGTGAAAGGGATGAACCTGCACCGGCGAGAGTCCCGATGCAGGCAAGGCTGAGCTCGGACGGTAAAGAAAGGGTTAAGATTGGGTCCAGGCTTGGCGGAAGTGCCGCGAGGAGCGCGTAATCATCCCCGCCCGTCGCGGCGAACAGCCGCGCCTCTAGATCGGCGCCGCGAACTGATTTGAAAGCGTCGGACAGCGGCAGGGCGTCCAGATCGATCTCGACTCCGCATCCACTCGCTTCCGCCATGCGCTTCGCGTCGAGCAGGAGTCCATCGGACACATCCATCATTGCCCGTGCATGTGGCGCGAGTTCCTGCCCGGCAGCGAGCAGAGGTACGGGACGACGATAAATGTCGACCACCGGCCCCGTTGCGTGGCGGTCGTTCAGCAGTT
>JBKPON010000019.1:0-21473 GCA_046733135.1 Pseudomonadota bacterium | reverse complement strand
CGCGCGAGGTTCGACGAAGCCTCGGCGGGGGCGATGATGTAATAAGTCGGAAGCGCATACTTTGTATGGGGAAGGCTGATCTCGACCGGAGTCGCGCCCGAGTCCTTCAGCCATTCGATGCCGCGATTCCACAGAGAATCGATGTCCTGCGGCACTCCGTCAATTCGATACTCTGTGGGAATACCAACTCGCTTGCCGCTGAGATTGCTAGATAAATTCTGTTCCCACTGCGGCACGGGGAGGTCGAGTGAGGTCGAGTCCCTCGGATCGAAGCCAGCCATCGCCTGGAGGAGGATCGCGCAGTCGCGCACCGTCCTTGCCATCGGCCCCGCCTGATCGAGCGAGCTGGCGAAGGCAACGATTCCCCAGCGCGAGCAGCGCCCGTACGTCGGCTTGATCCCGCAAATGCCGGCGAACGCCGCGGGCTGGCGGATCGAACCGCCAGTGTCTGTCCCGGTCGCTCCGGGGGCGATCTCCGCAGCGACCGCTGCTGCCGAACCGCCCGATGAGCCGCCCGGCGTTAGTCCGACGTTGCTTCCCCTGCGCCGCCACGGCGAAATCACCGGCCCGTAAGCGCTGGTTTCGTTCGACGAACCCATCGCGAATTCGTCCATGTTGAGCTTACCCAGCATGCCCGCTCCCGCTTTGCGCAGGTTGGCTGTGACCCTACTCTCATACGTCGGCTTGAAGTCCTTCAGAATATGACTCCCGGCAGTCGTATCCACGCCGCGCGTCGCGAATAAGTCTTTGATACCAAGCGGAATACCCGCCAGCGGCGGCAGATCGTCATGGCCGCGCGCCTTATCCGCGGCGTCCGCGGCCGCCATTGCGTCCTCCGGCGTCTCGACCGTGTAGGCATTCAGCAGCCGCGCCGCGGCCACGGCGCTATTGTACTGCTCCGCAATCTCCCGCGCGGTGAACTCACCGGACCGGAAGCCCTCCCGCAGCTCCGCTATGGTTTTGCTAGTTAATTCAGTCATTTCAGTTCCATCGTTGCGGGCGGCGCGAATCAATCGAGAGTCGCGACGGGTTGCTTCGCCGCTACGCTCCTCGCAATAACGCCCATCACTCGATCACCTTTGGCACCGCGAAAAAACCATGCTGTGCGTCAGGCGCATTGGCGAGCACGTCGTCGCGGCAATCACCGTCGGTCACCGCGTCTTCGCGCAGGCGCAGCTTCTGGTCGATCACGGTAGCGAGGGGCTCGACCCCGTCGGTATCGACCTCGCCCAGCTGCTCGACCCAGCCAAGGATATTGTTGAGCTCAGGCACCAGCCGCTCGAGTTCCTCGTCGCTCATCGCGATTCTGGCCAGTTGCGCGATGTGGCGGACCTGTTCATTGCTTACGGGCATGGGGCGGGCGGATAGCGACGGCCCGCCGACGCGGCAACCGCGAAGGCCTCAGAGCAGCATTCGATATACAAGGAAGCCGGAATATTCCGCGATCTCGTCGTAAAGCCGTCGAGCCGTTTGATTCGTTTCGTGCGTCTGCCAATAGACCCGCGGCGATCCTTCCATCCGAGCGGCTTCGGCGACGGCATCGATCAAGCGGCTCCCGACGCCCCTGCCCCGCAGTCCTTCGGACGTGAACAGGTCCTGGAGGTAACAGATCGGGGCAATCGCCGTGGTGCTGCGATGGAAGAGATAATGGACCAGACCACCCAATCGCCCGTCATAATCGGCCACGAGAGCATGCACCGGTTCGGCGGGGTCGAAGAACCTCTCCCACGTCGTCTCGGTGACTTCGCGAGGTAGCGCGGTTGGGCCGATGCGTCCGTAGAACTCATTATAGCCGTCCCACAGCCCCAGCCACTGATCAAAGTCCTTCCGCTCGACCGAGCGGATCCGCACGTCGTCCTTCATCGGGGCTCCGTCACCGTGGCGGAGTGATCGGGCGCAGCTTGAACCCAGTGATCTTGGTCCCGAAGTCGCACTGGAACGAGCGCTTTTCCTTACCGTCGTCGACGGTTCCCCAGACGATGATCTTGCTCACGCTGTACTGCTGGACGTCGATCACGTGGACCGCGCCGTACTGCGCCGCCCGGGTGCTGCACGCCTCTCGTGCTTGGGGCTGGAGCCCTTCGTTGCCGATCACCGGCCCTTGGGCACTTTGGGCGACCATGCCGGCAGCGGAAACAGCCATCATCGGCACACAGCCGGCAAGCGTAGGCGCGGCGATCGCGAGAAGGAACAAAGCCGGTAAGCGCATAACTCCGAACCCCGATCACCTTGGAAAGACCGCTGGCTCAGCCTATGCCGAGCCTTGGCGAGGCACAATGGGGGCGCTTGCCGGCGTTGCTCCGCACCAATAGGGCCGCCCTTCAAATGTGCGCTCGGCGATTCCTGGCGGCGGTGGCCATCGTGACGCTGATCGTCGTCGGTGCGGCCTTCGCCATCTTCGAATTCGGCGGTGACCTGCTCCTCAAGGAGGCAACGCCCAAGGGCCACTTCGAAGCTGCCGAGGCGGGCGGCCAGCCCGACTACAATCGGCTCGACGCTTGGATCGCGCGGCCCGGACTTGCCAGCGACCCCTCCCGATGGCGACCAACCAACGACTCCAGCGTCGATCCATCCACGACTGGCGCAAGCGTTTTTTACGTCCATCCAACGACCTACCTCGAGCGCGACCGTTGGAACGCGCCGCTCCTTCCCGGCGGTCAAACGGAATTCCGCACGCACCTGTTCGTGCAAAGTCAAGCGAGCGCATTCAATCAAGACGCCTACATCTGGGCGCCGCGATATCGACAGGCTGCCTACGGCGCATTCCTCCTCGACAACTCCGATGCTCGCAAGGCTCTCGATCTTGCCTATGCTGATGTTGCGACGGCCTTCCACGCCTTTCTTGAGCAAGTCCCCAAGGGAGGCCCGATCATCCTGGCGGGCCATAGCCAAGGTGCGCTCCATCTCGAAAGGCTGCTTCGCGAGCAGATTGCCGGCAGACCGATCGCAAAGCGCGTGGTTGCAGCCTATGTCGTCGGCTGGCCGATCAGCACTGCGGCGGATCTCCCGGCGCTTGGCCTTCCCGCCTGTCGTTCCGTGGATCAGGCCGGCTGCATCCTTTCCTGGATGAGTTTCGGGGAGCCGGCCAATCCTGAGCTGGTTCTCAATTCCTACGAGAAGTCCGCAGGCTTTGCTGGAAAAACACGAAAACGCGCGGACGTGCTGTGCGTGAACCCGCTTACCGGAACAGAAAATGGGGCCGCGCCAGCAGTTGATAATCCGGGGACGCTCGTTCCAACAGCCGACCTGACTTCGGCGAGCTTATCGACGGGCCAGGTCGGAGCACATTGCGACAAGGGCCTATTGATGCTGACAGGTCGCATCCCACCCCTCGGGCCGTTCGTGCTCCCCGGCAACAACTATCATGTCTACGATTTTGCGCTGTTTTGGCGGGCAATCGGTCACGATTCCGAGCGGAGGTTACGGGCATGGCACCGTTGATCACCTCGCAACTCGCGGAGTTCGCAGCAATTCTGTCGAGCGGCGGCAAGCTTGCGGGACTCGACGTAGGAACCAAAACCATCGGCGTTGCTGTCTGCGATGCCGGCTGGAATTTCGCGGGCCCGGCAAAAACCATCCGCCGGACCAAGTTCACGCAAGATCTCAAAGCGCTGCGCTCGATCATTTCTCGCGAGGAGGTTGTTGGTCTGGTGGTCGGGCTCCCGCTGAACATGGACGGCAGCGACTCCCGCCGTACTCAATCGGTCCGTGCCTTCGCCCGCAACCTTACGCCCTTGGGCCTCGCCATCCTTCTCTGGGACGAGCGTTGGTCCACGCAAGCGGTGGAGCGGGCAATGATCGAAGCCGACGTCAGCCGCGCGCGCCGGGCCGAGATGGTAGACGCGCTCGCCGCCGCGCACATCTTGCAGGGTGCGATCGACGCTCTGGCGAATCTTCCGAGTCGGCAATAAGCGAGAACCTCGTGGACCTCCTTTCGATCGATTCGCTCAGCGACGACCAGATCGCTGCAATCCTCGACCGGGCCGATCATTTCTTCGCAGAGGGCCGCGCTGGACGTTCGAGCAACAAGCTCACCGGCAAGATCGTCTTCAACCTGTTCTACGAAAACTCGACGCGGACGCTCATGTCCTTCGCGACCGCCGCCCATCGGCTAGGCGCGTCGGTTGTCACCCTGCCGGTTGAACATTCCTCGGTAAAGAAGGGGGAAACACTCGAGGATACGGCTCGAACACTCAACTCCATGCACCCTGATGTGCTCGTCATTCGGCACCGCGAGAACGGCGCACCAGCGGCTGTGGCTCTGATCATGGACTGCCCCGTGATCAACGCTGGCGACGGCACCAACGAACACCCGACACAGGCCCTGCTCGACGCCGCGACCATACGCCAGCGATTCGGACGCGTAGCGGGGCTGAAGGTGGCGATCTGCGGCGATATCCGACACAGCCGCGTCGCTCGCTCGAATGCGAAGCTTCTTACTCGCCTGGGGGCAGAAGTCCGTCTGGCCGGCCCGGCGGAGCTCGTGCCTGACGGTGTCCCACCCTTGTCTGTGGATGAAGCGATCAAGGGAGCGGACGTGGTGATGATGCTGCGCGTTCAGCGCGAGCGGCTAGAGGAAGACTTGGGCGACGCACCAGGGGAGTTCCTGGCGCGTTACGGCCTTACCGCCGAGCGTTTGAGAACTGCGGCTTCTGGCGCCATCCTGATGCACCCCGGCCCAATAAACCGCGATGTCGAAATTGAAAGCAGCCTGGCCGACGACCCCGAACGTTCCCTGATCACGCTTCAGGTCGAAATGGGCGTGGCCGTACGAATGGCCTGCCTGGAAACCCTCGTCGCCTAGCGCGCAGCATATTGGACAGGCATGTCCCCCGCGAAGTTGCGCACGAAGCAGCTTCCGCCACGACCGCGCAGCGTGTTGCACCGAGCAAGCGCCTCGCGCTGATTGTTGAACCCCTGGATCGAGAGGCGCCAGAAGACGCCTTTGGGTGAGACGTAGCGGGCCCGCATAGGCAAATATGCTCGGAGGGCTGGATAGCGGCCCGTCAGTTGATGCCAGGCCGCGTTGACGTTCTGCGGCGTGCGATAGGCGCCAAGCTGAACGACCGTATTCGAATTACCGCGACGCTTCGGCGATGAAGCCGCCGCCTGGCGGGCCTTGGCTGGCTTGGCGGCCGGCGCAGGCTTCGCCTTCCGAGCGAAGACTGCGAGGGATGTGGGCGCTTTCTGAGGGGTACCGGCCATGATCGCCATCGTGACGGGCGCGGGGGAAGCTTCCGCGATCGCCGGCGTCCGATCCGCATCTGCCGGAGGCGGTGCCGGAGCGATAGCGGGCTCCGGCTGAGGAACGGCCTTCGACGGCGCGACGGCTTCCACAATCTGAGGCTCGACGACAGGCGCTGGATCGGCGACCGCCGCCATCTGGGCGAGTTGCGTGTCGGATTTGCGCAGTGCGAGCCGGATGGGCTGCCCCTGGTCGGCCGGCGCCGGTTTCACGCCGACGAGTGCCGCAATCTGGTCCGAGGGCTTGGCTGGCTTGGCGAGCTGCATCCACTGCTGAATGCGGCCGTCGAGCTGATTGGCGGGGACGTCCTGAGCGGCGATAATGCGGGCCTGTTTCCAATCCCCGGACAGGGCGATAGCCAGTGCCAGGTTCTGCCGGACTCGAGAATCTGCGCCCTGGACGCGGGCGGCGTCCTCAAGCACCGGAACCGCATCAGCCGGATGACCGGCGAGAGCCAAGGCAAGGCCATAGTCCGCAGGGTCCAGCATCTGCTGGGCGCTGTGCAGGAAAGTCGCCGCCTCGTTGTTCTTGCCAAGAGCGATCTCGGCCAGTGCCAACTTCAGCACGACAGCGGGCTGATTGGAGTAGATCGACAGGGCATCCTTGTATGCCGATTCGGCCGACCAAAAACGTCCCCCGGCGAAATAAGCATTCCCGAGCAAGGCCCGGAAGCCGGCATCGCCCGGTGTTTTTTCGACGGCCCGCTCGGCAAAGTCGATGGCGGTCGGGACATCATTGGCGTTGAGTGCCATCAGCGCCCGGGTGGCGAGTCCGACGTTTCCGTTCGCCTTTCCACCGAAGCCCGTTACTTTTTGTGGAACGGCGCATCCGGCAATCGCCGTGGCCAACGCCACAAACGAAATGGCGGAGCCTAAGCGGAATGGCTTGGACATGATCTACCCCCTACGTTTGGCCTTGTCGGCCATGGCATCCAATTCAGGCATGCCGACGAGCAGCTGATCCAGAGCATCGGTCACAAGCTGCTGCGCCGAGCGGCCGTTGACCGCGCAGGCGAGCCGCAGCTTGAGGTGCCGCTCCGGATCGAGCCGCAGCGTGAACGCGGCTTTGCCCTTGCTCCCAGGCAAAGCACGCGGCTTGGACGGGCGGCGCGGAGCCGCTTGTACCGGCGGAGCGAGCGCCACGACGGGCGTCGGGTCGCCTTCGAAGGGCTCGGCGGTTTCGTCATATTCTTCTTCGTCGTTGACCCCCAGACGGTCGGCCAGCTCGGCCTGCTGCCCATGAACCGGCGACTGGACCGGCGTCAGGCCCGTCGGATGGACGCGCCGTTCGTCGGCAATTTCTTCGCCGAAGGCGTCGTGATCGGCATCGCGCACCGGCGCGACGACCGGCTTTGGCGGTTCGAATCCCATATCGTTCCAGCCCAGGTCCTCGAGACCGGGCGCTCCCTGGCCGAAGCCTTGCGGGCGCATGGCGGGACGAGCGGCGCCTTTGCGAGCTAGAAGTCCGGAAGAGAGAGAAGCGAATGGCTTGGCTTCAGTGGCCACCGACACGCCTCCTTACTGGCCGACCACGCGACGGCCGAAGCCGCCGACGGGACGCGGACTAGCCGAACCAGCACCGGGCGCCGCACCGGGCGCCGCGAACACCGTCCGGCGGAAATTCTTCTCGAGGCGATCGGAAATATACTCCCACAATTCCTCGACTTCCTTGGCCGAGCGACCCTGTGGATCGATCTCCATCACCGTGCGGCCATCGATCATTGAGGCCGCGAAGTCGGTGCGGTGGTGAAGAGTGACCGGAGCAACCGTGCCGTGCTGCGACAGCGCGACGGCCGCTTCGTAGGTGATCTTGGCTTTCGGAGTCGCCGCATTGACGACGAAGATCAACGGCTTGCCGGCGCGATCGCAGAGGTCGACGGTGGCGCCGACCGCTCGAAGGTCATGCGGGCTGGGGCGAGTCGGGATGACGATGAGTTCCGCCACCGCGATAACGCTCTGGATCGCCATGGTAATGGCCGGAGGCGTGTCGACGACGGCTAGGCGAAAGCCCTGCTGACGAAGCACTTCCAGATCGCTGGCGAGACGGGCGACGGTGGTTTGGGCAAAAGCCGGCATGTCGGCTTCACGCTCATTCCACCAATCGGCAAGGCTGCCTTGCGGGTCGATGTCGATGAGGCAGACCGGGCCTGCCCCCGACATTTGCGCCTGCACCGCGAGATGACCGGACAAGGTCGTCTTGCCCGACCCGCCCTTCTGCGATGCCAATGCCAGGACGCGCATGCTTTTCCCCTCACCGAATGACGTCAGTTCAGGAAGGGAAGTGACACTGCAGCCTCTAAAATCTGGTTAACATCGTCACGACGCTGTTGCGGTCGCGCGGCGGTGGAGTAAGCTCGCTCCAGGGTGGACGAACGTATGAGTGCCAGACGCTTGGTGGCCGCAGCACTGGTTCTGGCGAGTCCGTCAGCTCTTCCAGCGCAGTCGGTGAAAGCCGGAATCGAGGCCTGGCAGCGCGCCGACTATGCGGACGCAGTGACGATCTGGCGACCGCTCGCGGAGAAAGGCGATCCCGACGCGGCATTCAATCTCGGACAAGCCTATCGTCTCGGCCGAGGAGTGCCCACGAACCTCGCTGTCGCCAAGACTTGGTTCGAGCGCTCGGCGGAGAAAGGGCACGTCGACGCGCAGACCACGCTCGGACTGCTGCTTTTCCAGAATGGTGATCAGGCTGAAGGACTGCGCTGGCTGAAGAATGCCGCCGAAAAAGGCGAGCCGCGCGCGTTGCTCGTCTACGGTACTGCCTTGGTGAACGGCGACGGCCTCACCCAGGATCCTGTGCTCGGCTACGCCTATGTGAGCCGCGCGGCGGCGCAAGGCCTTGCTCCAGCGAAGGAGACGTTGAAGCAGCTCGACCAGATTCTCTCTCTCGACGACCGAAAAAAGGGGATCGCTGTCGCCCGCTCCAAGGCGAAGGCCTCGCCCCCGCCGAAATCGAAACGCGAACGGTCCTCGCAGATGGCGGCAGTGATCAAGCCCAAGCCAACTCCGAAACCTGCATTTAAGCAGGCGGCAACTGGCGCATGGAGGATCCAGCTGGGCGCTTTCTCCCAACGGGGCTCAGCCGAGACGTTATACCAACGGCTCTCGAGCAACGGCGCGCTTGCCGGTCGGCGGCCGTTCTACGTTGTCGCCGGCACTGTTACCCGACTGCAAGTTGGACCGTTCGAAAGCAAAGCGGCAGCTACGGCCGCGTGCCGGGCGGTTGGCCAGGCCTGCTTTCCGATGCTGGCAAAGTGATCAGCCGCGAAACCAATCGCGGCGACTCACTCCCTGGATCCATAGCAGAGCGTCTAGTCCATGATGCTTGAGCTCGGCGTCGGCTGCCTCGGCGAGCGCCGGCTTCGCCTTGTAGGCGATACCGAGGCCCGCTTCCTCGATCATCATCTTGTCGTTCGCCCCGTCCCCGACCGCGAGCACTTCGCCTCGTTGTAGCCCAAGCTGCTCGCGCGCCTCGATCAGGGCCTCACGCTTGGACATTGCGTCGACGATCGGATCGCCAACTTCGCCGCTGAGCTTCCCTCCTACGAACACCAGCCTGTTGGCCTTCACGCGATCGAACCCGACCGCCTTCGCGATTGGATCGGCGAATGACAGGAAGCCTCCCGAAACCAAAAGGCAGCTGGCGCCGCCTGCACGCATTGTCTGGACCAATGTCTCGGCACCGGCGGTGACTTCCACGCGCTCGTCGAGGCAACGGCTCAGCGCCCGTTCGTCGAGCCCGGCAAGAAGTCGCACACGTTCACGCAGAGCCCCACTGAAATCGAGCTCGCCGCGCATCGCCTGGTCGGTGATTCGCGCGACTTTCTCCTTGAGGCCCGCATAATCGGCAAGCTCATCGAGGCATTCCTGGCCGATGACCGTGGAATCCATGTCGGCGACCAGCAGCTTTTTCCAACGAGGCTCATCGGCCTGGACTACTACGTCCACTCCCTCAAGCTTGGACAGAGCCCAACGGGCGCTCTTGGGCTCGCCGATGAAACGCAGATCCGCGGCGTCGCCCTCATCGATCCAACGGACGAACGCGGCCTTGGAATCGAACTCTCGCAAGAGCCCGAGAGCTCGGTCGATCAATCTGTCATCCAGCCGCCCGGCTGCTATCAGCGTCGCAATGGCCATGCTCACACTAATTGCCGGAGCGACGGCAAGCGGCAAGTCGGCACTTGCGCTCCAGTTGGCCGAGCGGACGAACGGCGTGATCATCAACGCCGACAGTGCGCAAATTTACCGGGACCTGCCGATCCTCAGCGCTGCCCCGACGAAAACCGAACTCGCCCGGGCCGAGCACCGGCTTTACGGTATTGCCGACGGCTCGAGCCCCTACTCAGCGGCAGATTGGGCCAAATTGGCACGACTCGAGATCGCGGACGCGCATGCGCACGAACGGCTGCCGATCCTCGTCGGCGGCACGGGGCTCTACATTCGAACGCTGCTATTCGGGATTGCGCCGGTACCGCCGATAGATCCCGACGTGCGGCAGCGAGTGCGCGACGCATCGGTCGCCGAGAATCGAGAGAAGCTCCTCGGACTCGATCCCACCGCAGTTGCGCGACTGGGGCCGGCGGATACAGCGCGCATCGCGCGCGCGCTAGAAGTGGTCATTTCGACCGGCCGGACGATCGCTGAATGGCAAGAGCAGCGCGAAGGCGGCATCGCGGATACAGTCGAGCTGCAGCCACTCATACTGCTGCCACCACGTCATTGGCTTTACGGGCGCTGCGACAAGCGCTTCGCGCTAATGATCGAGCGTGGTGCGATCGAGGAAGTGAAGGCGCTGCTCGGGCGCAAGCCCCAAGCGAACCTGCCAATCATGCGCGCAATTGGCGTTCGCGAGATATCCGCGCACTTGCGGGGCGAGATATCGCTCGAAGAGGCAATTGCCGCCGGCCAGCAATCGACCCGCCGCTATGCCAAGCGCCAATACACGTGGTTCGCGCACCAGCCTCCGCCGGAATGGCCGCGATTTTGCAAATCGCTCGACAAAGCCTCGGTGCCACGCGCGCTGGAACTCCTTGGAGCAACCGCCTAGGCGCCATCCATGGATTTGTTGCGCGAAGCCGATATCGATCCCGCGCCACTCGCCGAAAAGCGCGTCGCGATCATCGGCTATGGCAATCAGGGCCGAGCGCAGGCACTCAATCTGCATGACAGCGGGATCGATGTCGTGGTCGCGCTTCGCGGAAATTCCGGGAGCACAGCAGAGGCCGAAGCTGCTGGACTAACGACGGACTTGATCGAGCGCGCCGTCCCTTCCGCCGATGTTGTGATGATGTTGGCACCCGACGAGATTCACGGTCCGCTCTACGCTGAGATCGAGCCATTGTTGCGTGAGGGTGTGGCTCTCGGGTTCAGCCACGGCCTGTCGGTGCGCTTCCGTTTCGTCGAACCGCGCTCCGACCTCGATGTGTTTCTGGTTGCGCCCAAGGGCCCGGGGACGGCGCTGCGCGCGCTCTACCAGCAGGGCAGAGGAATGATCGCGCTCTGGGCGGTCGAGCAGGACGCCACAAACAAGGCGCGCGACATTGCATTGGCATACGGCCAAGCGATCGGTTGCGCACGCGCCGGGCTGATCGCGTCCAGTTTCGCTGAGGAAGCCGAAGCTGACCTGTTCAATGAGCAGGCGGTCGTCTGGGGGGGCGTCCCCGAACTGCTGATCGCCGGCTTCGAGACCCTAGTAGCAGGCGGAATTTCGCCCGAGGTCGCCTATCTGGAATGCGTCGGCGAGCTGAAGCTCATCGCTGAGCTAATTGAAGCCCGCGGGATCGGGGGAATGCGCGAGGCAATCTCTAACACGGCCGAGCTCGGCGCCTTCCTCGGCGGCAAACGGATCATCGATAGTGACCTTCGCCTGCGCATGACCAAAGTGCTCGAGGAAGTCCGTCAGGGTCGCTTTGCCGAGGAATTAAGCGAGGAAGAAGCGAGCGGGTACCGGCGCCTTGAGTCGGAACGGGCGCAAGCCCGGGAGAGTCTGCTCGACGAGACCTTTAGGCGCCTTCGTGAAGCGGAGCGCCGGAAATAGCGTCCGGCTCACTGGGACTCCGCTCGCCCACACTCGCCCGTTCAAGGTAGGCGCGTTGCAGCCGGCGGTGAGTCTCGGCGACGTGGGGGTCCAAAGCCGCGCTCGCCAGCTCTTGCTCCTCGGCTGCCCGCCGCGCGAAATAGATTCGGTCCCGACTTGCCATGACGCGGCTCTCCTTCCGGAACCGTCACTGTAACAAAAATGCCTTCGGAAGTCCCGTCACAAGCGCTTCAGCCATCCGCTCCAACGTGCATTTTGGCACGTTCGATCGCCTCGATCAGCACGCGCTTGGCATCCTCGGCGGCTCCCCACCGCCCGACGCGCACCCACTTCTCCGGCTCGAGGTCCTTATAGTGAGTGAAGAAATGCTCGATCTGTTGGAGTACAATCGACGGCAAGTCATGACGTTCTCCCACATCGGTATAGTAAGGAAACGTCGAATCGACGGGAACGCAGATGAGCTTCTCGTCCCCGCCGTGCTCGTCCTCGAGGTTGAGAACGCCGATCGGCCGGGCGCGAACTACGGAGCCGGGCACGAAAGGCGTTCGGGCGACGACAAGCGCATCCAGCGGATCACCGTCGGGTGAGAGCGTGTGGGGAACGAAGCCGTAATTGGCCGGATAGCGCATCGGCGTGTGGAGAATACGGTCAACGAACAGGGCGCCCGACTTCTTATCGAACTCATACTTCACCGGCTCGCCGCCAACCGGCACTTCGATAACGACGTTGACGCTGTTCGGCGGGTCGTCGCCAACGGGAATGAGATCGATGTTCATGGTAGGTGGCCCGCGCTCCTAAACAGGGCCAGGCCTAAGAACAATGCCGAGAGGCTGGCGGCGACCGACCCAACGGCGTAACCCGCCGCGAGGCCGTACGAGTGGCGTTCGATCAGGAGTGCGGCATCGAGCGAGAAGGCCGAAAAGGTGGTGAACCCTCCTAAGACGCCGGTGGTGAGGAAGAGCCGGAAGTGCTGGTTGATGCCCGGCCGGAAGGCGAAATAGCCGGCGAGCAACCCCATCAAGAACGATCCGACCACATTTACGATGAGGGTACCGAAGGGGAAGCCGTAGCCGAATAACCGCACGGCGGCGATATTGACCCAGTGACGAAAGGCTCCGCCGATGCCAGCACCGATGAAGACGAAAAGATAGAGCATAAGATTCCTACTGCGACACGAGTGCGCTTGTAGGAGCCATCAGCCGAACGGCGGTTATAAGGGAGACCCCATTCCCTGGGGCGAACTTAGCAGCGGGCGTCCGCAGCGCAATTACTTCCGGCCAAACAATTTCTCGATTTCCCCATGGCCGAGCTTCACCCAGGTCGGGCGGCCGTGGTTGCATTGGCCCGAGCGTGGGGTCACCTCCATCTCCCGCAAGAGCGCGTTCATTTCCGCAACCGAGAGCACCCGCCCCGCCCTCACCGATCCGTGGCAAGCGATGGTCGCGGCGACGTGATCGAGCTTGTCGCGCAAGCTGAGCGGGCCGCCGAGCTCCACGATCTCGGCCGCGAGATCGGCGAGCAGTCCGGCAACGTCCGTCTTGCCAAGCGCGGCGGGGACGGCGCGGACCAACATGGCGGCCGGACCGAAGCGTTCGAGCTCCAAGCCCATCTCTTGTAGTTCCTCGGCCGCGGCCTCGAGGCGATCGCAGTCGGGTTCGTCCAGTTCGACCACCTCTGGAATTAATGATGTCTGACGAGCAACCAACCCGCCCTGTCGCAATGCGCGCATGCGTTCGAGCACCAGACGCTCGTGCGCTGCATGTTGGTCGACGATCACCAGCCCGTCCTCGGCTTCGGCAATGATATAGGTGGCGGCGACCTGCCCGCGCGCCACTCCGAGCGGATGGCTCGGCACGGGTTCGACCGCGGGTTCTGCCCGAGCGGCGGGCTCTTGTTCGAAGAGGCGATGTGGCTCCGCAATCCACCCGCTCGTCACTCCCGCGAAGGCGGGAGCCCAGCTTTCTTGCTCCTCTGGATCCCCGGTTTCGCGAGGATGACGAGTTAATTTCTGATCATAGGTCGCGCCACTCGTCCACATTACGAGCGCAGCCGCCTGCTCACGCGCCGCGCTGCGCTGGCTTTCCTCGTCGAGCGCTCGCCTCAGACCGCCAACGATCAGGCCGCGCACCGCGGCCGGGTCGCGGAAGCGGACTTCGGTTTTCGCTGGGTGCACGTTCACGTCGACCTCGTCGAGCGGAACGTCGACGAACAAAGCTGCGATTGGGTGGCGATCTCGGGCAATAAGATCGCGATAGGCAGCGCGCAGCGCCCCAACCAGCAGCCGGTCCTTCACTGGACGAGAATTGACGAACAGGAATTGCTGATCGGCCACGGCCCGGTTGAAGGTCGGCAGGCTAACGACCCCGGTGAGCCGGTGGCCGTTGCGGTCGAAATCGATCCCGATCCCATGCCGGTCGAGCTCGTGCGTCAGAAGCTCGGCAACGCGCGTTGGGGCAGCGGCCGGAAGCAGTGTGAGCACTCGGCGCGCGTTATGGTCGAGAGTGAAACCTATATCGCTTCGAGACATGGCCAGCCGCTTTACCGTGTCGAGGCAGGCGGAATATTCGGCCCGTGGACTGCGCAGAAATTTGCGTCGTGCCGGCACCTTGTCGAACAGACGTTCGACTCGAACTCGAGTCCCCGGCGGAAGTGCGGCCGGACCTTCCCCGACAGCCTCGCCATGATCGACGACGAGTTGCCAGCCATCCGCGCCGCGAACGCGACTTTCGAGAGTCAAGCGCGCGACGCTCGCGATGGACGGTAAAGCCTCACCCCGAAAGCCGAAGCTCGTCACTCGATCGATCGCATCGCCTGGAAGCTTCGACGTCGCATGCCGCTCCAGCGCGAGCCGCATTTCGTCCGGAGTCATTCCCGAGCCATTGTCGACCACCTCGATCCCCTCGAGGCCTCCAGCCGACAGGCGCACGGACACCCGAGTCGCGCCGGCATCCAGCGCGTTTTCGATCAGCTCCTTCAGCGCGCTTGCCGGCCGTTCGACCACCTCGCCAGCTGCAATGCGATTGATGAGCTCGAGCGGCAGCCTTCTTATTGACATGTTAAGGGTCTTATCCCAATCCGATGGAGCCGGCGAAGCACTGATTTTTCCAGAAAATTCAGACCGCATTCAATGGATAGGGGTCAATCGAAAATTAAGCTGCGGATCGAGCGTCCGCCGCTTTATTAGGAACAAGCGAGAGACGGGGATCACATGTTCTGGACGCGCTGGTTCAAATGGATGTCGCACGACATGGCGATCGACCTGGGGACCGCCAATACGCTTGTTTACGTCCGCGGCAGGGGCATTGTCCTCAATGAGCCGTCGGTCGTCGCGATCGAAACGATCAACGGCGTCAAAAAAGTGAAAGCCGTCGGCGAAGATGCCAAGTTGATGATGGGCAAGACGCCGGACCAAATCGAGGCGATCCGTCCGTTGCGCGACGGAGTGATCGCCGACATCGACGTTGCCGAGCAGATGATCAAGCACTTCATCCACAAGGTGCATGGCGGCAAAATGCGCGCCTGGCGCTTCCCCGAGATCGTCATCTGTGTGCCATCCGGGTCGACTTCAGTCGAACGCCGCGCAATCCGTGACGCTGCATCCAACGCCGGTGCGAGTGCTGTCTATTTGATCGAGGAGCCGATGGCGGCGGCAATCGGCGCCGACATGCCGGTGACCGCCCCGATCGGGTCGATGGTGGTCGACATCGGCGGCGGTACGACGGAAGTTGCAGTATTGTCGCTACGCGGCCTCGCTTACACCACTTCCGTGCGGGTGGGCGGCGACAAGATGGACGAAGCCATCAGCTCCTACGTCCGCCGCAATCACAATCTGCTGATCGGTGAAGCCACCGCTGAGCGCATCAAGAAGGAAGTTGGAATCGCCAAGCCGCCCGTCGACGGGATCGGCAAGACGGTTCACATCAAGGGCCGGGACCTCGTCAATGGTGTGCCGAAGGAAATCTCGATCAACCAGGGTCAGATCGCCGAGGCGCTGTCGGAGCCGGTCGGCACCATCGTCGAGGGTGTCCGAATCGCGCTCGAAAACACGGCGCCCGAGCTTGCCGCCGACATTTGCGACCAGGGCATCGTCCTCACCGGCGGCGGAGCGCTCCTCCAGGGCCTCGACGAAGTGTTGCGCGACGAGACCGGCCTCCCCGTAACCGTCGCCGATGACCCGCTCACCTGCGTGGCGCTCGGCACTGGCCGTGCGCTGGAGGAAGAGCAGTTCCGCGGCGTGCTCCAGACGGCCTAGCGGGGTCATAAGCGGTGGCGACCGCGCGTCCCGGCTGGTCGCGTCGAGCCCAGTATGGGCTATTCTTTAGCTTCCTCGCCGTAATCACGGGAATCATCGTTGGCCTGGTTCTGCTTGGTCTGTCGCTCGTTGCTCCGAAGACCTTCGAAAGCGTGCGCGGGGCAGCGCTTGACGTCACCGGCCCTCTTGCCGGTGCGCTTCATGAAGTCACCGCAACGGCTTCGGGCTTAGTCAGCGGCGCTGGAAATTATTGGGACGCAGCCCGGCAGAACGGGCAGCTTAAGCGCGAGAACAAGGCCATGCTCCAGCGAATGGTGGAGGCGCGGGCCATTGTGCAGGAGAACCGTCAGTTGAAGGCCGCTCTGCAGCTCCGAGAGCACAGCCCCAAAGCGTTGGCGGTCGGCCGCATCGTCGGGTCCTCCTTTAGCAGCCCTCGCCGCTTCGCAATCTTGTCGGTCGGATCGAGCGAGGGAGTGCAGGTTGGAATGCCCGTACGCTCGCCCGACGGACTGGTCGGCCGAGTGATCGACGCTGGCACGCTGGCGTCACGTGTGCTGCTGGTCTCCGATCGCGCCAACATCGTTCCTGCGCGACTCCTTCGAAACGGCATCCCGGTCATCTCGCAGGGCCGAGGCGATGGGACAATCGACGTTCGCCCGCTCGAAGTTGGGCGTAACCCTTTCAAGCGCGGCGACATCATCATCACATCGGGAACGGGAGGCCTTTATCCTCCGCTGGTGCCGGTCGCTCGCGTCGTGAAGCTGGATGATGACGGAGCGGTCGCTCTTCCGCTCGCAGATCCCGCGAACACGAGCTTCGCTACGGTCGAGCCGGCCTACGAGCCGGCCGCCGTTGCCGCCGAAGCGGCTCCAGGACCGGAGGCGCAATAATGGTTCGAACGGCGTTCGACGGGCGGAAGATCGGCCAGGGCCCATCTGAGTTGGCGCCCTATATCCCAGCCGCGTCGGTTCTTGCCGCGTCCCTGCTTTCCGCCCTTCCGATCGTCTCCCCCAGCGGCTGGTACCCGGATTTCGGGTACATGATCCTGCTCGGCTGGCGACTGCTCCGCTCGGATCCCTGGCCGCCTTGGTGGGCCGCTCCGCTAGGGTTCATCAACGACTTGTTCACCGGAAATCCAATAGGCTTTTCAATCGCTTTGTGGAGTATGACCATGTTGGCGCTCGACTTGATCGATCGCCGCACCATGTGGCGCGATTATTGGATCGAATGGGGGCTTGCAGGGGTGTTCCTGGCGCTGAATGAAGGGTTGCAATGGCGCCTCGCCGCCCTCGTCGGCGCGCGCGTCCCCTTCTCCGCTATCGTCCCGCCAATATTGGTCTCGATTTGCTCGTTCCCACTCGCAGCCTGGCTGGTAGCGAGCATCGACCGCTGGAGACTTGGGCGGTGAAACACATGCGCATCACGACCGCGCACCAGTCGATCACCTTCTCCCGGCGCATGCTGCTGCTCAGCGGCGCGCAGGTCGCGGTCGGTGGACTGCTGGTCGGCCGAATGGGCTATCTGTCGATCGCTCAAAACCAGAAATATCAGCTGCTTAGCGAGAGCAACAGAGTGCAGCTGATTCCCGTGCCCCCGCGTCGTGGGTGGATCATCGATCGTCATGGCAAGCCGATTGCCATCAACCGCTCCAGCTTCCGCGTCGACATCATTCCGCAGCAGCTGGTTGATGCACCCAAGGTGATTAACGCGGTCGCCGACCTGCTTCAGCTGCCGCCCGATGAAATTGACCGAATCAAGCGCGAGCTCGAGACCTCGCGCGGCTTCCAACCGGTGTCGGTCGCCGACAACGTCCCTTACGATAAATATGCGGCGATCACCGTTCGGCTGCCGGAGCTCCCGGGAGTGGCCGCCTCACGCGGCTTCACACGCTACTATCCAGCTGCCTCGGCCGTCGGGCAGCTCGTCGGCTATGTCGGAACGGCCTCGGCGAGGGAATATGAAGCGGAGGACAAGAACCCGCTGTTGCTCATTCCTGGCGTGAAGATCGGCAAGGAAGGGCTTGAAAAGACGCTGGAGTCCACGCTCCGAGGTACGCCTGGCGGTCAGCGCGTCGAAGTCACCGCGCGTGGTAGGCTGGTCAAGGAACTCGAGCCCAAGCCCGACCGTAGCGGTGGAACTGTCCAGATCACGATTGACGCCGACCTGCACGAATATGCCGCCCGACGGATTGGCGATCAGTCAGGCTCGATCGTCGTGCTCGATGTCCACAACGGCGACATTCTGGCAATGCCATCGATGCCATCATTCAACCCAAACAATTTTTCGGACGGGATTAGTTCGAACGAATGGAAGATGCTGTCTGAGGACGATCATTTGCCGCTCGTCGACAAGGTCCTGGAGGCCCTTTACCCGTCAGGCTCGACGATCAAGCCTTTGATGGCGATCGCCCTTCTCAAAGCCGGCGTCGACCCAAAGCAGATCGTCGTGTGCAATCGGGCCTACCCGCTCGGCAACCACGTCTTTCACTGCGATGCACGGCACGGCCCGGTGAACCTGGAAGACGCCGTTGTCCGGAGCTGCGACATTTATTTCTACGACATGTGTCGCCGCGTTGGCGTCAATGCCCTCGCGCCGTTGATCAAGGAAATGGGGTTCGGCGAGAAATTCGACTTGCCGTTCGATTTTCAGCGCTTCGGGACCGTCCCAGATCCCGAGTGGATGCAGCGCAAATATCATCGCGAATGGCAGACCTACGACACGATCAACATGTCGATCGGCCAAGGAAACGTCCTCATCAATCCGCTCCAGCTCGCCGTCGCGGGTGCCCGTGTCGCCAGCGGTCACCGTGTAGTGCCGCGTCTGATTCGCGACGGGGGGGACCCGAAGTTCGCGCCGATCAGCGCCACTCCTGAAGAACTCGAGTTTGTCCGCCGTGCCATGGGCGGCGTGGTCGAGCGCGGAACGGCCGCTGCATCCAAGTTGCCGCTCGACAACGTGAAGATGGCCGGAAAGACGGGCACTGCACAAGTCCGTCGCATTACCATGGCCGAGCGCGCGGGAGGCGTGCGTTCCAATGCGAGCCTCGCATGGAAGATGCGCGATCATTCCCTGTTCGTCGGTTTCGCGCCGGTCGAGAACCCGAGATACGCTGCGGCCGCGATCATGGAGCACGGAGGTTTCGGAGCCCAGGTCGCGGCACCGCTTGTTCGGGACTCACTGCTCTTCCTATTCGATCGCCAGAAGGCACTCGCAGCTCTGAATGCCTATGAAAAGGGCATCGGTGGAACGCTTGAAGAGCGCGTTGCCGCCAAGGCCGCGGCCTGGCGTTCCGCCAACGGCCTTCCACCGCTTCCCCCCGATCAAGCATGATCACGTCGACCATTATCCCGCGGCCGCTCGCGCGGCTGCCGTGGCGCTTGATTTTCATGGTCGCCGGGATCGCCCTCTTCGGCTTGGTCGTGCTCTATTCGGCCGCCGGCGGTTCCGCCCAGCCGTGGGCATTGAAACAGGGCATCATTTTTATCTTCTTTCTGTGCGTCGCGATCGCCATGTCGTGGATGAGCGAATCGACGATCAAATCGCTCGCCTTCCCTCTGTACGGCATCACCGTATTGATGCTCGTCGGCGTGGAAATGCTCGGCTTCGTCGGCAAGGGCGCCCAGCGCTGGCTCGATCTCGGCCCGATCCGCCTTCAGCCCTCGGAGTTCATGAAGCCGGCGATCGTGCTGACCCTCGCCCGCTTCTACGAACTCGTGCCGGCCGCCGAGATCCGCAAGTGGCGGGCAATCTGGCCGGCACTGTTACTCCTTGGCGTCCCCGCCTTCCTGATTCTCGTTCAGCCCGACCTCGGCACCTGCATTATGGTCGTGCTGTGCGGAGTCACGGTGATGTTCCTTGCCGGGTTGCCGTGGTGGTTGTTCGCTGCCCCTGCCGCGATCGTGGCAGTCGCCGCGCCGATCGCCTACGGGATGCTTCACGGATATCAGCGCAAGCGCATCGACGTCTTCCTCGACCCGGAGAGCGATCCGCTCGGCGCGGGCTACCATATCGCCCAGTCGAAGATCGCGATCGGCTCTGGCGGAATTTGGGGCAAGGGCTTTCTCCATGGCAGTCAAAGTCACCTCGACTATTTGCCCGAAGGTCATACCGATTTCGTGTTCGCGACCATGGCGGAAGAGTGGGGACTGGTCGGTGGCGTTCTGCTGATCCTCGCTTTCGCCGCGGTGATCCGGTGGGGGATGAGGGTCAGCGCCAACGCCCGCACTCGCTTCGCCCAATTGGCCGCTGCCGGCCTCTCGGCGACCGTCTTCTTCTATGTTTCGATCAACCTGATGATGGTAATGGGCCTGGCCCCGGTCGTGGGAGTGCCGTTGCCGCTGGTCAGCTTTGGCGGATCAGCAGTCATGACGGTGATGTTGTGCCTGGGCTTGCTCATGGCCCTCGAACGCCACCAGAGGTCCCGGTCGCCACTCGTCTAGAGACTTGAAAAGAGCCGGTTGCGCACCCACTGAGCCCATGCTACCGGCGCCGCCGCTCCAGAGGCGCTTGAGGTCGCCGGAGACTCAGCCTCACGGCAGTGGACGCATAGCTCAGTTGGTAGAGCAGCTGACTCTTAATCAGCGGGTCCTAGGTTCGAGCCCTAGTGCGTCCACCATTATTTTCAGATACTTAGCTGCCGTGACCCGTCCGGCATCCCGTTGAAGTAGTCACCGGGTAAGCACGGAACTCGAGCCATTCAGCTGCGGACGATTCGAGCCAGCCTTGGACGAAATTGGGAGCGAGCGCGGAAACGGATCCGAGACAGTGCTTACGAGCGAGGAATCCGTCCAATTTCGCAACAATTCGCTTTTGTTCAGCCAAAGGCGGTAAAGGGACTTTCGTTGCAACAATCTCGCTTCGATTGAGCTCGACTTGATTGGTCGAACCGCTTTGCATCTCCTCGATATTGCGCTGCACGAACGGCGAGCGAATGAAATTGAAGAGGTAGCGGGCCTCAATAGCCATCCCACAGCGAACAATTGTTACGTGGCTGTCGACGATGGCTTGTGGGTAAGCCGATAGTGCTTTGAACAAAGCGGCACGACCGCCTCGCGCGTTCCACGCCGCGGCTGCGGCGGATTGCAGGAGCAGCGCAGTACAGGCGCCGGCACAGACCAGCCCCTTGCAGCTTGAGTGAATGAGACTTGCCCATGCTTGCCTGCTGCGCTCGCGCGGCGATCATCCGGATCGTTCAGGCAGCTTCGGCACGCTGACGACCCTGTATCCGTTACTTGGACCCGCCGCCCAAGAACCGCAGCCTCCGGCGTCCTGACCTTGAGCTGCCGCGGTTGCGTTAGAACTTCACGCCGAAACCTCTCGCGCGAGCCGGCACGTCCAGGCGCGGGCGGGCCATTATGCGAGAGCCGCGGTTCCCATTCACCGTTCGAAAGCCCCGCCTTTGAATTTCGGTCACTTAATGCTAGTTTAATGGCGCTCGGAAGTCCGACCATGAGCATTCCCATGAGGATGGCAGACAGCAGCTCGACTCCGAGTTCCCCGAGATCAGCTTCCGCACGCGCGCCTGCCGCCGCCGGGCACATCAGCGGCTTCAGTCCAGGATAAGCCATGCTCCAGACGCTCGACATCCTCATCGGCTTTACCCTGGTCATGCTGATCATGAGCGCGGCGGTCACCATGCTCACGCAATTCTTCGGGACATGGCTGCTCGACCTCAAGGGCAAGGCCCTGAGGATCGTTATTGCCCGGCTGCTGACCACGCTGGACGGGGGGCTGAAGTCCAGGGACGCGTTCTATATCGCCGATCATATCCTGCGCCACCCGCTCATTGGCCAGCCGCCGCTCGTCGGCAAGAAAGAGGCGCTGGCGGACGTCGTCCACCGCGAGGAGCTGGTGAAGCTCATTCTCGATTTCGCGAGCGGCGGCGACCTCGAGAAAGCCTCTGCAGAAATGCAGCAAACGGGATCCGGCACCGGGCAGGCG
>JBKPON010000018.1:0-8055 GCA_046733135.1 Pseudomonadota bacterium | reverse complement strand
GGTTCCTCGAGCATGAGCGCGCGATTGCCGGTGACGGTCTGCGTCTCTCCGTGCTCGTTCGCAGGTGTCGTGGGACGCCAGCCCGAAGGATTGATGGTCATCGGATCACCTCCCTCAAGGCCGCTTCCAGCGCGCCGATGTCCTCATCGGCGGCCGCCTCCGTCACTGCTAAAACCAGACCGTTCTGCAGCGTCTCGATGCCCGGATAGAGTCGTCCGAGCGAGACCCCGCCAAGCACCCCCTTTTCGACCATCGCGTGCACTGCCGGCCGCGCTTCGACTGGGAGCTTCAGAGTAAATTCGTTGAAGAAGCTGTGATTGACCAGTTCCACCCCGGGAATCGCCGCGAGCCGTTCGGCGGCTTCGCGCGCGCGCGCGTGATTCAATTCTGCAAGCTGCCGCAGCCCTTTTTCGCCCAGCAATGTCAGATGCGCCGTGAAGGCGAGCGCACAGAGCACCGAACTGGTGCAAATATTCGAGGTCGCCTTTTCGCGGCGGATATGCTGCTCGCGGGTGGACAGGGTCAGCACGAATCCACGCTTGCCCTCGGCATCCACCGTCTCGCCCGCCAGCCGACCAGGCATCTGACGAACATGCTTTTCGCGGCAGGCGAACAGCCCGACATAGGGCCCACCGAACTGCAGCCCAACGCCGATCGACTGACCTTCGCCGACCACGATGTCGGCGCCCATTTCACCCGGCGACTTGATCAACCCCAGCGCGACCGGCTCCGTCACTACGGCGATCAGAAGCGCGCCCGCAGCGTGCGCGGCGTCCGCAATAGGAGTCAGGTCTGCGATCCGCCCCAGAATGTCTGGATATTGCACGACGACCGCACTGGTCTCTCCGTCGATGCTCGAAAGCAGCCTTTCGGCGTCGGTCTCACCGCTCAGTTGCGGCAGGGCGGTCTCCAGCCTGTCCTCGGTGAACTTGGCCATCGTCCTGGCGACGCTGACATAATGCGGGTGAACGCCGGACGAGATCAGGCTCTTGTTCCGCCGAGTGACACGGTGCGCCATGACGATCGCTTCCCACATCGCGGTCGAGCCGTCGTACATCGAAGCGTTCGCGACCTCGCAACCGTACAGGCGGGCAACCTGAGTCTGGAATTCGAACATCATCTGCAGCGTGCCCTGGGCGATTTCGGGCTGGTAGGGCGTGTAACTGGTAAGGAACTCGCCGCGCTGGATGATATGGTCGACGCTCGCCGGGATGTGGTGCTTATAGGCGCCGCAGCCGACGAAAAACGGCACGTCGCCCGCGACCATGTTCTTGCGCGACAATGTCGCCATATACCGTTCGACCGCCATTTCAGACGCATGCATCGGGAGGTTTTCGATCGGGCCCTTCAGTCGAAGTTGCTCCGGAACATCGCGGAACAGTTCTTCGATGGAGCCTGCGCCGATGACCCGCAGCATCTCGCTGCGGTCGGCGTCGCTCAGCGGCAAATAGCGCATCAGGCGGGCTTCCTCATGATGAAGCGAAGTCGAACGTAGTCGGCGACGTTGGATCCGATGCGGTCGGCAACGGCGGTGGCGATCTCGCCGCGCTCATCCTCGGGCACGCCCGCGCGGTCGAGCCAACCCTTGCGGAAGGTCGTTACCCACGCCGCGACACCGTGGTCGATCGGAGTCGGCCGCTCAATCAGCCGCGCATCCATCTCGCGAAAGCCCGCCGCTTCATAGACCGCCGCAAATTCTTCTGGCGACGCGTACCAGTTGCTTGCCTCGAGGGGCGGCACGTAGCCGCGGATGATCAACTCTTCGTCCAGTGCCTCGCGCAAGGTTTTGAGATTGCCCTCGCCGCCCATTTCCCCGGCAAATCGACCGCCGGGTCTCAACGCCCGGAAGATCGCCCGAGCCGCTTGCATCTTCTCGAGCACCCAATGCAGCGTCGCGTTGGAAAATGCCGCATCGAACTCGCTGACAAAGGTCATATCCGCGACGTCGAGAAGCACCGCGTCGATACCGTTGGCGCGCGCGGCCGCGATCATCTCGGGCGAATTGTCGATCCCAAGCACGGTGGAACCGCGCTCGATAATCTTCTTCGTCAGCGTCCCCTCGCCGCAGCCAATGTCCAGAATCCGCTCGCCCAGCTGCGGGTCGAGCAAGTCGAGCGCGGCGCCGGCCAGTTCCGCCACGAACGAACCGACGCGAGCGTAATCCGCCGCGTCCCACTTGCTTGTCGAAACGGCGGGCTCGCTCAAAGCGTCTTCACCCAATCGCGGTAGGCTGCTTCATCCATCAGGCCCTCCACCTCGGCCGGATCGTCGAGCTTCAACTTAAAGAACCAGCCCTCGCCTTCGGGATCCTTGTTGATCAGCGCGGGATCGTCGGCGACCGCCTGGTTGCCTTCGATGACCTCGCCCGAAACGGGTGCATATACGTCCGAAGCCGCCTTCACGGACTCGACGACGGCGGCTTCCTGACCCTTGCTGACTCGACGGCCGGCTTCCGGCACTTCGGCAAAGACGACGTCGCCAAGCTGTTCTTGCGCATGATTCGAAATACCGATGGTCGCGGTATCGCCATCGACGCGGATCCACTCATGTTCTTTGGTAAAATAGACGCTCATCAGGCGGCTCCCTTGCGGTGATAGCGGTGCGGGACGAAAGGCATGGCGGCAACCCGCGCCTCGAACAACTTGCCGCGCTGCTCGAGCTTCAGTTCCGTTCCAACTTCGGCGAGAGGCGTGGCCACATAGCCCATAGCGATCGGCCGTCCGAGCGACGGCGAATGGCCGCCACTTGTAATCCGGCCCACTTCATTGCCCTCGCCGTCGAGCACCAGCGCGCCTTCGCGCACGGGCTGGCGACCGTCCACGTCAAGCCCGACCCGCAGCTGTGGCGGACCATTGTCCAGCTCGGCAAGAATACGCTCACATCCAGGGAAGCCACCTTCGCCGCGGCGGCGCTTGTTGATGGCGAAGGTGAGGGTTGCCATCACCGGTGTCGTCGCGCGGTCGATGTCATGTCCGTAGAGCGGCAGCCCGGCTTCGAGCCGCAGCGAATCGCGCGCACCTAGGCCGATCGGCCTCACCGCATCATTCGCGACCAGCTCGTCCGCGAGCGCAACGACCGCATTGCCGGGCACCGAAATCTCGAATCCGTCCTCACCGGTGTAACCGGACCTGCTGATCCAGAGCGGATGCCCAAGCGCCCGGAACGGTCCCGCCTGCATGAAACCGAGTTCGCTGACGCCGGGAACGATCGTCTCCAGAACTTCGGCAGCCCGCGGGCCCTGCAACGCAAGTAGCGCCTGCTCCTTCATGTAATCGATCACGATATCGCTCGGCAGCCGCTTCCGAAGGTCCTCGATGTCGCCGAATTTCGTCGCTCCGTTGACAACGAGGTAGAAATCCTCCCCACGTCGCGTCGCCATCAGATCGTCGATAATGCCGCCGTCCTCGGCGAGCAGGAGAGAATATTTGGGCTTCATGTCGGCGAGGAACTGAAGGTCACCCGGAAGTAGCCCCTCCAGGGCCTTGTCGACGTCGGGCCCGTGGATCAGCAGCTGGCCCATATGGCTGACATCGAACAAACCGGCATGTTCGCGAGTCCACAGATGCTCGGCGATGATTCCCTCGTACTGGACCGGCATCTCGTAGCCGGCGAACGGGACCATCCGCGCTCCATGTCCGCGATGCCAGGCATCCAGCGGCAGTTTATCGAGGGACTCCGGTTGGGAACCCTCGCCACCCGACGGATCGCCACTATAGGGCGTCCCCCTTGCCTGGGTCTCGTCGGTCGGGCCGTTATGGACTTGCCTGCTCATTCGGACGCTCCGCGCTGGGTTGCGACAGCCAACGCTTCGACGAGCGTTTCGGCCGCCGCCCCCGTCTGTCGCTGCGCCTGAGAGCTTTGCCCCTTCGGCGGTCCACTGCTGCCAGAGGCTTCAGCGGACACTTTCCAGACTGTCAGGCACGGCGCGGTCCTGGGTGCCTGAGAGATTCCGGAGGCGGTTGCTCCTTCGGCGCCGCCCCGAGCGCGTCGCTCGGCGCGAACTCTCCCGCGCGGCCTTTCCGGGAGCATGCTCCCGGTGACGCGCGGAGCCTTGGCCGGGCGAAGCGTCCAAGTCAACGCGAAGATCGGACGAGAGACTAGCGGGTCGCGTTGTAGCGCAGCTGGTCCTGCGTCATCTGGAAGCCGACCAGTTGCTCGAACGTCGCATTCGCCACAGCCGAGCGGATCTTGGGATCCGACAAAGGATCGATCGCTGCGTCGGCGTCCCCGGCCTTGCGCGGCTTCGTCAATATCTGCCGGACGTCCGCGGGAAGAGTTGCGGCGCCGCGGTTGATGCGGATCGTCGCTTGCACGCGCGTCCAGGCGTGAATATCGCCGGGTGCGAAATTCAGCACGGCCTGGCCCACACTCTTGGCGGAGACAGTGGTTCCGCCGCGCAGTGCGACGTTGAAATAGGGCACCACGACCTGGCGCGCTGGCCCGACATCGCGTCGAAGTCCGGTAATTGTGAAGGTGACAGTGGAAACCACGTCGTTTCCGCCATCCTGGCACGTTGCCCGAACGTCGGTGATCGTGGCGGTCACGTCGATGTTCCGCGAATCCGAGCTGTCGGGCGGGTTGAACAAGGTGATGTCTCCGGTCCCGGCAGGCACGCCCGCAATCGGACAAGCGCTGCGGACGGCGTAAATGCCGCCTTCCACCACATCGCCACGGTGGCGGCAGGCGCTGAGCAGCGTCAAAGCAAGCAGAGCGGCGAGGCGGAGATTCATGCGGGTCCTTCGGAAAGACATTGGGCCAGTCGAGCCGCGTTCATAGGAAGCCCCTTCTAAGGCTGCAAGCGAAGGCTTACATGCCTTGCCCAATGCTGAACCGGCCCCCTCTCCGAGTGCTCATCGCGGCCCCGCGGGGCTTTTGCGCAGGCGTCGATCGAGCCATCCAGATCGTGGAACTGGCGCTCGATCGGTTCGGAGCGCCCGTTTATGTGCGGCACGAGATCGTCCACAACCGTTTCGTCGTCGATCGATTGCGCAAGATGGGTGCCGTATTCGTTGATGAGCTTGACGAGGTTCCTGACGACCGGCCCGTCGTCTTCTCCGCGCACGGCGTTCCCAAGTCCGTCCCGGCCGAGGCGCAGGATCGCGGACTAACCTACGTCGACGCCACTTGCCCACTCGTCTCAAAGGTCCACCGACAGGCCGAACGGCTAATCGGCGACGGCCGGCACATCGTCTTCATCGGCCATGCCGGGCATCCAGAAGTGGTCGGCACGTTCGGCCAAGTGCCGCCCGGATCGATGACTCTAGTCGAAACGGTCGGGGACGTCGCCAACATCAATGTGCCCGATTCGGCGAACCTCGCTTTCCTGACGCAGACCACGCTGTCGGTGGACGACACGGCCGCGATCGTCGACGCACTGAAGGCACGCTTCCCAAACATCCGCGCGCCGCGCAGTGAAGACATTTGCTACGCGACGTCCAACCGCCAGGCCGCGGTGAAAGCGATCGCGCCCGAGTGCGATCGGGTGCTGGTGATCGGCGCACCGAACAGCAGCAACTCGCTCCGCCTCGCCGAGGTCGCTGAACGGATGGGCGCCCCGGCCCGGCTCATCGAGCGCGCCACGAATATCGATTGGGATTGGCTCGGCGAGCCCCGGACAGTGGGAATCACCGCCGGCGCCTCCGCTCCCGAACTGCTGATCCGCGAGCTCGTTGACGCCCTCCGAGAACGCTTCGATGTTAGCGAAGAAGTCGCCGATCACATCCCCGAGCGCATGGTTTTCAAGCTGCCGCGCGAACTGGTGACGTCGGGCGTCAGTGCGAGCAAGTGAAGCTCCGCTCCTCGCGATGACAACCTGAAGATGACCGACTCCCCCCAAGTCGAGATGTTCACCGACGGCGCTTGCCGCGGCAATCCCGGGCCAGGGGGCTGGGCGGTGCTTCTGCGCATGGGCGACAAGGAGCGGGAGATCAGTGGCGGCGAACCGCTTACGACCAACAATCGCATGGAATTGACGGCCGCAATCAGGGGGCTGGAAGCGCTCAAGCGCCCTTGCCGGGTCAGGCTCCACACCGACAGCGTCTATGTGCGCGACGGGATCACCCGCTGGATCCACAAGTGGCAGCAGAATGGTTGGCGCACATCGGACAAGAAGGCGGTCAAGAATGCCGAACTATGGCAGGAGCTGGTCGAAGCCGCTGCACCGCATCGTGTCGAATGGCATTGGGTCAAGGGTCACAGCGGCCATCCGGAGAATGATCGGGTCGACGGCCTCGCCTGTGCCGAAGCCGACGAGCAGCGGCGCCATCACCGTCTCTGAACAAGAGTTCATTTGGCGGCGCGGGGCTTGCGTGCTTTACCGCCGGCTCACCGACTCTCTCGTCCCCCTGTTAGAAAGTTGGTGCGGGGGAGGTGCCAGGCACCTCCCCTTTTTCGAATCGAGCCGGCGAAAAGACGGCGGGATCGATCCCGCCAAGGGTACGATCGACTTCTTGGCCCAACAGTGTCGCGGCGGCGAGTTTGGCCGCTGCGGGCGACGTCTGAATGCCGAATCCGCCCTGTCCCGCGCACCAGAAGAGGCCTTGGGCGTGGGCGTCAAAGCCATAAACGGGTAAGCGGTCGGGCGCGAAGGTTCTAAGACCCGCCCAGCGGCGCTCCACTCTCTCGATTGGCCAATCGACAACTCGCTCGAAGCGGTCGATCGCTACGGCGACGTCCTCTTCGTCTGGGGCAGCATCGCAGGGAGTGCTCGGCATCTCATCATGCGGGCTGAGCCATATGCTCCGGTCGCCCTCCCCCTTAAAATAGAATGTGTCGGCCGCATCCTTGATCAGCGGCAGGTCCCGCAGACCGGACCGGCCGACTCGGAGCTGGACCATTGTGCGGCGCTTGGGCTCGAGGCCGAGCGGGCGAGCACCGCACGCCTCTGCCACTGAGTCGGCCCAGGCGCCGGCCGCGTTGACGAGTATCGCCGCGCTGATCGTTGGGCCGCTCTCGAGCATGACCGACCACCCCCGCCTCGAATAGACGGCACGGCTTAGGCGAGAGTTCGTCGCAATTTGCCCTCCCTGCTGCCGAAACCACCGGAGGTATGCGGCGTGCAATCCGGCGACGTCGATGTCGGCGCAACCCGGCTCAAAGACCGCATAGCGCCATTCGGAGCGGATGCCTGGAACCGCCTGTTCGAGCTCGGCCCGATCCATCCGCCCTGCCTCGACGCCCGCGGGAAGCTTGGCCCAATGCTCGCGCGAGATATGAATGGCTCCCCGCGTACGCAGAAAACCTTGCCCCGCAAAATCGGAGGGCGGTCGATCGAGAAGCATACGAGAGGCCGCGGTTAGCTGCGCAACTTGCGCGCCGCCGTAGCTTTCGAGCCAGAAGGCGGCAGATCGCCCAGTCGAATGGTAACCGCACTGCAGCTCGGCCTCGATGATCAGCGTGTGGCGCCGGGCCGCGATCTCCGCGCCCAGACTAGCGCCGGCAATCCCGCCCCCCACGATCACGACATCGAAGTCCACGCGGCCGGTTACGAATTCGAAAGCCCTGCCGTCTAGGGGTGACACCATGTTCAACGGTGTGTTTACCCAGCTTCTGCTCGTCGCACTCGCCGCAATCCTCGTGTTCGCGGCAGCGATGGACGTCCGCACCTTCACCATTTCGAATCGGTTGAATCTCACGGTCGCACTGATGGCGCCGGCCTATTGGCTGTCGATGGCGCTCTCGCTCTGGCCGGGAATTGCGATCCAGGTTGCGGCGGGTGGCACGGTGTTCCTCGTGATGGCCGGCGCGTTTTACGTCGGGATGATGGGCGGAGGCGACGTCAAGCTCGCGTCTGCTCTGGCGCTGTGGTTTTCGCCTCTCTCGATCGTGAAATTCCTCTTGCTGACCTCCCTTGCAGGCGGGGTCCTAACTATCGCCGTCCTCGCTTGGCATCGAGTCAAGCGGCGGGAGGGTCGGCCGCAGATTCCGTATGGGGTTGCCATCGCTTTTGGCGGCCTCGCAATTCTCACCCAACGGTTTCTTAACCAATTTGGCTGATGTCTGAGGGCACTCAGGAAGCCCTGACAGGGGAGGCGATCGCGCCATGAATGTGAAGAA
>JBKPON010000017.1:0-8285 GCA_046733135.1 Pseudomonadota bacterium | reverse complement strand
CTGACGATCTCGGCGTCGGGCAAGAGCTCGCGAATGATCGGCCGCAACGTGTCCGAACCAAGGATCAGAGTTTCCTCGCGCCCGCGGGCGCGAAGCATGCGGTCAGTGAAGACGTGGCCCCGCTCAGGATCGATTCCGAGTTGCGCCTCGTCGATCGCCGCGAAGGCGAAGTCGCGTTGCAGTTCGCCCTCGTGGTGGCTGTCGGCGCCCGGCACGGGCATGCTCTCGGCGGTACAGAGAAAATATCGGGCCTGAGGCGGGACGATGCGTTCCTCGCCGGTCAGCAGCGCGACCTGCTTGTCGCCTTTGATCGCGCAAACCCGGTCGTACACTTCACGCGCGAGGAGCCGCAGCGGGAAGCCTATGACGCCCGAAGAGTGACCGCACATCCGCTCGATTGCGAGATAGGTCTTGCCCGTGTTGGTCGGTCCAAGGATCGCCCGGAGCAAAGCGTCTGAACGCGGCGCCATCATTGCAAATGTGGCAGCGCTCCAGAGGAACGCAAGGTTCCGATTTGCGGGATTAGGGTGGTTTTAACCTTGTTTCGCGATCACGGCAGTGTGCTGGTGACGCATTTCAGCCAGGCGCGGCCCTTCGGCCGGAGGACGGGCGGAGCTCTCGCGATTTCGCCCGCCCTGCCGCGCGTCGGGTGGAAGGGGGCCGGAGCGCTCGCTCTGCTGTGCAGCGGCGTCGGCTGGGCGTCCCTGCCGCACGCTCGTGACATTTCCATCAATGAGCAGCGCGAATGGCGGGCGATCGGCATTGGGCCCCTCTCAAATCGCGGCTCGACGGGCTTGCGCATGGCGGCGACGGAGGCGGTCGAGCCGATCCTGGTCGCGCCCGAGCGCTCCAGCGTCCATTTGACTGCAACGCTTGGCCAGAATGACAGCGTGCGCGCGCTGCTGATGCGCACCGGCGCGCTTTATGGAGACGCAGTTGCGGCGGGCGAGCTGATCGATGCAGCAGCGCCGTCGCTTGCGGCTGGAACCAACATTGCAGTCGAGCTCGGCGCCAGCAACGGCGGGATGAGGTCTGTCGAACGCGTTGAGCTAAAGGGCGGCCTTGGTGAGACACTGGTCGTCGTACGCGATGACGGAGGGTTGCGCCTGCGCAAATCGCAAGTGGCGATCGACACGACGCCTCTCAGGGTCCGCGGACGCGTTGGCGATGGTCTCTACTGGTCGCTTCGGGCGGCGGGCGCCTCGCCTCAGGTGGCAGCGCAGTATCTCGCTGCGCTCGCCACGGAAATCGACGTTGGCGGCGATGTCGGGCCGAACGACAGCTTCGACCTGATCCTCGCCAGCCGCCGCGCCGCCAATGGCGAGCGGCAGGAAGGGACCTTGCTCTACGCCGGCCTCGATCGGGTCGCGGAACAGGATCTGCAGCTCGTCCGCTGGACGGCTAACGGCCGGAGCCAGTGGATCGACGCTGCCAACGCACAGCAGCCCGCGCCTGTGGCCGAGGGCATGGCCTGGCCGGTGGCGGGGCGCATTACTTCATACTTCGGCTATCGCTATCACCCGATCCTGCACTTCACCCGATTCCATGCGGGACTCGATTTCGGCGCCAGCTGGGGTAGCCCGATCGTTGCCGCAGCCGATGGTCAGGTGGTCGGGGCAGGGTGGGCCGGAGGGTACGGCCGTCAGGTCCGAATTGCCCACGGCGGCGGAGTCCTGACCAGCTACAGCCACATGAGCCAAATCGTGGCCTATCCTGGCGAAGCCGTCCGGCGCGGACAGCTCATCGGCTATGTCGGCTCGTCGGGGCTTTCGACCGGTCCCCACCTGCATTACGAGGTGCGGAAGGATGGAACGCCGGTCAACCCGCTGTCGGTCCGCTTCGCCAGCGCACCGGTGGTCGACACCCATCTCGTCGACGCGGTGAAGGCGCGGCTGAAAGCGTTGCTCAGCGTTGGGATGAAGCGAACCTAAAATTTCGTCTCGCAGCCAACGCACCGACCCAAACTAGAATGTTGTCTGCTGAGGGCGCTCAGCGCCCGTGGCCTCTCCACCGCTTGATCGTGCGGTTGATGATCCCCTCCTCGTCACCCGTCTCGCACCACAGGCGGGCGAAGCTCGGATCGGACGAGGCGGGACGCTTCTCGGGCTCGAGGTCGTCGAAGCGAACGCGGATCGGAATGGCGACGCCCTCGCCGCAGACAATGCATTCGCGGTTGCGGAGTGCTGGGATGGCGTCGAGGAAACCCCGTGCGCCCTCGGGCATCGCTGCCCGCACGCAGGCCTGGTCGCGGTCGTTGTTGAGGCGCATCGAGACGATCGTTCCGCACTGTGAAAGCACGCCCTCGGCAAGATCCGACGGCCGCTGAGTAATGAGTCCAAGGCTGACGCCGTACTTACGACCTTCCTTGGCGATACGCTCGAGAATCCGGCGGACGGCTTGGCCGTGCTCCTGCTGCTCGTCCTTCGGGACGTAGCGGTGAGCCTCTTCGCAGACCAGCAGCAGGGGGCGCTGCGCCTCGGTGCGCGACCAAATGGCATAATCGAACACCATTCGGGCAAGCACGGACACGACGACCGACGTGACCTCGGAGGGAACACCCGACACGTCGACGATCGAGATCGGGCGTCCGTGGCTGGGCAAGCGGAACAGTTTGGCGAGGAGGCCACCCATCGAGTCCGACACCAGCATCCCCGAGAACATGAATGTGTAGCGCGGGTCCGTGCGAATTTCGTCCAGCTTCGTCTTGAGGCGCTGGAAGGGCAACGTGTCGCCAGCGCGATCGAGCTTGCCCATCTCATTGACGAGGATCGTGTGGAGATCGGTCAGCAGATAGGGGATCGGGCTGTCGACCGTGACCTTGCCGAACTGGCTGACGTCCTTGCCCTTGGTCCTTGCCGTGAGCAGAGATTTGGCGAGGATATCGGCGTCGCGTTGCCGTTCGGAGCCGTGCGTGGTGAGCAGCACTTCGCAATGCTCTTCGAAATTCATCAGCCAATAGGGCAGCTGGAGATTATCGACGTTGAAGATCTCGCCGCAGCCCTTGAAGGCGGCCGAATATTCGCCGTGCGGGTCGATCATCATGATGTGACCTTCGGGCGAGAGCTGAGAGATGCGGTGCAGGATCAGCGCGACGGACGTCGACTTACCGGTACCGGTCGAGCCGAGCACCGCGAAATGCTTGGAGAGCATGGGATCGACGTAGAGCGCGCCGCGGATGTCGTCGGTTGGATAGACAGTGCCGATCTCGACGTGCGGCTCGTCAGTCGCTGCGAAGATTGCGCGCATGTCCTCCGTCGTCACCGGGAACACTTCGGCTCCCGGGATTGGGTAGCGCGTCACACCGCGGCGGAAGCTGCCGAGCTGTCCTCCTGAATCCTTCGTACCCTCACCAAGAAAGTCGACGTGAGCAACGAGCTCATTTCCATCCCCAGCCCGCAACGTACGGACGTTGGCGATCAACCAGCTATCGCCGACGACCATTTTCACTTGGCTACCGACTTGACCCGACATCGATATCGAGGGGTCGGAGTGCGACTGGAGCGCGGTCAGAGTGGCCGAATCCAGGCTGATCCGCGAACCTGATCCGGCAATTTCCGTCACCGTTCCGATCGGCGAATGGGGTCCCTTTGCCGCCTTCGCGGCCGGCGCAGGCGCCCCTTCTTCACTGAAGCTGCTGACTTCATTGAGAAATTCGTGCAGATTCGGCTGATCGTTCATACGCTCGCGGGTCCCCGCTCTAAATAATGTGAGCGCGGTCTTAACGCCGAGCGGTTAAAATTGGCTTAGAGCCCGCCTAGAAGCGCCTGCGGAACGCCGCTGCCGCCGCCCAGCCCAGGCCGAGCGATAGTGCGACGGA
Source organism: Pseudomonadota bacterium (assembly GCA_046733135.1). Taxonomy (GTDB): domain Bacteria; phylum Pseudomonadota; class Alphaproteobacteria; order Sphingomonadales; family Sphingomonadaceae; genus Sphingomicrobium. Next base: position 4,468 of record JBKPON010000017.1, on the reverse strand, counting down.
AACCAGGCCGTAGAGGAAATCGTGACGATGAGCAGCGAGCGCCACGAAGCGTTCGAAACCCGATTTGCTGATCTGAATGTCGCGCGTGGCCGCCGCCAGCACCCTTCCATGGTCGACGAGAAACGTCTCCGCCGTATAGGTCCCGACCGGTACCTGGCTCGGAATTGTGATCGTCGCCCGATAAAGGACTCGGTCGGTGATTTCGACACCGCGCGGCTTCTCCGAATAAAGCCCCTCCCGGCGTCGGAGGTCGAGAAGGCCCGCCTCGAAGCGCCGTTCCTTGTCGGGAAGGGCGCCGCCACCGGGCGAAAGCTGTAAATTCTGCAGGCCCATTTCGTAAATGGCGGCGGTACGCTCGTCGACCAGATCCGAAATCGGGCGGGAGGACGCAACCGCGTAATAAGACGGAGCCGAGCGGAAGCGGTTCGAATCCGCATTCATCCAAATCCCGGCGATCTTCTGCTTCTCGCGCATCAGGATGGGCTGCACCGGTCCGCGCAGCACGACGACGATGTCTGCCGTACCACTGGGCGCCCGCCCGCCAGGGTAGATGATCGCTCCGAACAGAAGGAGCTGAGCGCCGGTGAAGCTATAGCGGATTTGCACCTGTCGGGCAGAAATATCCGGCACCAGCAGTGGTTTGTCCGCCGCAATGAGCAGTGGAGCGAGGAGCGCCAGGAGGAAAGGCTTCGGCCACGCGCTCACAGAAGCTCGATCGAATAGATTTCATCGGGACGCCAGGCGAGGCCGAGCGCCATCCGAGCCGCGACGAGGAGGATGACCACCGCGAGAGCCAGCCGTAGTAGGTCGGGTTTGATCCGCACCGTGAGCAAGGCTCCATACTGCGCGCCGATCACGCCGCCGACGAGGAGCAAGCCGGCAAGAACTACGTCCACTGCGTGCGTCGTCAGGGAATGGACCATCGTCGTCGCCGCACTGACAGCGAGGATCATCACCAGGCTCGTCCCGATGACGACACGCGCCGCCATGCCGAGCAAGTAGATCATTGCCGGCACGAGGATGAATCCACCGCCTTTCCCGAGCAGGACAGACAGCGTCCCGGCGATAAAGCCGAGTGCCAACGGTGCTAGCGGCGATATATAGAGGCCCGAGCTGTAGAAGCGCCAACGCATTGGCAGCGAGGCAACCCAACGATTGTGTCGCGGCTGCTTCTCGGAGCGCTCAGGCGTGCCGACATAGCCGAGCGCGACCAGCGCGTCCTTGAGCATCAGGATACCGATCCAGCCGAGGATGAGAACGTAGAGGGAGCCCACCACAACATCCACCTGGCCGCTCGTCTGGAGAATCCGGAAGAGGCCGGCGCCGGCAATCGAGCCCATGAGACCGCCGACGATCATCACTCCGCCCATCTTCATGTCGACGCCGCCGCGGCGCGCATGAACCATGACGCCGGAAACGCTGGCACCGGTGATCTGGGTCGCGGCGGATGCGACCGCGACCGGCGGGGGGATGCCGTAGAAAATCAGCAATGGTGTGGTGAGGAACCCGCCGCCAACTCCGAACATCCCCGATAAGAGACCGACGAGGAAACCAAGCGCGATGATGAAGACCGCGTTGACGGATTGTCCGGCGATGGGGAGATAGATGTCCATCTGCGGTTGACGACTAGCCGGAAAGGACGGCTTGGGCCAAGCTCGCGGATCAATGGGTAAGAATTACGATCACATTGTAATGAATCGATCGTTCAGAAATTGCCGGCGAGAGTTAGCGCCGGCCCCGAGCCGGGTCGGGCGTTTCCGGCGAGTCGCTGGCGCCAGTCGAGATGCACCCGCATGTTGTTCCTGATGCGCAGAGTCACACGCGGTCCGGCATCCAGCCGATAGAGACCGGGTTGCGCCCCGCCCCAGACGCCCAAACCCGCATAGACGTTCTTATGGACGGGTCGGGTCAGGCTGAGCCCGCCATCGATGAAGCGGTCACGGCTGTGAAATCCGACGATTCCGCCCTGAAGGTAGGCATCGAGTGTGAACCGCCACGGTAGTGGCTCATCGTAAACGCCACCCTCGGCGAAGAGCGCGAAGGCGTTGCGTCCACCGCCGTAGCGGCCAAGCCGTTGTCGCCGCTCGGCGGTGAGCCATACCGGAATGCTCACGAAGGGCTGGACGCGCAAGCCGGCCGCAATCTCCCCGCCGCGGCGGCCAACGTCGGAGCTCGTGCGTAGGGTGGCCGCGATCCGACGTGCGACGTTGTAACTGAGCCGCGCGCCAGCCTGACTTCCTCCAAGCGTACCGGCGCTGGCAAGCGACGTCGGACCGGCAACCTCACGCCGGGATCGTAGCAATGCCCAGGCTGTGAGCTGGATCCGGTCGAGCGAATTCTGGCGAAGCGCGGCGGGAACGCTTTGGCCGGGAACGATAATGCGCGAGCGACCGAGCGGCGCGGACGCGGTCACGATCCGCGTCAGTGGCCACTCATCGAGCGTTGGGATGCGCGAATAGAAGTCGGGACCGGGGTCGGTCAGCGTCATTTGTGCTGCTTCGGTTCGAAGGGGAGCGGGGGAATCGGTCGCTGCCGGCAGGTGATAGACGGGGACAATTCCTCGTCGGATCACCACAGGGACGCCGATCGCCGCCGGGACATATTGAACGGGAGTGCGCATCCCGCTGTCGAAGGGGATTGCGGCCTCGGCTGTTTCGACCGGCGGAATCGCCGGAAACTCGGTAGCCATGATCGTCGGCGGCGATTTCGCCTCGCTACGGTCGATCCGGAAGATTCCCGCGCCCGGCAGCGCTCCCATTGTCGCCGCGCGAATGCCTGCCCATCCCGCGATAGCCAAACCCAGGAAACGGAGCGACGGTCTCAACGTGGCAGCTCCCGCGGAAAGACGTGGCGGGTTTTCTCCCAGCGTTTAGCTCCGCCGGCGACGTGAATTGAGATGGCGCGGGCGGCGGCGAGGATGGCGATGACGTTGCCGACGACGAGGCGCGGGATCGACCGCAATCCCTCTCCCGCCCCATAGGCGCACGCCGTGAAGCAAGCGCGCATGAGAACGCGCCACGCGAGTAGCCAGCCGTTGATGATCAACAACGTGACGAGCAGCGGATCGACCTGCACATGCAGGGGCGCGCCGAGCGCCTCGGCGAGCCACATCTGTGACCACAGAAACGCCGCGCCGTAAGCGGCAAGCAGCAGCAGCGCCGCAAGTGGGCCGCGCCGATCGCGCAGTCGCATCCACCGTTCGCCGAGGCCGCCGCTCCAGCCGAGCCGGTCCCATCCGGCGAGCGCAATTCCGCCGAGCCAACGCGTTTTTTGGCGTACCGCCTCGCCCACCGTGGCGGGGAAGTGGCCGCGGCTTGCAACCACTCCGCGGTCCCCCGGTCGTGCGGGAATGCGCACGAACATGGTCTTGAGGCCGAGCGCGCCGATCCTCAGGCCCAACTCATAATCCTCGGTCATGCTGTTTCCGGCGAAGGGCTTCCCCTCCTGTAGAGCCGCAAGTTGTGCGAGCGGTCGGCGGGCGATTGCGCAACCGACACCGGCCAGGGGGATCGCCGCGCCCACCGCTTCACGAACCACTAGCTCCTTGACATGCGCCTCCGCGAACTCATCGCAATAATGACCGCTCACCCAGCGCGAGTTCGGGTCGGGAATCGGCAGGACCGGGAGCTGAATGACGGCCGCTCGGTCGATCAGCCCATCGAAAATCCTGAGTTCGTAGGGGTGCACCACATCCTCCGCATCGTGCAGCACGACGGCCCCGGCCGAAGGACCGTTGCTCAGCTCGAAGACAATTAGCGCGTCGTATAAATGATTGAGGCAATCGGCCTTCGTCGTTGGGCCGTCGGCCTCGATCTCGACCGGTTCGATACGCTGGTCCTCGACGCTCTTGATCGCCGCCGCCGTCGCTGGGTCGTTGCGGTAATACCCGACGAAAATTCGGTAATCGTCATAGTCGAGCCGATCGATGGTCGCCTTGAGCATAGCGGCGATCACCGACGCCTCGTCCCACGCGGGCACGAAGATCGCGATGAACCTCGGATCCTTCCTGAAGACGAAATGGCTAGCGTAGGATCGTGGATAACGGTTGTAGATGGTGAGCGCGCGCCAGATGCTTCGTCCAAAATAGATGACGTCGACCAGCAGGTCGTTCACAGCGACCAGCAAGAAGCCGACGCCCGCAAACAATGCGAGCTCGGCCGCGACGCGACTGAGGACTGCCGCCAATGCCATGACCTGAAGTGGCGCTTAGACGCCGTTCTTCTGGTGAGTTGAGCTCGGTCGATTCATGTTAGCCTCCCCCTCGCGGGCGAATCACGCAGGTACCGAGCGGCGCGACGAATGGCATAACGAATGTTAAACAACAAGATTGAATGGATAACGCGCCATTGTGGTCGAATCGGACCCGGTGGTGGAAGGTGCGCAACCGGGCTAGCCAGAGCGCCGTGAAGCGAGTTCCCGTTCTTCTTGTCGCCGGATCGGCCTGGGCGAGCTCGGCCGAGGCAGACAC
>JBKPON010000016.1:0-13745 GCA_046733135.1 Pseudomonadota bacterium | reverse complement strand
GCTCAGCGGTGCAGCCACGGCTGCCATCGACCCGGTGAACCCGACCTGCCCCAAGGACCTCAATTTTTCGACCTATCGTCAGATGCGTTTCGAGCTTGATACGTCGAACGGCCAGCGCATCCTTCGGGCGGAGGGGCTGATCGACGAAGATGTCCCAGCGAGACTGCAGGATGCGCTGCAGGCCAATGGTCAGATCGACGAAATATGGCTGCGCTCGCCTGGCGGGATCGCGCGTGCCGGAAATGAAGCCGGCAAGATCATTCGAAAGACCGGGATTCCCACCCGAATTCCCAATGGTTGGGCGTGCTTTTCCGCTTGCAACTTCATGTTCATGGGAGGCGCCATTCGCTATGTGGATCAGGGCGGCGTTTTCGCGGTCCACATGTTCACCCACCTGGGGGACAAGGACGCGGTCCGTTCCGAGCTCAAGAAGGGGTCCGACGAGGCGATCGGACTCATCGGTGGCGTCGAGCAGGATTCGGCCCTACTCGCCAGCGAGGACAATGATTTCCTGATCAAGATGGGCGTGTCGCGAAAGCTGCTGACGGAGGTCATGTATCAGCAAAAGGCCGTCGCTACCGACGCGAAGGACAAGTCGACCCGCCGCTGCCTGACGGCCGCGGAAGCCATGAAGTACAATGTTGCGAATGCACAATAGGGAGCAGGAATGATGCGATCGAAGCTTATGCTGTTGGGCGTCGTTGCGGCAGCCCTGAGTTCGACAGCCGCGGTTGCAAGCGTTGTTGTCGTTCGGTCCCTTGGCCCTTCCTCCAAGGCATACCCACCCGGCAAGACGTTCCCTGAAAGTGCGAAGATCACGCTGCAGGGCGGCGACGTCGTCACCGTCCTCAGCCCGAATGCGGCGCAAACGCTGCGCGGGCCCGGCAATTTCACGGCTGGTGAAGTCAATCTGGCCTCAGCCGCCGCTAAGCGCGGGCGGTTCGGCGCGCTGCGCACGGCGGAAGTCGCAAAGAACCCAAGCATCTGGGACCTCGACGTGACGCAGAGCGGAAAAATGTGCGTCTCCCAGCCGACGAAGCTCAAGGTTTGGCGGCCCGATACGGACAGCGAGGCCAAGATCAGCATTCGCTCGCCGGACGGGCAGAGCCAAGACGTGACCTGGGCCACGGGCAAGGCGACCGCCGCGTGGCCGACCGCTTTGCCGGTAAGGAATTCGGTCGAATATCAGATCGAATGGGCGGGTACGGGCGATAAGGCCAAGGTCACGTTCGTGACGATTCCGGCCTCACCCGCCGACCTTGTCGGAGCCGCGCAGCTGCTGATCGAGAACGGCTGCCAGAACCAGCTCGATCTCCTGGTCGAAAGTGCGAGCAAGGCCGACAAGTAATCAGGCGACAATCCCTTGGGACTTGAGCTGCGCGAGCTCGTGCGGATCGAGGCCCAGTGCCGCGACAACTTCGTCCGTGTGCTGACCAAGGGCGGGCGGCGGACGTTCTGACCCCGTCCGAGCGCCGTCGAGTCGGACTGGGGAGCCGACCAACGGCACCCCCGCGATCGTTTGTACCATGCCCCGATGCCGCGCCTGCACGTCGGACAGGGCCTGGCTGATACCGTTGATTGGGCCTGCAGGTATGCCCGCATCCTGGAGCCGATCGAGCCATTCAGCCGCGGACTTTCCGCGAATACAGTCACTTAGCAGCCGAACCATTTCTTCGCGATGCGCGACCCGGGCGCCGTTCGAAGCGAAGCGCTCGTCATGGATCCACTCTGAGTGGCCGCACATCTCAGCGAGACGGGCGAACTGCGCATTATTGCCAATGGCGATGATGATGGGCTGGTCCGCTGCGTCGAACGGCTGATACGGAACGATATTGGGATGGGTGTTCCCCTGGCGCGGCGGATCCTTGCCGGAAACGAGCGCATTCGATGCCTGGTTGGCGAGCATCGCCAGCTGCGTGTCGAATAGGGCCATATCGACATGCGCTCCGTCGCCCGTCTTTTCGCGACGATAGAGTGCGGAGAGAATAGACACGCAGGTGTAAAGGCCGGTGAAGAGGTCGACGACGGCTACGCCCACGCGCATGGGCCCTCCGCCTGGCTCGCCATCAGGAAGGCCGGTGATGCTCATGAGCCCGCCCATGCCCTGGATGATGTAGTCGTAGCCGGCACGGTCGGCATAAGGGCCATCCTGGCCGAAGCCGGTGATCGAGGCGTAGATCAGACGTGGATTGGTCTTGCGGAGGCTCTTCGCGTCGAGTCCAAACTTCTCGAGGCCTCCGACTTTGAAGTTTTCGATGACGACGTCGGCCTGCCCGGCGAGTTTACGCACCAGCGCCGCGCCTTCGGGCCGAGAGAAATCGATCGCCGCGGATTTCTTGCCGCGATTGCAGCTCAGGAAATAGGCCGCGACGCGCTCCTCGCCCTCGCCGTGCCACGGCGGTCCCCAGTGGCGAGTATCGTCGCCGCTTCCAGGCCGTTCGATCTTCACGACGTCGGCGCCGAGATCCGCAAGCAATTGCGTGCACCACGGACCCGCCAGCACTCGGCTGAGGTCGAGAACCTTGACGCCCTCGAGCGGCTTCACTTGCGGCGCCGTTTCCAAAAGCGCCTGTCCGAAAGCACAGCATGCGCGGCATTGTGACCCGGCGCGCCGGTGACCCCGCCGCCCGGATGCGCGCCGGAGCCGCACAAATAGAGCCCTTTCAGTGGCATTCGATAATCGGCAGCGCCGATCATTGGGCGGGCGCTGAATAGCTGGTCGAGGCCCATTTTGCCGTGGAAGATGTCGCCGCCGATCAAGCCGAAGCGGCGCTCCAGGTCCAGTGGCGAGTGGATTTGTCGGCCGATTACCGATTTTGCAAAGCCAGGGGCGTGGCTGTCGACCGTCGCGATAATCGCATCCGCGGCCTTTTCCCGCTCGTCGTCCCAACTGCGGCCGCTTCCAAGGTCGTACCGGAAATGCTGACAGAAGAGCGACGCCACGTGCTTACCCTTTGGCGCAAGGCTGGGGTCCAGCGTCGAGGGAATCAGCATTTCAATGATCGGCTGCTTGGCCCAGCCGTTAACTGCCGCGTCGAGATAGGCGCGATGCATGTAGCCGAGGCTGGGTGCCATAATGATGCCGGCGGTCAGGTGATTGCCCCGTTTGGGAAGCACGGTGAACCTTGGCAGTTCGGACAATGCGACATTCATTCGGAACGTCGCGCTTTCGCATTTCCAACCGCGCATCCGGCTCGCAACGTCCGCATCGACGGCCCCGCCCGGGACGAGCCGGTCGAACAGCAGCTTCGGGTTGACGCCTGCGACGACGGTATTGGCTCGCCACGGCTTCCCGCCGGCGACGACTCCCACCACCCCGCCGCCATTGGCGATGACTTCCTCGACGGGTGTGTTGAGCACAATATCCACACCGGCCTCACGGCAAGCGCGGGCCATCGCCTGGGTGATCGAGCCCATGCCCCCGATGGCGTGCCCCCAAGCGCCTGGCACGCCTGCCGCTTCTCCGAACAGATGATGCAGCAGGACGTAGCCGGTCCCCGCCGATTCGGGCGACGCAAAATTTCCGACGACCCCATCGAAGCCGAAGAGCGCTTTGGTCATCTCGCCTTCGAAATGGCGATCCAGGATTTCGGCGGCGCTGCGCAACGCGAAATCGTGGACAATCCGCGTTTCGGCGAGCGTCAGGCCGGCCATGTCACGACCGAGGCTGAGAAGCTTCGGAATGGCGCTGACTTTCGCGCCGGCATTGGGCGGCGCGCGAAGCAGCCATTTCTTGAGCAAGCGGACGACGGTGTCTAGCTCCGCGATGTAACGGTCGTAGCCGTCGGCATCGCCCTTCACGTGACGCGCGATTTCCTTGCGTGTGAGACCGTTGCGGCCCGCCAGCAAATAGTTGCCGTCACCTGGCAAGAAGTTGTCGGTCTTGCGCAGCACGACCTGCAGGCCGTGGCGCTGGAGTTCCAAATCGCGGATCACCTTGGGCTGAAGCAGGCTGACCGTGTAGCTTGCGGCACTGTTCCGGAAGCCGGGAACGAACTCGTCCGTCACCGCGGCGCCCCCTACCGTGCCGGAAGCTTCGAGCACGGCGACCTTCAAGCCCTTCTTCGCCAAATAGTAAGCGCAGGTCAGGCCATTGTGGCCCGCGCCGATCACGACCGCATCCAGATCCATTTTTACCCCGGGGTTGCTGAGCCACCCGCCTAAAGCGACCGCCTTGCTGCGTCCAGAGGCAGGCAGCGTCGCCTATTTTTGGCGCGAGACGCCCCGCATTTGCGTAATCTTGGAAGCCGTGTTGCTTTACTAATACGGCTGAAGCGAACGGAGTGGACGAAATGCGTATGGCAATCCTCGCAAGCGCAGCGGCATTGGCTTTGGTTTCAAGCACCAGTGGGGCGCAGCAAGCCCCTCCCGTAGCGGCAGCCGCTCACGCTGACCCGCAAAAGGTTGTTGCCGACGTACGGCGCATCATCGCGGCGAATTACGTGCTCGCCGACGTCCGCCCGAAGCTGGATGCAGCACTCTCCCAAGGATTGGCTTCCGGCCATTACAACGCAACCGACCCGACCGTTCTTGCGGACCGAATCAACGCCGACCTCAGCGCCGTCGCGCACGACAAGCATCTCGGTATGCGGTACGATCCTAAGCAGGCCGAGGAACTTGCGGCACGACCGCCGGGAGCAGGCGCCGATGATGCTCCGCCTTCGCCCGAGGAAATCCGCCAAGCCACGCGCTTCAATCACGGCATCACCGAGTTGAAGCTCCTGCCCGGCAACATTCGATACATGAACCTGGTCGGGTTTTTCTGGGGCGGACCCAAGACGGCCGAAGCTTATGACAACGCCATGAGCTTCCTGAAGGACGGCGACGCGGCGATCATCGATCTGCGCGAAAATGGCGGTGGCAGTCCCGAGGCCGTGCAATATCTCGTCAGCCACTTCCTCGAGCCGAACAAGCCGATCGTGACCTTTTACATGGGCGCGAACAAAGTCGATAAGCTGTCCAGCCTCACCTCGCTCCCTTCGGGACGCCTCGTCGGGAAGCCACTTTATGTGCTGACCAGTGGCGGTACCGCCAGCGCCGCGGAGGAATTCACCGGTCACGTAGCTGGTTTCAAACTCGGAGAGATCATCGGCGAGAACACTGCGGGCGCCGGCTTTCGCAACGAATTCTTTCCTGTTGCAGGCGGTTATGTGATCAGTGTCTCGGTCGGCCGGGCCGTCCTCGCTTCGACCGGCAAGGACTGGGAAGGCGTGGGCATCGCGCCCACCACCAAGATCGAACCGGACAAGGCGCTCGATCTCGCGCAGGTTCATGCTTTGCGACGGCTTGTCGAAACGGCGTCACCCGATGACAAGCGCGCCCTCAGCGGCCGGGCGGCGCTTCTCGAAGCGAAGGTGAACCCGATCGCAACCGCCCTCCCGCTGCAACGCTATACCGGCACCTACGGCGAGCGGTCAGTGACCATGGACGGCGGAGGTCTCGTCTATCAGCGGCGGGGCGGGCCCAAGATCCAAATCATTGCTGTCGCCTCCAACGAATTCTCGTTCAATGAAGACCCCGGCGCGCGCATCCGCTTCACCGTCTCAGGCAGCAACGTGACCGCATTGGAACTGGTCCGCGGCGATGGAACCAAGGTTGAAGCGCAGCGGACTCAATAAGCCTCAGCGCATCAAAACCAGCTCTTCCGCCATGGTCGGGTGGAGTGCGACCGTTGCGTCGAAATCGGCCTTCTTGAGCTTGCCCTTCACAGCGATCGCTGCGGCCTGCAAGATCTCCGGTGCATCCGGACCAATCATGTGGATGCCGACGATTTCGTCCGTCGATTCATCGACGACCAACTTGTAAAGCGACCGCTCATTGCGGCCGGCGAGCACGTTTTTCATCGCCCGGAAATCCGAGGTGTAAGTCCGGATCGCGCCAAGTCTGTTTCGGGCCGCTCCTTCGGTCAGCCCCACGCCGGCGAGCGGCGGATGGCTGAATACTGCGCTCGGGATGCAGTTGTAGTCGACCTGATGCGGCTTGTTGCCGAAGAAAGTGTCGGCGAACGCCTGGCCTTCGCGAATGGCGACTGGAGTCAGCTGAACGCGATCCGTTACGTCGCCGATCGCAAAGATCGACGGAACCGACGTGCGGTTGTCGGCATCGACCTTGATCTCGCCGCGGTCGCCAACCTCGACTCCAGCAGCCTCGAGGCCCATCTCCTCGGTGTTAGGCTTACGGCCGACAGCGAATAGCAGTGCATCGGCCTCGATATCGTCGCAGCCGGTCATCGCGATATGCAGCGTTCCATCGTCGGCGCGACGCAACTGATCGATCATCGCATTGAACTTGAAGTCGATTCCCTTGCGCAGCGAGATTTGGATCAGTCGGTCGACAAGTTGCTGATCGTAGTGACGCAAGATCACGTCGCTGCGGTTCACCAACGTCACGTGACTTCCGAACTGATGGAAAATGCCGGCGAACTCGCTGGCAATATAGCCGCCACCGGCGATCACGATCCGCTTCGGCAACTCCGGCAGGTGGAATACCTCGTTGGAGCTGATCGCAAGGTCGATGCCCTCGATCTGTGGCATCACCGGGCGAGCGCCCGTCGCGATCAGGATCTTGTCCGCGGTGATCTTGCGCCCATTCGCGAGCTTCAGCGATTGGGGACCGGTAAGCTCAGCCCGCTCATGAAGCACCGTGACATCGTGACTGGTGAGAGTCTCAGTGTACGCCTGTTCCAGACGCGACACCTCCGCCAACACATTGTCGCGGAGGACCGGCCAGTCGAAGCGTTTCTGCGGCACGTCCCAACCGAACATGGCTGCATCCTCGAGGTCCTCGGCGAAATGGGCGCCATAGACGAGCAGTTTCTTCGGCACGCATCCTCGGATCACACACGTGCCCCCGACCTTATGCTCTTCGGCAATGGCAACTCGCGCGCCAGAGGCCGCAGCGACCCGAGAGGCCCGAACGCCGCCGCTTCCGGCACCGATGACGAACAGATCAAAGTCGGCCATTACACCACCGCTCTTTCGATCAGAGCGCGCGTCGAAGGATCGAGGGTTTCCTCATCCGCCCCTTCTGACAACTGACGCGCAAGATCCTTGCCGAGCTCGACTCCGAACTGGTCGAAGGGGTTGATGTCCAGGAGGACGGCATTGGCGAATGTCCGATGTTCATAAAAAGCCACGAGAGCACCCAACGAACGCGGATCAAGGCGTTTGAGCAAGACGGTCGAACTAGGACGATTGCCAGAGTATCCACGCTGTGGATCCGCGCTCGCGCGCCCCTCCATTAACGCCGCGCTCTGGGCGAAGGCATTGAGCAAAAGCAATCGATGGTGCTGTGGATCCTGTGCGTCGTCGCCCTCCGCTACCGCGACGAACTCGACCGGCGTCAACACCGTCCCCTGATGAAGCAGCTGGAAAACCGCATGCTGAGCATCGGTTCCGGTCCCTCCCCACGTGACCGGCGCCGTCGGATTCGAGACCGGGCGGCCGTCCTTCGTCACCGACTTTCCGTTCGACTCCATCTCAAGCTGCTGCAGGTAGAAAGGCAGCAGCCGCAGCCGTTCATCATAGGCAAACACCCCGCGCGTCTGGCAGCCAAGCGCTTCGACATAGAGCCGGTCGGCGAAGGCGGCGATCAGTGGGATATTTCCGCGCGGCTCGGTGAAGCGGAAGTGTCTGTCCATCTCCGCCGCGCCTTCGAGCAATTCCTCGAATGCATTCCAGCCGAGCGCCAACGCCGCCGTGAATCCGACCGAGCTCCACAATGAGTAACGCCCGCCGACACCCTGCCCAAACTGAAGGATGCGCGTTTCGTCAATGCCCGCGTCCAGGGCTGCTTCCGGGCGAGCAGTGATCGCGATCACACGCCCATCCGGGTCGCGAACGCCGGCCTCCGCCAGCCACTCCCTGGCCGCCCGGAGGTTGACGAGTGTTTCCAGTGTCGTGAATGTCTTCGACACAACGACAACCAAGCTCGTCGCCGGGTCGAGCGGCTTTACGGCCTCGTCAAAGGCCGCGCCGTCGATGTTCGAAAGAAACCGTACGGTCAGCGTCGTGATCGACCGGCCGAGCGCATCGACCAAGAGATCCGGCCCTAGCACCGAGCCGCCGATGCCGATGTGGAGCACGCCGGTGATGTCACCGAAGGCGCCTGCCTCGATCGCGTCGATCAAGGCGCGCATCCGCTGCCGCCGCGCAACCGCGAGATCCACATCTTCCGGACTTCCGCCGCCGCGCTCCGCAACGTGAGTCGCGGGGCGTTCCTCACTGGGATTGACAATCCCGCCGGCGAACAGGGCTTCGCGAGCTGCGGCGAAACCCATGCGCTCGGCGCGTGTCAGGTACGCATCGAGGATCGGTCGATCGAGATGCGTCTTGGACCAGTCGAAATAGAGGCCGACGATCTCGAAGCTCAACCGCGTGAGACGATCCGGCTCCGCGGCGAAGAGCTCGTCGAGCCGTTTCACCTCGATATGCTGTTGTTCTGCCGCCATCGCCGAGAGGCACATAATGACCGGAACCACAATTGCCAGCCCGGCTTGACCTTACTCCAAGGCGCGGAAACAAGCGGCCGGATGCGCCGGCCATTCACCCGCAGCGGTCCTAAAGGGGCCGCGGTCCGTCCCAAGGAAGGAACGAAAGCGAGCGGCTGGAGCACCGCACGCTTCATCCTGCTGCTTGTGGTGTTGGCGTGGACCATCCGCAGCCTCATCGTCGCGCCGTTCAACATCCCCTCCGGCTCGATGCTTCCGACGCTCTACATCGGCGACTATCTAGTGGTAGCCAAATGGCCTTACGGCTATTCGCGCTACAGCTTCCCGTTCCGCTTCCCATCCTTCGAGGGACGCATGTTCGGCGCCCTGCCGAAACGCGGCGACGTGGTCGTGTTCCGTCACCCGAGCGAGAATGCTGATCTGATCAAGCGGGTCATCGGGCTTCCCGGCGACACGGTCGCGATCGAGGACGGCAAGGTGATCCTCAACGGACGTCCCCTGGCCCGTCAACGGCTGTCGCCTTACGCCTTGCCGATAAGCGCCAACACCCCATGCAAGGTCGTGCCGCCCGCAAGCCCGTTGGTCATGCAGGTGGAAGGCCGAGCATATTGCAACTATTCCGCCGATCTCGAGACCTTGCCCGGCGGTCCGAGCTTCACGGTGCTCGATCAAATCGAGGGTGGACCGGCCGACGACTTTGGCCCCGTGCATGTGCCGCCCGGCCACCTTTTCCTCATGGGCGACAATCGCGACGACAGCCTCGACAGCCGTTTCTCCGCGGCCGAAGGCGGGATCGGGTTGGTGCCCGTGGAGAATCTCATCGGCCGGGCGCTGGTGACCTTCTGGTCGACCGACGGAAGCGCCTCCTATTGGAGGCCGTGGACCTGGTTCACAGCACTACGCGGCCACCGTATCGGCAACGGCTACGCGGGCGAGGCGGAATGAGCGACGTTACCGCCTTTGTTACCGACAGGGTCGGCCATACCCCGAACGACCCGGCACTCTTCGAGCGCGCATTCAGCCATTCCAGCGCGGGGCCGGAAAGCTACCAACGCCTTGAATTCCTTGGAGACCGGGTGCTCGGACTAGTGATCGCACAGGCGCTGTACGAGCGCTATCCCAAAGAGCCTGAAGGCAATCTATCGCGCCGCTACAATGCCCTGGTTGCACGCGAAACTTGCGCCGAAATCGGACGAGAACTCGGCATTCCCGCACTCGTCCGTCTCGGCCGCCAGGCGCGCGAGGATGGCGCGAACCTCGGCGACAATGTTGTCGGCGACGTGGTTGAAGCACTGATCGGAGCCCTGCTGATCGATGGAGGCATGCTCGAGGCGCAACGCTTTGTTCTGGACGCCTGGGCGCTCTACTTGGACGGTCAGGGCCGTGCGCCACATCATCCAAAGTCGGCACTGCAGGAATTGGCGGCGGCAAGGGGTTGCAAGGCGCCCGAATATTCCGTTGTCTCCCGCACGGGCGCCCACCACGCGCCGCGCTTTACGGTGCGCGTGACCGTGGCGAAACTCGGTGAAGCGAGCGCGGAAGGATCGAGCAAGCAGGAAGCCGAAACCGCCGCGGCAGCTGCATTGTTGAGCCAGTTGCAATGATTGAGTCGCCAACCCGCGCCGGCTTCGTCGCCGTCATCGGCGCGCCCAACGCCGGCAAATCGACGCTTGTGAATGCAATCGTCGGCCAGAAAGTCGCCATCGTTAGCCCGAAGGCGCAGACCACGCGCGCACGGTTGATGGGCATTGCGATCCTGGGCTCAACGCAAATGTTGTTGGTCGACACGCCCGGTATCTTCGAACCCCGGCGGCGGCTGGACCGCGCAATGGTTGCGGCCGCCTGGACGGGTGCGCAGGACGCGGACCTGGTTCTGCTCGTCATCGATTCCGCCGCCGGCTTGAATCAGGAGGTCGAGCGAATCATCGCATCAGTGGGTCGACGCGCGAGCCCCTTGTTCATCGCGCTCAACAAGATCGACCTCATCATGAAGACTGACCTGCTCAGACTGTCCGCAGAGCTCCAGTCTCGCCTGGATCCGGACAAGGTCTTCATGATCAGCGCGACACAGGGCGATGGAGTCCCGGACCTGAAGCAGGCCTTGGCGGACGCTATGCCTGAAGGCCCGTGGCTTTATCCAGGAGACGACATCTCGGACGCCACGGACCGCATGATCGCCGCTGAGCTGACGCGCGAGCAGGTCGTCAACCAATTGCACCAGGAGTTGCCCTACGCAACGGCCGTCGAGACGGAGACCTGGGAAGACCGTTCCGACGGGTCGACCGCGATTCGCCAGCAGATCCTCGTCGAACGAGACAGTCAGAAGGCCATCGTCATCGGCAAGGGAGGCCGGCGGCTCAAGAGCATCGGCGCGGCTGCGCGCGAGGAGATCGCGCAGCATCTTGGACGTCCGGTGCACCTGTTCCTGCACGTGAAGGTCAATCCGCGCTGGGACGAGGACCGCGGCCTCTACCGCGAGATCGGGCTGGAATGGTCGGCCTGATCTCACCGAAGGCTAGATAAGATGTCCGCCACCCAGGCCGGCACCAGCTCGCCCGCTTTGCCGACGCGGCTCTCCTCAAAAAAGAAGCTTGCGGCACTGGGTTCCAAGTTCATCTCCAGCGTCCGCGCGCCACTATGGCGCGCGCTCTGGACGAAGCCGGCTGCGGGATAAACCGCGCCCGAGGTACCGATGGATACGAACAGGTCGCAGCGCCGGATCGCGTCGTCGATACGGTCCAGATCGTACGGCATCTCCCCGAACCAGACGATGTCGGGGCGCAAGCCCCCGCTCACGCCGCAGATCGGGCAGATCGATTCTTCGCTCATCGGCCCATCCCAGGGAAAGCGCTGAGCGCACGCCAGGCACAAGCACTTCTTGTTCTCGCCGTGCATGTGGATGAGACGCCTCGAGCCGGCACGTTCGTGCAGGTCGTCGACGTTCTGAGTGACGAGCAGAAGTTCGCCCGGCCAATGCGAGTCAAGCTGCGCGAGCGCCTGATGCGCTGCATTGGGTTGGACCGTGTCGAGCTGCGCCCGGCGGGCATTATAGAAGGTGTGAACGAGACCCGGATCGCGGCGGAACGCGTCGGGGGTCGCGACGTCCTCGACGCGATGCCCCTCCCATAGGCCGTCGGTGCCGCGAAAGGTGGCGAGGCCGCTCTCGGCCGAAACGCCTGCCCCGGTAAGGACAAAGATGTTGCGAATTTCACTCAGCGCCATTGCGGGTCCCTGCCGGTTCCCCTCTCGGATGAAAATACTGTTTTACCCCGCTTGATCTCGCAATGCCTCGACCACTGTTATAATCACCCGGATGAGGGGCCTGTGCCGCCCTTCGAGTGGGGGTGTGAAATCAAGAAGATCCTAAGATCGAGGCTTCCAGAGCGTCTCGCCGGCAAGGTGCCGCCCTTGCTGGTTGAGCTCACGGTCGGAATTGTCGCTCCGCTGGTTCTTGTCGGGCTCCGCGCGGCCGTGATCCCGGTTCTTGGCGATCGCGCCCCATTTGCATTCAATTTCCTGGCCGTCGGAATCGCGGCAGTCCTTGCCGGCTGGCGAAGCGGGCTCGTCTCGCTCGTTGTTGGCCAGGCGGCGATCTGGTTTGCCGTGGTAACGCCGCAATGGGCGGGGACGCCGATCATAACCGATCGGCTCGGCGGGCTCATCACCGCCTCGATGGCGGAGTTGCTCATGCTGATCGGCATCACCCTTTATCAACGCGAAATCGCGAAGGCCTGGACCGAACGCGAACAGCGGATGGATTTGCTCGACGAAGCCCTTCGCGAAATCGATCACCGCACACGGAACAACTATCAAACCGTGCTCGCTATGATTGAGCTTCAGGCGAGGCGATCCACGAACGAGCAGGTTGCGACCGCGCTACTTCAAGTAGCCGTTCGCATCCAGGCGATAGCCAATGCGTCGAAGCAGCTCGCTGTGCGAAGCGCGGACATTGGCGTCGTGAGGCTCGACGATCAGCTGTGCGGCCTCGTTCAAGAGATAGAGCGTGGACTCTCCCGCAAGGAGATTCGCGTGGAATGCAAAGTCGACGACGTCGCCGCGAGCGTGGACAAGGCCACGTCGATTTCAATCATCGTCAACGAACTCGTGACCAACGCGATCAAGCATGCCTTCAACGGCAATTCCTCCGGTCACGTCTGGGTCACCGGCAAGATCGGAGCGGCGTTTGAGCTGGTGGTCGCCGACGACGGGCGAGGCATCGAGGCGACCCGGCGCGAGGACCACGACGGTCTCGGGAGCAAGCTGATCGAGAGCTTCGCCCGTCAACTGAGCGCCGTGCACGACGTCGTTTCCACCGAGAAAGGCACGATGCATCGCCTGATCATTCCAGAGCTCCGCTGAGGTGACGGCGTGAGCAAGGGGCGCATCCGCATCGGGATCGGCGGCTGGAGCTATCCGCCGTGGCGCGGGGTCTTCTATCCGGAGAAGCTCGCTCAGGCGAAGGAGCTCGACTATGCGTCGCATGCGCTGACGGCGATCGAGATCAACGCGACCTTCTACGGGCGGCAAAGCCCGAAGAGCTGGGCCAATTGGGAGCGGATTGCTCCCGACGGCTTTCAGTTCGCGGTGAAGGGCTCTCGCTATTGCGTCATGAAGCCTAAGCTCGCTGAGGCAGGCGAAGGTCTAGCGGGCTTCTTCGCGCAGGGTTTCGCTGTGCTCGGCCCAAAGCTCGGCCCAATCCTGTGGCAGTTTGCAGCACGTCGCAAATTCGATCGCGACGACATTGCCGGTTTCCTGGACCTGTTACCGCGCGAGGTCGATGGCGTTGCGCTTCGCCACACGGTCGAGCCACGGCACGAGAGCTTTCGCGACGACAAATTCCTCGATCTCTGCCGTGAACATAATGCAGCGGTGGTGTTCGCGGATTCCGACGATTATCCGTGCATCGAGGCCAACACCGCCGACTTCGCTTACGCTCGGCTCCAGCGTATGAACGAAGAGGTTCCGACCGGCTACGACGAGACCGCGCTCGATCGTTTCGCCGAGCGAGCGCGTGGGCAGGCTGGCGATAGCTACATCTTCATGATCAACGGCGCGAAGGTTCGCGCGCCGGCGGCGGCACTCGCGCTCCAGCAGCGCCTTGGCATCGCGCCGGCCGGCACCTAAGCAGCAGTGCATGCGCACTGCCGACCAGCCGATCCGCATCAGCTTGTTTGCGCCCGACGGCCGCATGGGGAAGGCGATCGCCGAAGCGGTTGCCAGCGATCCCGGCTATGCCATCGATCAGGATCACGCCGACGTGCTGATCGATTTTTCCTCGCCGGACGCGCTTCAGACT
>JBKPON010000015.1:0-3696 GCA_046733135.1 Pseudomonadota bacterium | reverse complement strand
CTGCGCTCCACGACCGATTGGACGTGGCCGAGGCTCTTGAGGAGTGTCGCCCGCTCAATCGTCGCTTTCATGTCTCGTTCCACCCCATCGTCCGCACGCGTAACGGGATGGTTATAGCGAGCCGTTCCGCGCGCGGAAGTGGGATGATGCGATTGAGTTTGGCGGCTACTCGCCGGCCTTCTGACCGACCGTTGGAGCGTTCGCGTCCTTGCTCGGCATCAACAGCGCGTCAATGTGGTGAACGACTCCGTTGGTGAACTGCTCGTCACCTTGGCTGATCGACGCTTTGTGACCCGCGGAGTCCGTCAGCACGATCTTGCCATTCTCCTTCGTCGCGGTCAGCGTCCCGCCCCCAACGGTGGCGATCGGCGCCTTCCCCTTGCCTTGATCGATAGCCTTGTCGAGGTCGGCCATGAGCACGGTGCCAGAAAGGATGAGGTTGGTCAGCACCGAGGTCACCTTCGCCCGGTTCTCGGGCTTGGCGTCGAAGGACCCGGCAGCGCTGTTGAACGCCGCATCGTCCGGCACAAACACAGTATAGGGTCCTGGACCTGCCAGCGTCTGGTCAAGACCAGCGAATTTCGTGGCCGCGAC
The DNA here is from genome assembly GCA_046733135.1 of Pseudomonadota bacterium. GTDB lineage: Bacteria > Pseudomonadota > Alphaproteobacteria > Sphingomonadales > Sphingomonadaceae > Sphingomicrobium. The sequence continues at coordinate 3,102 of JBKPON010000015.1, read as the reverse complement.
GAACTTGCTGTTCGGAGCGAGGCCCGCAGCAATCGTCTTCGTCCCAGCGACCTTTTGCGCCGCAGGGGTTTGGGCTTGAGCCCTGTTACCCTGGGCTCCGCCACCTTTGTTGCAGGCGGCCGACGTCAAAAGAACCGCTGCCACGCCGAATGCGAGCGCATACTTTCTCATCGTCTATTCTCCTATGACGCGCGCGTAATGAAACGGCCCGGCAACGTTTGCCGGGCCGTCCGTGATCCTTCTTGTTTCGGTGTTAACGCATCTAGGTCAGAATCGATGCCACCGCAGCCGTCACCAGCAGCGTGCTTGGATTGACCTGATAAATGTAACCGTTGTTGTAGCGGTACCAAGCCGTCGGAGTATCGTAGTAGGTGCTTCGGTAGGCGTAGGGCACGTTGTATACGCCATACCCCGCCGGCAGCGGCTGCCCAACCGAGAAGCCCGGTGACAACAACGCGGCGACCGACGTGATCAAGGAACTGCCGCGATCATATTGGTAAATCGCGCCTGGTGCGTACCAATAGCCGTAATTGGGCGTGTCGTAGTACATGCTCCGGTATTGGTACGGCACGTTGTAGTAGCTGTAGGCAGACGGAAGCATCTGGCCCACGCCATAGCCGCCCGCGTAGAGCGGGATCACATCCTCGACGAGGCCGGTGAAGCAATCGGTCTCATAGACCACGCCGTAGCCGTAACGATAACAATTGTTCCCGTAGTCGGGGTAGAAGCTGTTGAGCCCATAGTAAGATGGCACATAGCTGCTCATGTAATAGTTCGGCAGGTACTGACCGGGCAGGAAGCCGCCGGCCAGAAGCGGGAACAACGCGTCGATGACATCGTCCCGACGATCGATCCGATAGGCGTAGCCGTCACCGTAGCGGTAATAATAGTCAGGCGTATCCGCATAAAGATAAGCGACCGATGCCGGCATAGCCGCTAGTGTCACAAAGCGATTCACGTCGCGCACCGGCTGGCCAACGAACCTCACCGTTTCGCCAAAGGGCCGGACCCGAACCCTGTCGTTCACCAGACGCGCTGGAAGCGGTGTGAAGGCGCGTGTGCGATCGATTCGTTCGTTGCGGATCGCATTGCGCGCTGCGACTCGATCCTGGATGCGCTCCGCACGGTTCGCACGACGATCCAGACGGTTGGCGACCTGGTTCTGGATCCGTTCCGCACGGTTGGCGCGAAGCTCCTGCCGGTTGGCGATTTGGTTCTGGACGCGCTCGGTACGGCTCGAGCGAACCTGCTTGCGCTCGGCAACACGAGTCTGCGCGGCCTCAACGCGATTCATTCGATTCGTGCGGACCTGCTGGCGGTCCGCCGCGCGGGTGTGGACGCGTTCGGTCCGCAGCGTCCTCGCGCGTTCGACCCTACGTTCTGGACGCTGAAAGGCCGCGAAGCTTTGCCTGCGTTCAACTCGCTGAGCCGAAAAGCGCTCTGCGCGCTGCATGCGAGGCGCGGCCACGCGAGGAGCCCGCTCTCCCCGTTGCGGGCGTTGCGCCCGTTGTTCGCGCTGTTGGAACTGAGCACCACCGCCACCCTGTCCGGGCTTGGCATTGGCCGGGAAGGTGATTGCCAAAGCAGCGACGCCAGCGGCGAGAATCAGCCTGGTCATCACAAAAACTCCTTTCGAAAAGGCAACAACGGCGCGTGAGACGCACCGTTCCGCTCTTTGCGGTTTGTGGTGACCTTCTAACGCAGTAAGGTGAACCTCAAATTTCTTTGTTGTTCAGGTAGTTGCGGCTTCCGAATCGCACTCGATCCGGCGCGCCGCCAAGCCCATCAGCAGCGCCGCGAGCACGTAGAGCAGAGACGTCGCCATCGCAGAGTAGCGCAGCGACTCATCTCCATATTGCAGCTTCAGCGCGTCCGAGATGCGGCCGATCAGCCAGCTTCCAAGGCCAAGGCCCACGAGATTGTTGATGAAAAGGAACATCGCCGCAGCTGTGGCGCGCATGTGGGGCTTCACAAGCCCGGTGATCGCTCCGATTACCGGACCCAACCAGGCGAGGCTGAGCGCCGTCGGGATTAGGAACAGCAGGGCGGCGACGCCGATCGAGTCGCTCGAGAAGGCGAGGAGGAAAGCCGGGAGCGAGAGGGCGTAAGTGACGGTCGGGACGAGAGCATAGCCTGAGGGCCTCCCCCGGCGGGCCCTGTCACCAACGATTCCGCCGAGCCACACCCCGGCCATTCCGCCGAAAAGTTGGATGCCTCCGAAAATCCACGAGCGCTCGACCAGTTCGAGATGGAAGCTGCGCGCCAGGAACGACGGAATCCAAAAGGCGAGACCGTAGGAGATCAAGGAGCCAGTGCCGGCAGCGAAACTGATGAGCCAAAAGGACGGCTTTTTGGCAACGACCGCGAACACCTCAGTGACGGAGGCTCGGGCATCTTCACCGCTGTGGCCCGGATCGCGCACCCCGGCTTTGAACAGAGGAGCGAAGACCAGGCCGGCGACGCCGACGACGATGAACGCCGTGCGCCAGTCGATGTTCGCCGCGACGATGCCGCCGAACACCACACCGATCGCGCTTCCGAGGGGAATCCCCAGTGAAAATAATGCAATCGCCCGGGCGCGCCGTTCCACGGGATAGAGGTCGGTGAGCAACGAGTAAGCGGGCGCCACTCCGGCGGCTTCGCCGATGCCGACCGCCATTCGGCCGAGGAACAGCTGAATGAAGTTCTGCGCCAAGCCACATGCTGCCGTCGCCAAGCTCCAGAGGGAGAGGCCGGCCGTGAGGATCAAGCTGCGGTCGCTGCGGTCCGCCCAACGGGCGATGGGAATGGCAAGCACAGTATAGAATAAAGCGAAAGCAGTGCCGCCGATCCAACCGAGTTGCTCGTCCTTCAAGTGAAGATCCAGTTTGATGGGTTCGGCGAGGATTCCCGGGATCTGCCGATCGATGAAATTGAGCGTATAGGCGATGATCAGCAGCGCCATTACCGTGGTGCGGCTGCGATGGAACGCCGCGGCGGGCGGTTTCACTCCAATCCTCCAAGCAGCCGCAGGAGCTGATCGACGTCCGCCTCGTCCTGATAGATTCCAAAGCCCAGTCGAAGCACGTCGCCCCGCACATCCGTGACGCAATTGCGGGCGAG
>JBKPON010000014.1:0-29321 GCA_046733135.1 Pseudomonadota bacterium | reverse complement strand
ACCCGAGGCTGCGACCGCCGCCGCATTTTCCTCGAGGCTCTTATATTTGCCGGTGCCGACGATCAGCCGCGAAGCGAAGGTCCGCCCGGCGACTGTCCAGGTGTCCGATTGCATTGACTGGGGAGCGTTCATCAACCCCCTCCGACGAAATGGACAATCTCGTAATCGTCGCCGTCTTCGACACAAACTTCGCTCAGCGTGGAGCGCGGCACGATCTCTCGATTGCGTTCCACCGCGATCTTTCTTGAATCCAAACCGATCTCGCTCAGCATTTCGGAGATGCTGATCCCGCTCGGCACCTGCCGGTGCTCGCCGTTCACACGGATTCCAAGGGTTGCGGCGACAGTCATTGACAAGTGCGAGATAGGAGGCTCCACCGCGCCACGCAAATGACCGAGACCATCTTCGTTCTCCATGGGCCGAATCTTAACCTCCTCGGCACCCGCGAACCGCGGATTTACGGCACCCAGACGCTGGCCGACATCGAGGAGGCGCTCCAGCAGCGCGCCAAGGTTCACAAGGTCAGGCTCGACATCCGCCAGTCCAACCACGAGGGCGTGCTGGTCGACTGGCTGCATGAGGCGCTCGCCAAAGCCTCGGCGGTGATCATCAACGGGGGCGGCTATGCCCATACCTCCGTCGCAATTCGGGACGCGATCGCGGCCTTGCCGATCCCGGTGATCGAAGTGCACATGTCCAACGTTTACGCCCGTGAGCATTTCCGGCGGCAAAGCATGATCGCGCAGGTTGCGCGGGGCTCCGTCGTCGGCTTCGGGCCGTTGAGCTATGTGCTTGCACTGGACGCGGCGGCACACCTCTGCAAGGGAGCGGCCGCGACCCAGGCGAAGAGCCAGATTCAATAGGGAAGAAGAGGATGGCCCAAGCCAGCAAGCCTGGACCGAACAAGGCCGAGGGGGGCGAGACCAACGGTGCGATGCGCATCGACCCTCGGTTGGTGCATGAGCTCGCCACGCTGCTCACGGACAACGAGCTGACAGAGATCGAAGTCGCCGACGGCGATCGGCGGATCAGGGTGAAGCGCGAGCCGGCGGCGGTCTTCGGCACGGAAGCTCCGGCTCCGGCCGTCACCCAACCCCTTGAAGCGCCGCCGATGCTCGGCAAGGAAGATCTCGGAGAGGAGCCTGAAGCTGCCGGCCATGCGATCAAGTCGCCCATGGTCGGAACCGCCTATCTTTCGTCGGAGCCCAGCTCCAAGCCGTTCGTCACCGTTGGCGAAGCCGTGAAAGCCGGGGACACGTTGCTGATCGTCGAGGCGATGAAGGTGATGAACCCGATCACTGCACCGACCGGCGGCATTGTGAAGAAAATCTTGGTCGCCGACGCGCAGCCAGTCGAGTTCGATCAGCCGCTCGTCGTCATCGGCTAAGGCTCCGCGACCGATGAAAATCCAGAAGCTGCTGATCGCCAATCGCGGCGAGATCGCGCTCCGCATCCATCGCGCCTGCCACGAGATCGGAATCACGACCGTGGCGGTGCACTCGACCGCCGACTCCGATGCCATGCACGTTCGCCTCGCCGACGAGACGGTGTGCATCGGCCCGCCGCCAGCGACCGAATCTTACCTCAACATTCCCAACATCATCTCGGCGGCGGAGATCGTCCACGCCGATGCCATCCACCCCGGATATGGCTTCCTCAGCGAGAACGCGCAGTTCGCTGAAATCGTCGAAAGCCACAACATCATCTGGGTCGGACCCAAGCCCGAGCACATCCGGCTCATGGGCGACAAGATCGAGGCCAAGCGCACCGCAGCCAAGCTCGGCCTGCCGCTGGTCCCGGGTTCGGACGGGCCGATCCGCTCCGTCAAGGACGCGAAGAAAGTCGCGGCCGAGATCGGTTATCCGGTGCTGATCAAGGCGGCATCCGGCGGGGGCGGCCGAGGCATGAAGGTCGTTCCGGCCGAGGAACAGCTCGAAAACCTGATGAGCCAGGCGGCGGCCGAGGCGCGTTCCGCCTTTGGCGACGATACCGTCTACATGGAGAAATATCTCGCCGACCCGCGGCACATCGAGTTCCAGGTCTTCGGCGACGGCCAGGGCGGCGCGATCCACCTCGGCGAACGCGATTGCTCGCTCCAGCGCCGCCATCAGAAGGTGCTGGAGGAAGCGCCCTCGCCGATCATCTCGAAGAAGGAGCGGCATCGCATGGGCGAGGTCGTTCGCAAGGCGATGAGCGATATGAATTATCGCGGCGCCGGAACGATCGAATTCCTTTACGAGAATGGCGAATTCTACTTCATCGAAATGAACACGCGCCTCCAGGTCGAACATCCGGTCACCGAAATGATCAGCGACATCGACTTGGTCCGCGAGCAAATCCGAGTCGCCGCCGGCGAGGGTCTGTCCTGCACGCAGGAGCAGGTTCACCTCCACGGCCACGCCATCGAATGCCGGATCAACGCCGAAGACCCGGAGACGTTCGCGCCTTCACCCGGCCTGGTGAAGAACTATGTCGCGCCCGGGGGCATGCATGTCCGCGTCGATAGCGGCCTCTACACGGGCTATAAGGTGCCGCCCTATTACGACAGCATGATCGGCAAGCTGATCGTTTACGGCGTGACCCGCGAAGATTGCATCATGCGCCTCCGCCGTGCGTTGGAGGAATATGTGGTCGAAGGCATGAAGACGACGATTCCGCTCCACCAGAAGATCGTGCGCGACCCCGAGTTCATCGCGGGCGATTACACCATCAAATGGCTGGAATCGTGGCTGGACCGTAACCACTCGTAATCGTTGCGTTTTTTCTTCACGACTGGTTCAACTCGTGGCAGCATAATGGCGCCATGGGATCCTACGCCATCGCCACTCGCGCCGACCGCACCAAGGCCATTGCCGGGGTCACCGCGGTGCATCTGGCGCTCGCCTTTGTGATTCTCACCGGCCTCAACGTCCGAATGATCGGCCACGCGGCCGAGCATCTGCGGACGTTCGACGTGGTTGAGCTCCCTCCCCCACTTCCTGAGCCTCCACCGAAGCCAATGAAGAAGGACGAGCCGGCCAAACGCGCGGCGGGCCCCCCGGCAAAGAAAGCGGACCCGACACCGGTGGTCGCGCCTCAGTCGAGGATCCAGACTCCTCCCGTTTCGCCGGTGATCGCGTCACTGGTCGCGGGGGCGGGTAGCGCCTCCCATTCAGGGGCGAGCACCGCCGGCAACGGAACGGGAGCAGGTGGGGCGGGCAATGGCCCAGGGGGAGGCGGCGATTATTCAAAATTTACCCCGGCGCAGCGAATTTCGAAGATCCCCGACAGCGAATACCGGCGCCTCGCCGCGACCGGTATCCGGAACGGCTCTGTCGGGATAACCATCCAGGTGAACAAAGACGGCCGGGCCTCCAATTGCCGGGTCGCCCGGTCCAGTGGCGACGGTAAAGTGGACACGATCATGTGCGAGCTGGCGCAGGAATATGTTCGCTTCCGACCGGCGCTCGATCCTGCGGGCCATCCAATCGCGCAGGACGTCACCTGGTATCCCAATTGGTGGAAACCTTGAGCGCCGCCTAGCGCGTGGCGACCGATCCTGCGGCCGCCGCGGTGCCGACGTTGCTGCCCATGCTCGCCAGCCGTGCTGCATCGCGCCCGTAGACATCATCGTAATAGGCGATCGCCGAGCCTTCGGGCATGGCCGTTAGATAGGTGATGTACACCGGTACCGGCGTCTGGAGCGGCACTTGTTCTTCGGTACCCGCGCCCTCCCACGTCAAATCGCGGCCAAATAGCCACCGGCTCAGTCGCCAAGCGTCCTCCAGGCGCACGCAGCCGCCGCTGTAAAGGCGCGCTGCCTGCTCGAAGAGTTCCCTCTCCGGATTGTCGTGGAGGTAGACGCCGACATCGTTGGGAAACATGAATTTGATGCGGCCCATCGAATTATGCGCGCCGGGCAGCTGGCGGATCATCACTTCCTTCTTGCCATCGGCGACGGCTTTCCAATCGATCGTGTTCGGATCGATGATCTGCGCGTCGGGACCCCAGTCGGACAACACCTGATAGCCGAGCTCGTCGAGATAGCCCACGCCACGCTTGACGGTGTTCGGCGCGATCCGCTCAGCGGCGAGATCGGGTGGCACGTACCAATAGGGATTGAGGCTCGCGTACCGGATCCAGGCGCTCATCATCGGCGTAGGATATTTGGGCTTGCCGACCACGACGCGCATGGAATCGACCATCTGCCCATTCGCATACATGTAAAGCCGCTGTTGAGCCGCGTTGACGAGGACGTAGCGCTGCGGACCTGATGGCAATGCGCGGGCGCGCTCCAGATTGACCGTCAGAAGCTGCCGCTCGTGCTCACTTGCGAAACCGCGATTGGCGAGCGCCTGGCGAAGCTGGCCGTAGAGCGGGTTCATCCAGCCCATCGACTGGACGTAGTAAGACAGCGACGGCGCGGCTGCGGCCTGTAGCAGCGCGGCCATCGCCGAAGGCTGGATCGGTTTCAAATCCGGATCGACGTAGAGGATGCCAAGCCCGGGATCCCGCCTCAGGTCGCGGACATAAGCGACGAAGGCCTCGGACAGTTGCTGGTCGGCGCGTCCGACGGCCTTGCGCTTGCCGCTCCGTGCCGATTGCAGCGCCTGCTGAAGCGCGGCCGTCTGGTACCGATCGGGATTCAGGCCGTCGATGCTCGCCGTGCTCAGCAACGCGATCAGACGTTCCGCGGCATTGCCGGCCGTGGGGGCCAGCCACAGGGGGGCATCCTTTCGCGCGCGGTAGAAATCTGCAACGCCCTGCTCGGCCGCCGGCTGTGGACTCGCTGGCGTGACCGTAGTCGCAACCGGCGCCGCGTGGACGGAAGACAGCGGCGCCCCGGCGGCAATCAACACCGCCGCAACGCCGCCCATCTTCCGAAATGAGTGCACCGGCCCGGGGCCGGTGCACAGATTACGCAGACGATTCACTTCTTCTCCACTCAAAGGGTTCCATCAAAGTCACCCTTTGATGGGTCCAAAAGTTACCCGCGTTCGCCGGGCGCCGGTGCCGGGGCTGGAGCCGGAGCCATTTCAGGCGCCGGAGCCGGGGCAGGCGGTGCTGACGACGGAGCGCCCGCGTAATATTGGCCGTTCTGGACGTATCCGTCCACCCGGCCATCATTGTTCTGGTCGGCCCAGATCGCGCCGGCGACGCCGCCGACCGCTGCGCCGATCACCGCGCCTTCAAGCGTGCTAACGCCCGGAACGACTGCGCCGGCGACTGCACCAAGGGCGGCACCACCCACGGCGCCGGTTACGACCGCATGTGTGGTCTGATCATAACCTTGCGGCGTCCCAGCGTAATATTGGCCGTTCTGGACATAACCGTCGACATAGCCGTCGTTGTTGTTGTCGGCCCAAACGGCTCCGGCGAGACCGCCGATCGCTGCGCCAACCGCGGCGCCTTCGATCGTGCTAATGCCCGGCGCAACGGCACCGACAGCGGCTCCACCGGCCGCGCCAACAGCCGCGCCAGTCGCGACGTCGGCGGTCTCCGCGTTGCTCGCGCAGCCCGCCAGGGCGACTGTACCTGCCAGCGCCGCTACCAGAATGGATTTTTGCATCGTCTTTCTCCCGTTAGTTGAGCTTTCCGGGACATGCTCCCGAGTCCCTGGTTCCCCGACCACGGCACATGTCACAGCGCAAGGAACGACGATAAGCGCTCATCGTTCCGCGTCCGCGACAATGTTCCGACATACGATGCTGGAGCCGCGCTGGAATGCCTTGCCTGAACGGGCGAATGCACCCTAGAATCAAAAGGCCACATGAAAGCGACCATTTATCATAATCCGATGTGCGGCACGTCTCGCAAGACGCTCGAGATCCTCCGCGATTCCGGCGTTGACGTGTGGATCCACGAATATTTGAAGGATCCGCCCACGCGCGACCAGTTGGAGAAACTCTACGAACGAGCGGGCATCCGTCCGCGCGAAGGTTTGCGCGCGAAGGAGCAGCTCGCGCAAGACCTCGGACTTACAAGCCCCGACGTCTCCGACGACGAAGTGCTTGATGCGATGGTCAAGCACCCAATCCTGATCAACCGCCCGCTGGTCGAGACCAGCAAAGGTGTCCGACTCTGCCGTCCCCAGGACAAGGTGCGAGAGATACTCTGACCGCGCTGTGGCGCGGGAGACGAGGCCCGCGACTGTTTTATGCCGCCCGCGAAGAAGCGGATTCCCGCTTTTGTGGGAATGACGAGTAATCTGCGAGGCCATGAGTCGGCTCGACCCCCGCCTCCTGCTCCAGGGCTATGCGACGGGCATCTTCCCGATGGCCGACAGTCGCGATGCCGAAGAGCTGTTCTGGGTCGAGCCACGCAATCGAGCGATCTTGCCGCTCGATCGATTCCACATGTCCCGATCCCTTCGGCGCACGATTCGTTCGGGCAGGTTCACGGTCACGCATGACAGTGCATTCGGGAAGATCGTCGCGGCCTGCGCCGAGCGTGAAGAAACGTGGATTAATACCGATCTCGAACACGCGCTGCTCGCGCTCCACGGCTCGGGTCATGCCCATTCGATCGAGGTACGGAGCGGCGACGAACTCGTCGGCGGCCTCTACGGCGTGAAGCTTGGCCGCGCGTTCTTCGGCGAAAGCATGTTCAGCCGCACGACAGACGCGTCGAAGGTCGCGCTCGCCTGGCTGGTCGCCCGACTCAAGGTTGGCAATTTCACTTTGCTCGACTGCCAGTTCATGACCGAACATCTGGCGTCACTTGGAGCCATCAGCATCCCACGCGAATCCTATGTCGCGTTGCTCTCCGGGGCGCTCGGCAGCGGAGGCGCCGGGGCAGGTACGGCCTCGTTCGACGGGGCGGCTGGGGATTCACCGGGGCGGCCGCCCGAAGGGCCGCCTGACTTTCTGGCGCTCGATACATTGCTCGAATTGACCGGCGCAGCGGGTGCCGCGGGCCCGGCGGGATACGTCATTTCACAGCTCTTGGGCCAAACGTCGTAGATGGGGTGCTCGACGACATTCAGCGAGGGCGATTCCTTGTACAGCCAGCCCGAAAATGCCCGCTGCCACCTCTTATCCGGCCGCTGGACGTCTATCTGGACGAAAGCGCCGGTGAGCCGTTCCGCCTCCCACGGCGCCGCTGTCTCGCAGGCGCGTAAGCGTACGATCACATCTTTCCACCGTGCCGACTGACCCGGATGAAGCACGACGTTTTGTACGATTCCATTGCGTTTGTTCAGGATGCCAAGCACCGCGACACGCTGGGCCATCGGAGTGACCCCGGTCTGGTTGGCACTTCGGGCTGAGGCCGTGGCATTGGTGGCTGCCGGAGCGGACGTGTCCGCTTTTCCACCCCCGCGCCCGCAGGCCGTGAGTCCGAGCGCACAGACCGTCAACAGTAGCGGACCTGACTTCACGTTATTCCGGCACCCAGGGTTCATAGTCGCCAGTCGAGGCTGGTCGAATCCTTCCGCTACCCAGTGCGCCGTCGGGCCGGAACGCCGCCATCGTCCCGGTGAGATTGCCAGTATGTTCGGTTTGGAACTTGCGGGCGGGCGGCAATGCTTTCGAAGGAAGCTCGTCGATCGTATCCCTCAGCCACAGCTGCCAGTCGGGCGGCACTCGGCTTCCGTCATTGTCCCCGTGATAAATTACCCAGCGGCGCTGGGGATTTTTCCGGCCACGGTAATAAATATTGCCAGCATGATCCCGCCCGACTTCTTCGCCGAAACGGCGCGTCCACAAGGCCGTGCCCCACGTCGCGCCGTTCCACCAGGTGAAGGTTTTTGACCAGAATCCCATGGTTTGGTGCCTCTGCCCCGTCATCGCGAGGAGCGCAAGCGGATCGCAATGACCTGACTGGGCTTAGCGGTGCCACTCCACCCGGTCGCCCTCGCGAACGCCGAGCTCGGCCGCGCGACCGCCACGAATTTCGAGCACCAACGCCACCGGTTCTCCCGAGGGCACCGGGTCCAGCGAGAGCGGTATGGTGTTCGCCGTAACGCGTGCGATCGTTTGGTCGGGGCGAACGAAGACCATGTCGAGAGGGATGAGCGTATTCTTCATCCAGAAGGCGACTTCCTGGGGGGGATCGTATGGAAAAATCATCCCTCGATTAGGCGCGAGCGATTGAACGAACATCAGTCCGCGCTGCTGTTGCTCGGGTGTCGCTGCCACATCAACCGTGAAGCGATGGTCGCCCGTCGAAGAACGGATCGTCAGCGGCACGCGCCTGAGCCCGGCCTGCGCGATTTGGTCATGCGGTGCATTTTGCGCCGGCGCCTGGGGACTGCACGCGGCGAGCGCAAGCGCTACCGCGCCGAACCTCAGGGCAACCTGAGCTCGACGGCGGTCAATCCCTTGCCGCTGGGGGCGATTCGCGCTTCGAGCTGCTGTCCCGGCTGGAGTTCTCCGAGCCGCGCTTGGCGAACCGTTTCCATATGCACGAAGACGTCTTGCGCCTCGCCCTCGCTCAAGCGGTTCACGAAACCATAGCCACGAACGCGATTGAACCATTTTACCTCCACAGGCTCGAACTCCCCGGCCGCATCAGCGAGCGCCTTGCGGTCGGCACGGTCCGCACCTGCGTTGGCCGACCGCGGCTGCTGCGGCAAGGCCGAGGTGAGGTCAATCGACAGAACCTTTTTCGCCTGGAGTCCCCGCTCCAGCATTACTGGCACGCATTCAACGACGGCGCCTTCAGGAACGCTGCGGCGGCCATGCTCGCGCAACACGCTAAAGTGGAGGAGCACGTCACCGTCCACCGCTTCGCTGACGATGAAGCCGAAACCGCGAGTCGCGTCGAACCATTTCACCCGCCCGGTGATCGGTTGCAGTTCAGCGCCAGAATGGTCCTCGACCGGATCCAATTCGGCCCGCGCCTCCCCTTCCGCCAGCGTTACCAACGCGCTTGCCACTGCTCTTATTAACACGAGTGCTTGTGTCGGCAAAACGACTTTAATCGTTAGTAAACCCTATTCGCTCCGCGAGATCGTCGAGGTCTACGTCCTCCCCGGGAGCAAGGCCGATGATCGCCCGGGCCAGTGCGAATCCATGCCCAGCCCTCACCATTGCCGCTAATGCGCGCTCGCGCGCGCGCCGGTCGTTCGATTTGGCCGGAGCGAAGGGGCCAATTGCGCGACGCTCCGCGAAACGCAGGGCGGCGGAAACCGCTTCTTGATCGGCATGCTTTCGCGCGGCCGCGCTATCCTCTTCGCCGACTCCCGCGGCGTAGAGTTTGTCGAGCAGTCGCCTCTTGCCGTAACCTCGGCCGGCCAACGCGCGCGACTTGCTCAAGGCGAAGGCGGCGTCATCGATATAGCCCAGTTCCGCGAATCGCTGCGTGATCGCGTCCCAGTCGGGTCCGCACGGATCGTCCCAACCCCGCTCGCGGACCTTCCGCGCGAGATAGGAGCTAAGCTTCGCGCGCGTCGTCGAGTACCGGCTAACATAGCGCAACGCGAGTTCCTGAAGCTGCATCGCATCGAGCGGCCGAGGCGCTCTCTTTGCCTTGGGGAGTGGCATTGCGCCGTTTTTGTGCCACACTCCGCCGCCATCAGGGAACCGGCTGCGTGAGCGCGTGGCCCTAAAACATTGGGACAACAATCAGGAAGGGATGGCGTGCTCGAACGCAGCGCCTCAGTCAAAAACGAGCTTGCGCCGCCGGGCGCGACACCCACCCTCGACAAGCAGCCGCGACGCCTCGCCGATTTCGCAACGATCGGCGGTGCGCTGGACTATGCCGCGAATGGCCAGCGCGGACTCAATTTCCACGATGCGCGCGGGACTCTGACGCAAGCCTATTCCTATGCGGAGCTGCGCGAGGACGCTCTTGCGCATGCAAAACGTTTCATTGCGCTCGGCATCAAGCCCGAGGATCGCATTGCCCTCGTAGCGGAAACAGGAACCGAATTCGCTGCCTGCTTCTTTGGCGCGGTTTATGCCGGTGCGTGGCCGGTGCCACTGCCGCTTCCGACCAGCTTCGGCGGACGTGAGGCTTATATCGATCAACTCGGAATCCAGCTTAAGAGCTGCGATCCGACTCTGCTTCTCTATCCTTTGGAGCTCGCCGACTTTTGTGGCGAAGCTGGTCGCAAAGCGGGCATTGCTTCGCGCGACTGGGAATCGCTGGGAAACATCGAACCCGTCGACGCTGATCTGCCCTCCGCCGGGCCCGGCGATATCGCCTATCTGCAATATTCGAGCGGCTCGACCCGCTTTCCGCACGGAGTCGCCGTCACTCACCGCGCGCTGCTCGACAATTTGCGCTCGCATGGCGTCGGCCTTGAGGTGGTTCCCAGCGACCGAGTGATTTCTTGGCTGCCCTGGTATCACGACATGGGGCTCGTCGGCTGCTTCCTCTCGCCGATCGCAATGCAGATGTCGGTCGATTATCTGAAAACCGAGGATTTCGCTCGTCGCCCGCTGGCCTGGCTCGACATGATTACCCGCAATCCGGGAACGTCACTCAGCTATTCGCCGACCTTCGGCTACGACATCTGCTCGCGTCGGATGAGCTCGCAGACCCGCGCCGAGGATCGGTTCGACCTGTCTCGCTGGCGCATCGCGGGCAACGGCGCGGACATGATCCGTCCCGATGTCATGCAAGCATTCGTCGATAGCTTCGCCGAAGCTGGCTTCGAAGCCAGTGCCTTCTGCCCGAGCTACGGTCTAGCCGAGGCGACGCTCGCCGTTTCGCTCATGCCGCCGGGTGAAGGCATCCGCCTGGAGCTGGTCGAAGAACATGAGCTTTCGGGCTGCGCGCCAAGCGATGCCGATCGGCCCCGCCGGTACCGCGCCGTGGTCAATTGCGGCAAGCCGGTACACGGCATGGAGATCGAGATTCGCGGACCACATGGTGACGTCCTGCCAAGCCGCGGCATAGGCAAGGTCTACGTCCGCGGGGCATCGGTGATGCACAGCTATTTCCGCGACGAGGAATCGACGCGCGCCGTGCTTTCGCCCGACGGTTGGCTCGACACTGGTGACATGGGCTATTTGTCGAACGGCTACATCTTCATCGTCGGGCGCGCCAAGGACATGATCATCATCAACGGGCGCAACTACTGGCCGCAGGACATCGAGTGGGCGGTGGAGCAGCTGCCCGGCTTCAAGTCGGGCGATATCGCTGCGTTCGCCATCACCGGCCCGTCGGGAGAGGAGACTCCGGCAGTCCTCGTGCACTGCCGCGTGTCGGATCCGGAGGAACGCGGCCGGCTGCGTAATGATATCCGCGAGCGCATCCATGCGATCACGGGCATCAGCCCGGTTGTCGAGCTCGTGCCACCCCGCACGCTGCCTCGTACCAGCTCCGGCAAGCTGTCGCGGACCAAAGCGCGCAATCTTTATCTGTCCGGCGAAATCCAGCCGTACGACATCGCCGCCTGATCGCCGGGAGATCGAGTTATTTTGGTGGTCGGGGTGGACTTCTGTCGTTGACGCTGAAGTCTTCGATGACCTTCCAGCTGCCGTCGTCCTGCTTCTTGTAAACGGTGAGATAGGATCCGGTGTCCGATTTCACCTGATCGGTGGCGGGATCGGTGTATCGATCCGAAAATCGACCTCGAACGTAGGCGAGGTCACCCGAGCTGGAAACTTCGATCCGGTCGCCGGCGAACCTCATGTCAAAGTTCGGATCGCGAGCGAGCGCCTCCATTAAGGTCCGAATGTTCCATTTCCCCGCCACGGGATCCAGCCCCGACGGTACGATATAGGCGTCTGACGCATAATGGGCCCACAATCGGTCGGCGTTCTTCGGCTTGGCGTGATATTCTTCGTTCCACTTGTCCTGATCGGCCTGGATCGAGTCCTTGATCGTCGCGACATCGACCGGTCCCCGGTTCGCGGCGCCGGCACGACGTTCGGATTCGCATCCGCCGGCCGACAGCATGACCACGGCTGCACCGAACAGCGCCACAGATTTGTGAACCCGCATACAACTCCCCCTGATTGAAGGCGGCAGCCAAACACGGGCTGGCGACTCGCGCAATAGTCACCGCGGGCCAGGTTCGGACCACCATCCGGCCCGCGGCGGGACATCAAGCGCCCAAACGTCCCGAATCCGCGCCGAGTTGACGAAAAGTTACCATTCCCTAGTTGAAGACTAGAGAATATGCTGCAGGCGACTCGAACAGGGGTGCCGGTCGATGAAGCTCGTTCGCAATTTCCTCCTTTGTGTTTCGATTGCTGCCGCGGCAATGATGCCGGCGGCCGCACCCGCCGCTCCTAACGAGTTGCTCAACGTTTCCTACGATCCGACGCGCGAGCTGTATCAGGAGATCAACGGAGCCTTCGCGAAGAGCTTGGGCTCGACCGTCAACATCCGCCAGAGCCACGGCGGATCGGGTAAGCAGGCCCGCGCCGTGATCGACGGTCTGCCGGCCGACGTCGTCACGCTGGCGCTCGCCTACGACATCGACGAGATCGCGCGGCGCGGCCTCATCGCCAGGGATTGGGCGAAGCGATTGCCCAATAACAGCGCGCCTTATTATTCGACGATCGTCTTCCTTGTCCGCGCCAGCAATCCCAAGAACATCAAGGATTGGGACGATCTCATCCGCCCCGGCGTGAAAGTGATCACTCCCAATCCCAAGACAAGCGGCGGTGCGCGGTGGAATTATCTCGCCGCCTACGGCTACGCCCGGCGGAAATATGGTTCCGACACCAAGGCCAATGGCTTCATGGCCAAGCTGTTCCGTAACGTCCCGGTGCTTGACAGCGGGGCGCGGGGATCGACGACCACCTTCGTCGAACGCGGCCAGGGCGACGTGCTGATCGCGTGGGAGAATGAGGCACAGCTTTCGGTCCGTGAACTGGGCAAGGGCAAGTTCCAGATCGTCATTCCGTCGGTCTCGATCCTCGCCGAACCCCCCGTCGCGGTCGTCGACAAGAATGTCGACAAGAACGGCACCCGCCAGCTGGCCGAAGCCTATCTTAAGTTCCTCTACACGCCGAAGGCTCAGTTCATCATCGCCAACAACTATTTCCGCCCGCGCAACAGGGTCGTGATGGCGCGCTACAAGGGGCAATTCCCCAACCTGCCGCTGTTCACGGTGGACAAGAATTTCGGAGGTTGGGCTCGTGCTCAAAGAGTTCATTTCGATGACGGCGGCACGTTCGATCAGGTCTTCGCCGCGGCGAAGCGCTGACAAACGGGCTTAGTCGTCGATGTCGTGGTGCCCAGTGTCGTGAGCGGCCGCAGCTCCCCACTCCCTGGCTTCGGTCTGACGCTGGGCATCACGATCCTGTGGCTTTCGCTGATCGTGCTCATCCCCTTGAGCGCCGTGTTCCTGAAAAGCGCGAGCCAAGGCTTTCACGATTTCTGGGCCGCCGCCGGTTCGCCTCGCGCGTTCGCCGCCTATCGCCTCTCGTTCGGCGCCGCTGCGTTGGCCGCAGCAATCAATTGCATCTTCGGACTGATCGTCACCTGGGTGTTGATTCGTTACCGCTTTCCCGGTCGACGGCTGCTGAGCGCGCTCATCGATTTGCCTTTCGCGTTGCCGACCGCCGTTGCGGGTATCGCACTCACGACACTCTACGCCGATACGGGCCTCATCGGTCGGATCCTCGAACCGGCGGGGCTACCGGTCGCCTACAAGCCCGCGGGCGTGGTGGTCGCCCTCACTTTCATCGGGTTGCCATTTGTCGTGCGCACGGTCGAGCCTGTCTTGGCCGAAGTCTCGAGCGAGATGGAGGAAGCCGCGTTAACCCTTGGGGCGACGCGGCTGCAGACATTTTTCCGAGTCATCCTCCCGACCATTGCGCCAGCGCTGGCCACGGGCTTCGCGCTCGCGTTCGCGCGTGGTGCGGGGGAGTATGGTTCAGTGATCTTCATTGCCGGCAACATGCCCTTCAAGTCTGAGATCGCGCCGCTGCTGATCGTCACCCAGCTCGAGGAATATGATTATGCTGGGGCGGCGGCGATCGCCGCGGTGATGCTGCTCATCTCCTTTGCCGTGCTCCTGCTGCTAAACGTTCTGCAGCACTGGCAGAGGCGGAGGCTCATCTGATGGCCGCCGGTCTACGAGAGCCGGCAGCGGCCAAGGGTGTGCTGATCGTAATCGCGGTCATCTATGTCGCGCTAATGCTTCTGCTTCCGCTCGGTGCAGTACTCACCGAAGCATTGCGCAAGGGCTGGGGCCTGTGGTGGCACTCGATTACGCAGCCCGATGCCATTTCTTCCATCAAGCTTACGCTGGTCGTCGCCGCAATCTCCGTCCCGCTGAATACGACGTGCGGCGTCGCCGCTGCTTGGGCCATTTCCAAGTTCGATTTCCGCGGAAAGACGGGTCTGATCGCGCTGATCGAGGTTCCCTTCTCCGTCTCGCCGGTCGTCTCGGGCCTGGTGTTCGTGCTGATCTTTGGGGCGCAGGGCTGGCTCGGTCCATGGCTCGGCGATCACGACATTCACATCATCTTCGCGCTTCCCGGGTTGGTCCTCGCGACGATGTTCGTCACCTTTCCTTTCGTTGCTCGTCAGCTGATCCCGCTGATGAGCGCGCAGGGCCGAGCCAGCGAGGAGGCCGCACTGACGCTCGGCGCGTCCGGCTGGCAAACCTTCTGGCGCGTTACCCTGCCGAATATCCGCTTCGGACTCCTCTACGGCGTGCTCCTATGCAACGCGCGGGCGATGGGGGAGTTTGGAGCTGTCAGCGTCGTTTCCGGTCACATCCGCGGCGAGACCAACACAATGCCGCTCCAAGTTGAGGCACTTTACAATGACTACGACTTTGTCGCCGCCTTCGCCGTCGCTTCGCTCCTCACCCTCCTCGCGATCGTTACTCTTGCGCTCAAGTCCGCGCTCGAGTGGCGCCACCGAGACCAGCTCGCCGCCGCGCACTGACATGTCGATCAGGGTGGATGGCGTTTCGAAGAGTTTTTCCGCTTATCCGGCGCTCGACAGTGTTTCGCTAACCATCCGCAGCGGCGAATTTGTCGCACTGCTCGGACCGTCCGGCTCCGGCAAGACGACGTTGCTTCGCATCCTCGCCGGTCTGGAAACGGCCGAGGGCGGTCAGGTCTGGTTCGGCAAGCGCGACGTCACGAAAGACAAGCCGTCCTCGCGCGGAATCGGATTCGTGTTTCAGCATTATGCATTGTTCGGGCATATGACGGTTTCCCAGAACATCGCCTTCGGCCTGGCCGTGATGCCCCGCGGTTCGCGCCCCGGTCGGCGCGAAATCGGCAAGCGCGTCGAGGAACTGCTGGAACTGGTCCATCTTCCAGGCCTCGGCAACCGCTATCCCAGTCAGCTCTCCGGAGGGCAGCGGCAGCGCGTAGCACTCGCCCGCGCCCTCGCTCGCAACCCTCGCATTCTCCTCCTCGACGAGCCCTTCGGAGCGCTCGACGCCAAGGTTCGCCGTGAGTTGCGCGGGGCGCTGAGGACCATCCACGACGAGCTGGGGCTCACCTCGATCTTCGTCACGCACGACCATGAAGAAGCGTTCACGCTGGCGGATCGGGTTGCACTTCTGAACCAGGGGCGCATCGAGCAATTCGCCGCCCCCGTCGAGATCCAGCAGGGGCCCGCCAGCGAGTTCGTTCGGGGCTTTCTATCGTAAATGACATGCGCCCTGGGCGCGGCGGGGCAGCATTCTCCGCAGCAGGCCATCCTTGATCACATAGTGATGATAAAGGACGGCGAGCGCGTGTAGCAGCGCGATGACGATGATGGTCCACCCGATCCACTCGTGCAGATCGCGTAGGAAGTGCCGGTCCGGCCGCGCGATCTCGCCGATCATGGGCGGAATGCCAAGCCCGAAGAATTCCATCGGCCGCCCGGCTCCCCAACGAAAGGCGAAGCCGAGTCCGGCCTCGATGACGAGTAGCGCGTAGAGCAGATAATGTACGCTCTTCGATAGGCGTCGCACCCAACCGATTGTCGCCGTCGATGCCCGATGGCCCCGCAGCGAACGCCAGACGATGCGGCCGACAATGACCGCTGTCAGCACCACGCCGAAGGACATATGCATGTCTTCCATGAACTCGTGGACGGGTCGCCCAAACCAGCCCCAAGTTTGCGAAAGCGCGAACTGGTTGACGACCAGCAGTGCAGTCGCCCAATGCAGCCAAATCGAAACATTGTCGTAGGCGGCTCCGTCGTCTGCGGCCGCAATTCGGGTCGTGGTATCGAAAGCGGTCTGGGATGCGTCATTCATGCCAACAGCGGTACATTTGTCTCCGCTTATTGCAAGTGATTCGCAAAAGCCCTTGCCAAGAGCCATCTGAGATATATCTTAATACGATGACCGACACCGCGAGATCCGGATCGACGCTTCCGCGCAAACCCAGCTTGATGCGCTCAAAGGCGCAGTCGAACGGCACCTGGATCGCTTCGCCTTCCGGGAGACGCCGCTCACCTACGATTGGCGATAAGACCGGATTGATGGCGATGCGCTGAGCAGCTAACGACGCCGCCCGCGTTCTCGCTTGTACCTGCGTACGTCCACAATTTAGTCAAAGGTAGATGCCTGGCCATGACGGTTGAGGAAGGCGCCGAACCAGGCAATCAGGAATCTTTGATCGTTCGCTTCCGGCGCCGTTCGGCGGTTCAGCAGATTGCGATCGCGGTGGGCGTGCTGGTGGTGCTCCTGCTGCTGTACCTCCTGTTCCGCCCGACCGGTTCCCCGCAGGCGCCACCGCCCGGACCCACGCCCGTCGGTGTCGTTGTCGTCACCGAGCAACCGGTCACTCTCACCACTGAGCTCCCCGGCCGGACCTCGGCCTACGAAACCTCGGACGTCCGCCCGCAGGTCAATGGCATCGTGCGCGCGCGCCTGTTCAGGGAGGGGGATTTCGTTACCGCGGGTCAGCCGCTTTACCAGATCGATCCCAGCACATACCGCGCCAATGTCGTTAACGCGCGCGGCACGCTCGCCAACGCCCAGGCGACCATTGCCTCCACTGAAGCGCTAGCACGGCGGTACGGCGAGCTGGTCAAGATCAACGGCATTTCCAAGCAGGAGTATGACAATGCCGTCGCGGCGGCTCGGCAGGCACGGGCCAACGTCACCACACAGCAAGGCGCGCTCCAGGCGGCGGAGGTCGACCTTTCACGAACGACGATTCGCGCGCCCATTTCCGGCCGCATCGGCATTTCGACCTACACCACCGGCGCGCTCGTCACCGCGCAGCAGACCGAACCGCTGACAACCATCCAGCGCCTCGACCCGATCTACGTCGACATCCAGCAGTCGAGCGCAGATCTCCTGCGCCTCCGCGAGCAGATGCTGACGGGCCAGATCGCGCGGGACTCAGCGCCGGTCCAACTGATCCTCGAAACGGGCTCCGTCTATCCGTCTGTCGGCAGCTTGCGCTTCGCCGACGTTACGGTCGACCCAACCACCGGCAGCCAGACGATCCGTGCGGTCTTTCCAAACCCGCATCGCCTCCTGCTTCCCGGCATGTTCGTAAGGGCGCGATTGGTGCAGGGCACCCAAGCGCGCGGCATGCTCGTCCCGCAGGCCGCCGTCACCCGCGATCCGCGAGGACGTCCAACGGTGATGGTCGTCGGACCTGGCAACAAGGCGACCATTCGCGTGATTGAGACCAGTCAGAGCGTCGGCGACAGCTGGCTCGTCAGTTCCGGCCTCAGGCCCGGCGACAAGGTGATCGTCGAGGCCGGACCGCTCCTGCAGCCCGGCGCGCCTGTTACTCCGCAGCCCTGGCGTCCTGCCGGCAAGCGCTAAACCATGTCGCGTTTCTTCATCGACCGGCCGATCTTTGCCTGGGTTATTGCGATCCTCATTTCGCTGTTCGGCATGATCGTCGCGCTCCGGCTGCCGATCTCGCAATTCCCAACGCTCGCGCCGCCGCAGATCTCGGTCACCGCAATCTATCCCGGCGCGGACGCCGAGACGCTCTCGAAGACGACCACGCAGGTCATCGAGCAGCAGCTCCAGGGACTCGATCATCTGCGTTATTTCTCTTCGCAATCGTCGTCCGCGGGCCAGGCGCAGATCACGCTGACCTTCGACCAGGGAACCGACGCCGACACCGCCCAGGTCCAGGTCCAGAACAGGGTCCAGGCGGCGCTTGCATCGCTGCCGCAGCAGGTCCAGCAACAAGGCGTTCAGGTCCAGAAATCGTCGGCCAATTTCGCACTGGTGCCGGGCCTCTATTCGTCCGACGGCTCGCACGACCAGTCTGACCTTGCCGACATGTTCGTGTCGGAGCTTCAGGATCCCCTCAGCCGCGTCAACGGCGTGGGCAATGTATTCGTGTTCGGGTCGCAATATGCCATGCGGGTATGGGTCGACCCCTTAAAGCTCAACAGCTACCAGCTGACGATCGGGGACGTGATCGATGCGCTGAGGTCGCAGAACGCGCAGGTCGCCGCAGGCCAGCTCGGCAACCTCCCCGCTCCCGCCACGCAGCAGCTCAACGTCACGGTTCATGTCCAGTCGCGGCTCGAAAGCCCGCAGCAGTTCGCCGCGATCCGTCTCAAGACCAACCAGGACGGCTCGGTTGTACGCCTGGGCGACGTCGCTCGGGTCGACCTCGGCTCTGAAACCTACGGTTTCGACTCCCGCTACAATGGTCACCCCGCCACTGCCGCGGTGATCCGCCTGGCGCCGGGCGCCAATCTCTTGACCACGGTCCGCGATGTGAAGGCGCGGATCCAGGAGATCGCCCAGCGCTTCCCGCCCGACGTCAAGGTTATTTATCCCTGGGATACGACGCCGTTCGTGACCGCCTCGATGAAGCAGGTCGCCGAAACCCTCGGCATCGCCATCGTTCTCGTGTTCCTGGTCATGTACCTGTTCCTCCAAAATCTGCGGGCGACCTTCATCCCGACCATTGCCATTCCAGTGGTTCTGTTGGGAACGCTGATCGTCCTCGCGGTCGCCGGCTATTCGCTCAACACGCTCACCTTGTTTGGAATGGTGCTCGCCATCGGCCTTCTCGTCGACGACGCGATCGTGGTGATCGAGAACGTCGAGCGCCTGATCCAGGAAGAAGGGCTCAGTCCCAAGGAAGCTGCGCGCAAGTCGATGGATCAAATCTCTGGAGCGCTGGTCGCGATCGCGACCGTGCTGGCCGCCGTGTTCCTGCCGATGGCCTTCTTCGGCGGCTCGGCCGGCGTGATCTACCGGCAATTCTCGATCACCATTGTTTCGGCGATGGCGCTTTCCGTATTTGTCGCGTTGATCTTCACTCCGGCGCTCGCCGCCACGATCCTCAAGCCGCACGAGCCCGGCAAACACGAGGGCCACGGGCCGATGGCCCGCTTCTTCAACTGGTTCAACGACCGCTTCGAGCGGAGCCGGACGAGTTACGAAAATGGCGTGAGCCGAACGATCGGCGCCAAGAAGACCGCCGGCCTGATTTATCTGGCGGTCGTCGGCCTCATGGGCTTCACCTTCTGGAAGCTTCCAACCGGCTTCCTTCCGGAGGAGGACATCGGCGTCCTGTTCACCCTGGCTCAGGGACCGTCAGGCGCAACCTTGCCCGCGACAGAGAAGGCACTCGACAGCGTCCGCGATTATTTCCTGACCAAGGAGAAGGACAATGTCGCCGGCGTGTTCACGGTGGCCGGCTTTTCCTTTTCCGGCCAGGGCCAGAACGCCGGTATCGCCTTCGTCAACCTAAAGCCCTGGGACGATCGCAAGGGCAAGCAGAACTCGGCGCAAGGCATCGCTCAACGCGCGACCGGACCGCTGATCGGCAGCAACCGCGGTGCATTTGTCATCCCCGTCACCCCGCCAGCCGCCATTGAACTCGGCAACGCGACGGGCTTCGATCTCCAGCTTACCGACGCCGCCAATATCGGTCACGAGAAGCTCACCGCGGCTCGCAACATGATGCTCGGCATGTCGATGCAGGACCGGCGCCTCACCGGCGTCCGTCCGGTCAGCCTGGAAGATGCCCCCCAGCTCGACGTGAACGTTGATCACGATAAGGCGCAAGCGCTTGGGCTCGACCTCGACGACGTCAATCAGACGATCTCGACCGCTTGGGGCGGCACTTATGTAAACGACTTCATCGACCGCGGCCGCGTGAAGCGCGTCTTCGTCCAGGCCGACGAGCCCTACCGGCTCCAGCCCGAAAGCATCCGCGACTTCTTTGTGCGGGGTAGCAACGGCACGAGCATGGCACCGTTCACCTCTTTCTCGAACCTGTCGTGGAAGACGGCACCGGTGCAGCTCAGCCGCTACAACGGCTTGCCTTCGCTCGAGGTGCAGGGCTCGCCGTCGCCTGGAGTGTCGACCGGCACCGCCATGGAAGCAATGCAGGAAATCCAGTCCAAGCTGCCGCCGGGCACTGCGCTCGATTGGACCGGCCTGTCATACGAACAGCAGGCCTCGTCGGGTCAGGCGCCGCTGCTCTATGCCTTGTCCTTGATCATCGTCTTCCTCGCGCTCGCCGCCCTGTATGAAAGCTGGTCGGTCCCGCTCGCGGTGGTCCTGGTGGTGCCGCTCGGCATCGTCGGAGCCCTGATCGCCACGAAGATCACGGGAGGAGATAATAACATCTACCTCCAGGTCGGACTGATCACCACAATGGGGTTGGCCGCCAAAAATGCGATCCTGATCGTCGAGTTCGCCGAGCAGCAGCTCAAAGCCGGCAAGGACGTTGTACAATCGGCGGTCGAAGCGGCACATCTCAGGCTCCGCCCGATCCTGATGACGAGCCTCGCGTTCGTGTTCGGCGTGTTTCCGCTGGCCATCGCGGCAGGACCCGGTGCCGGAGGGCAGAATTCGATAGGCCGCGCGGTCGTTGGGGGCACGCTTACCGCAACCTTCCTGGCGATCTTCTTCGTGCCCTTGTTCTTCGTCGTGGTGATGCAGCTGTTCGGGCGTCACAACGCCGAAACGACTGGCAGCACCGCTTCAGCCCCCCAGGAAGCCTGAGATGAAGCGCGCAGTGATCGGTGTCGTGCTCGCGAGTGCCGCGCTCGCTGGCTGCGATCTCGCGCCGAAATATGTGAGGCCGATCGGAGCAGTGCCCGCGACCCTTCCCCAGGGGGGCATATATCCACCAGCGGCCAGCGATGCGCCCGACGTCACGCAGATCGGCTATCGCAATTTCTTCACGGACGAGCGCTTGCGCCAGGTTATCGCGGAGGGTCTCGACAACAACCGCGACTTGCGACTCGCTGCGGCTAACGTCCTCGCCGCCCGCGCCCAGTACCGAATCCAGCGCGCCGACCTGTTGCCGACCATCGCCGCGACGGGAACAGCGACCTACACGAACAATGCATTCGGCGGCGGCGAGCCGGTGACGGACATCCACAGCTACAGCGTCGACGCTGGCTTCTCCGCTTTCGAGATCGATTTATTTGGTCGCGTCAGGAACCTCAGCAAATCCGCGCTGCAGCGATATTTCGCCACCGAGGAGGCACAGCGCTCGACGCGCATCAGCTTGGTCTCGGAGATCGCCAATGCCTGGCTGACGCTTGCGGCGGATCAGGAGTTGCTCGCGATCTCCCGTGAGAATCTACTGTCCCTGGAGCAGACCCGTTCGTTGACCCAGGCGCAGTTCCGCATCGGCACAGCCTCGGAACTCGAGTCCCGACAGGCGGACACGGACTATCAGGCGGCGCGGAACGACGTCGCGGTGCTTGCAACGCAGATCGCGCGCGACAAAAACGCGCTCGATCTCCTCGTCGGTGCGCCGGTCGCTGCCGAGCTGATTCCAGCCAACCTCCCGCCGACCGGGGCCACCATCGCGAACCTGCCGGCCAACATTTCCTCCGATGTGCTGCTCAGGCGTCCGGATGTTCTCCAGGCCGAGCATCAGTTGATTGCCGAGAACGCCAATATCGGCGCGGCCCGCGCAGCACTGTTTCCGCGGATTTCGCTGACCGCCATGGTCGGAACGATTAGCACTGCGCTCTCCGGTCTTTTTAGCGGTGGCAGCTTCACCTACGATGTCTCGCCGTCGATCAGTCAGACGATCTTCGACTTCGGGCGCAATCGCGGGAACGTGCGCCTCGCCGAAGCCAATAAGCTGGGCGCCATCGCTAGCTACGAAAAGGCCATTCAAACCGCCTTCCGCGAGGTCGCGGACGCTCTCGCCGAACGGGGCACGATCGACGAGCAAATGGCCGCGCAGACGCAGCGGGTGGAGTCGGCGCAAGTCGCTGCGCACCTTTCCGACGCGCGCTTTCGCGTAGGGGTCGCCTCCTTTCTCGACGCCCTTATCTCGCAGCGCACCGCTTATTCCGCCCGGCAGCAGCTCGTCACCACCCGACTCAACCGTGACCTCAACCTCGTCGAGCTCTACCGCTCGCTTGGCGGCGGGCTCTCATAGCGTCGGATTCGGTCCCAGTTCGGCGAGCACCCGATCGGTCAATGCTGCACAGTCCTTGCCGGCAAAGGGAAATGTCCCGGTCAGCACCGTGGACAATTCGGGCGCGAGCATCTGTTGAAGTTGACGCTTGGCGCGGAACAGCCGGGTCTTCACGGTCGCAACGGGTACGTCGAGGATCGAGGCCGTCTCTTCGGTGCTGAGCTCCTCGATTTCTCGCAGTACAAACACCGTGCGGAATAGGTCGGGTAGTTCGCCCACCGCCTGCTCCAGGAGCTTGCGGATTTGCTCACGCGCGACCGAGACATCTGGCGCGTCCGGTTCGGAGCCGCGCATCAGTTTCTCGCGATAGGCCTCCATCACGGCGACACCCTCCCGCTCCAGCTGGTCGTGGCGGCGCTCGTCCGCACGCCGCCGGTGGAGCGACTCGTTGATGACAATGCGAGTGAGCCAAGTCGCGAGCGACGAGCGCCCCTGGAAAGCGCGAATGCCTGCGAAGGCAGACAAATAGGCAGCTTGCACCACTTCCTCGGCTTCGGCGCGATTCTTGAGGATGCTCCACGCGGTGCGAAACATCCGCTGATTATTTCCGGTGATCACATGGATGAGCGCTGCGCGGTCGCGAGCAGCGCAAAGTTGCGCGAGCTCGAGATCGCTCAAACGGGCAATGTCGACGGCAGTTTGCGTGCATTCTGCCATGTTTCGACTCACTTCACCTGAAGCACGCCGCGCATCCCCGGATGATAACGGCATACGAACGGAATCACTCCGCTCGTTTTGAGCACGGTTTTGCCGGTCGCGCCGGCTGGCAGATCGACGTCGAAGCTGTGGTTCGCGGCGGTCGCCGAATGGCGCAGCATGTCCTTGTTCATCCAGACGATCGTATCCCCCTTGTGCAGTACCGCCGGGATCGGCCCGAACTTCAACCTCTCGATCACTACGGCATAAGTACGCGGGGCCGCTGCCGCCGAGGGGGCAATAAGCAGCAGGGCCCCGGCATTCGCGGCGTACAGGGAAAATCGCCGCAAACGCACAGCTATTTGAGCTCCTTTGCCACCGCTTCGGCATGTTTCTGGTGTTCGCGGAACAAGGTCAGCCCAGTTTCCAGCAGCGACTTCAATTCGCCATTGTGCGCATTGGGGATGAGCGTCGACTGCAGCGCCCCGTTCACGGTCTTATGATAGGCGACCTCATTGTTCATGTACGCGTGGTCGTAGGCGGACCCGCTCAGATGACTCAATTTCTTGAGCGTCGCCTTCGCCTGCTTGTCGAGATCGGTGCTCGTCGAGTTCGCTTCCGGTGTCACATGCAACTTCTTCACCAGCTCGAGCGCCTTCGCATTCACCGCCTCGTGATCGCGTACCATCTCCTCGGCAAAGCTGCGCACCGCCTTGTTGTGCGATCGGGCGAGCGCTTGCTTGGCAGCCGCGATGTCGATGGTTCCGGCTGTGTACGCGATGTGCGCGATTTGCGGGTCGGTTGGTCCACTCGCGGCGATTGCTGGAGCAGCGAGGCTCACGACCGCGGCAGTCCCCAAAAGTGCGGATTTCCAGATCATCTCTTTGTCCCCTCGAGGCATCGGCACCGTCGTCAGCGCCACTCACAATTGGATGGCGTTCGATGCCAAAGGTTCCCGAGATTCCGCGGAGCCCAGCTTGCCCCGCCTGGACGGCGCGTGCCATGAGCCGGGCGGAGAGGAGTCGCATGGGCTTCAGGAAATTGGCTCTTACCGTAGCTGCGCTCGCACTGGCGCTGCCGATTCACGCGGAGACTCACGTCCAGGCGGCAGTCCAGCCGGGCGGCGACATCCCGTCCAAATTCCGGCCGGCAGGCCCGCCGATTCGCAAAGACGGCGACATCCCCAAGAGTTTCAAGGCTCCGCGCGGTGAATTCCAATACGTCCGGCGCGAAGCGATGATCCCAATGCGCGACGGGGCCAAGCTCTACACCGTGCTGATCATCCCCAAGGGCGCCGGCAAATTTCCGATCATGCTCGATCGAACG
The DNA here is from genome assembly GCA_046733135.1 of Pseudomonadota bacterium. Classification (GTDB taxonomy): domain Bacteria; phylum Pseudomonadota; class Alphaproteobacteria; order Sphingomonadales; family Sphingomonadaceae; genus Sphingomicrobium. The sequence goes on along the minus strand of JBKPON010000014.1, from coordinate 5,127 downwards.
CCTTACTCGGCCGAGAAGGGGACGTCGCGCAGCGGCCAGCTGGGGCCGTGGCCCGAGAACATCCTCTCGCAAGCTTATGCGGAGCTCGTCCGCGCGGGTTACATCGTTGCCGTTCAGGACGTCCGGGGAAAGTACAAGTCCGAGGGCGATTATGTGATGAATCGTCCCTTGCGCGGGCCGCTCAACCCGACCCGGGTCGACCATTCGACAGACGCTTACGACACGATCGACTGGCTGGTGAAAAACGTGCCGGAATCGAATGGCCGCGTCGGCTCGATCGGTACCAGCTACGACGGCTTCACCGCGCTGATGAGCCTGGTCAACCCGCACCCAGCGCTGAAAGCCTCCGTTCCGATCAACCCGATGGTCGACGTGTGGAAGGGTGACGATTGGTTTCACAATGGCGCCTTCCGGCAGGAGATGATCAGCTACGTCTACGGCCAGACCGCGACCAAGAAATCCGACGAAGACTGGTTCAGCGGCACCTATGACGATTACACGACCTTCCTGCGTTACGGCTCGCCCGGCGCCTATGGCAGCGCGATGGGCATGGACCAGCTGCCATTCTGGGTGCGCCTGACCCAGCATCCCGCCTACGATGAATTTTGGCGGCTGCAGGCGGTGGACGCGATTCTCGCCCGGGCGCCGCTCACTGTCCCCACCCTGCTGGTCGACAGCCTGTGGGATCAGGAAGACATCTACGGCGCTCCGGCGGTGTTCGACGCGGTCAAGAAGAATGACAACGGCAATGCGCATCTCGTGCTCGGCCCGTGGCACCACGGCCAGGCCAATGGACAGGCGACGTCTCTGGGACCGTTCGAATGGGGCTCGGACACCGGCAAGTGGTTCCGCCAGAATGTGATGATTCCCTTCCTCGACGAACACCTGAAAAATGGTCCGCCCGCGAACATCTCGCGGGTGACCGCGTTCGAGGCGGGGACCAATCAGTGGCGGCGGCTGGAGGACTGGCCGCAGGCATGTGCGCGCGCTTGCCCAGCGAACCTTACGCCGCTCTATCTCGCGTCTTCCGGTGGTTTGAGCTTCACCGCGCCGGGAGGCCAGGCGTTCGACTCTTACGTTTCGGATCCTGCAAGACCCGTCACGTACCGCGCCCGCCCCAATCTCTCGCCCTGGGCCCAGGGCTCGACCTGGCGCTATTGGCTCGTGGACGATCAGCGCTTCGCTGAAGCGCGGCCAGACGTCCTCACATATTCGAGTGCGCCGTTGGACCAGCCGCTGAAGCTCGCCGGCACCCCGCTCGTCCACCTCGTCGCTTCAACCAGCGGCACGGATAGCGACTGGGTCGTCAAGCTGATCGACGTCTATCCCGACCAATATCCGCAAAAACCCGAACTCGGCGGTTATCAGCTGGCGATCGCCATGGACGTGATCCGCGGCCGCTACCGTGAGGACCCGACGCGCCCGGCGCCGGTCCCTGCGAACCAGCCTGTCACCTATGAGTTCGCGTTGCCCACGGTGAACGCCACGCTCCAGCCCGGCCACCGATTGATGGTGCAGATCCAGTCGAGCTGGTTCCCCCTCTATGACCGCAACCCGCAGACCTTCGTCCCCAATATCTTCTTCGCCAAGCCGAGCGACTATCGCGCCGCCACCCAGCGGGTGTTCACCGGCCGAGGGGGCAGCTGGATCGGCCTTCCAGTCGTGAACTAATCTTGCGCCGGAGGGCGGCGCTAGCTACCTCGCGAACACCGCGCTCCAATAGGAGTGTAGCTCAGTTGGTAGAGCATCGGTCTCCAAAACCGAGGGCCGGGGGTTCGAGTCCCTCCACTCCTGCGCGGTACGTTCTTGAAGACTCGGGCGCACGTCGCTAAGTCACCCCCAGCCCCGCCGGCCGCTCAGGTCCGCGGGGCGCTTTTCTATCCGCAATCGGAGAAGAACGACAAAGTGGCGAAAGTCTCCCCCGGCGAATTCATCCGGCAGGTCCGCGCCGAGACCGCCAAGGTGCACTGGCCGACCCGCAAGGAGACGGTCGCGACCGCGATCATGGTGATGATCATGACCACCCTGCTCGCGCTCTTCTTCTTCGGGGTCGACGCGGCTCTGTCGACCATCGTCAAATTCCTGCTGAGCCTGCTCGGCTAGCGCTTAAGCACAAGAGAACAAATATGTCCCGCTGGTACATCATCCACGCTTATTCCGGTTTCGAGAACAAGGTCCGCGACACGATCATGAGCGAGGCCGGCCGCATGGGACTCGAGCGCTTCGTCGAACAGATTGAGGTCCCGACCGAGACCGTGACCGAGATCAAGCGCGGCAAGCGCGTTGAGACCGAGCGCAAATTCATGCCCGGCTATGTTCTCGCCAAGCTCGAGATGAACGATCAGGTCTATCACCTGGTCAAGAATACGCCGAAGGTGACCGGCTTCCTGGGTCCCGGCGGAAAGCCACAGCCGATCCCCGACACCCAGGCCGCGCGCATGCTCTCCACCAAGGAAGAGGCGGCGCTGGCTCCCAAGCAGAAGATCAACGTCGATTACGAGATCGGCGATGCGGTCAAGGTGCTTGACGGCCCGTTCGCCAGCTTCAACGGCGTGGTCGAGGAACTCGACTTCGACCGCGGCCGGGTGAAGGTCAGCGTCTCCATCTTCGGCCGCGCCACTCCCGTGGAGCTCGAGTTCGAGCAGGTGGAACGCGTGAAGTGATTGTTCCCCGGCGAAGGCCGGGGTCCAGTCCTACAGACCCTCCGCAGTGTACCCAAGGGCCTGGGCCGAGCATTCGGCAGGAGCTCGCCAAGCTTCAGCTCAAGCCGATGAGCGCCACCGGTCGATCCGAATGCGTGGAAGAAAATGCTGTCCTACAGCCGCTGATTTGAGATAGCTAAATCGCCTCCTTTTTTCCGGAGGCATGATGGCAACCGAACGTCCAACCGACTGGCCCTTCCCTGAACCCGCCGTCACCGGCCTCGTCGACATCGAGCCCGGCCCGATTGACTTCACCCCGGTCCCTCGCTTGCGCCGTCGCCGCAACGGCTGGACACCGGAGGCGCAACGCCACTTCATCGACGCGCTCGCCGAGTGCGGCTGCGTCGCTCGCGCCGCGCGCTCGGTCGGGATGAGCCCGCGCAGCGCCTATCGCCTGCTCGAATCCGAAGGCGCGGAGAGCTTTGCCGAAGCCTGGGATCAGGCGATTGCGCGCGGTGTCGAGCGGCTGCGCGCCGATGCCATGGATCGTGCACTTCACGGCGCCTGGGTGCCCGTCATGCGGCGCGGCAAGATCGTCCGCATGGAGCGTCGGATCAACGACCGGCTGGCGATCGCCTTGCTGTCGGGCCGCGACGGCTCGGTCGCCGACAATCGCGAACGCGCCTCATCGCGGCGGAAGCATCGGCTGACGCTGCTCGCAAAACGCAAGGAGGACATGGAGGCTCGGCGCGCCGCCGAGCAAATCTGGGCCCAGCATCAGGCGATCCTCGACCACATCGAGGAGGAGCGCGAGAAGCCGACGTCGCTGTCCATCTCCGCCCCGCCCCGCATCCGTACGCTCTAAAGACACGGAAAATGTCGCCTCATCGCGTGACTTTAGTGAACGTAAGAAGCCACGGACGTCGAAGTCTTCACGCCTCCCGTGCCTTCGTACAAAACCAATATCTTCCCTTCCGCCCGCGCTTCGTGTAGGGGCGCCGCCTCCAGCGAAATCTGGATCCCTGCGGGAGACGAGCATGAGCGCTCGTCGCTTGGACCGCTAAACTTCAACGTCCTGCAAAGCCTCGCGCGAAGCAGGAGACAGATGAGAGTGAAATGGCAAAGAAAATCACCGGCTATATCAAATTGCAGGTGCCGGCCGGCATCGCTAATCCCGCGCCGCCGATCGGGCCCGCCCTCGGCCAGCGCGGCGTCAACATCATGGAATTCTGCAAGGCGTTCAACGCCGCGACGCAGGAGCTCGAGAAGGGCGCTCCAATCCCGACGGTCATCACCGTCTATGCGGACCGGTCCTTTTCCTTCACGACCAAGACCCCGCCGGCGTCCTTCCTGCTGAAGAAGGCGGCGAGGATCCAGAAGGGATCTTCGGAGACCGGCAAGGCGAGTGCTGGGACCATTCGTCGATCCCAGCTTCGCGACATCGCGGAAGCGAAGATGAAGGATCTGAACGCCAACGACCTGGATGCGGCGACGAAGATCATCGAAGGAAGCGCCCGAGCGATGGGCCTCGACGTGGTGGAGGGCTGATCCGATGGCGAAGCTTTCAAAGAGGCAGAAGGCACTCACCGCTGTGGAGCGCGAAAAGTTCTACGGTGTCGACGAGGCGATCGCATTGGTGAAGGGCAATGCGACCGCGAAGTTCGACGAAACCGTGGAGGTGGCGCTGAACCTCGGGGTCGATCCGCGGCATGCCGACCAGATGGTGCGCGGGGTCGTCAATCTCCCCAAAGGCACGGGTAAAACCGTTCGTGTCGCAGTGTTCGCCAAGGGCGCGAAGGCTGACGAAGCGACGGCGGCCGGGGCGGACGTCGTGGGCGCCGAGGATTTGATGGAGACGATCCAGGGCGGCCAGATCGATTTCGACCGCGTGATCGCGACGCCGGACATGATGGGCGTCGTCGGACGCCTGGGTAAGGTGCTCGGCCCTAAGGGGCTGATGCCGAACCCTAAGCTCGGCACGGTGACGATGGACGTTGCCAAGGCGGTGACCGACGCCAAGGGCGGCCAGGTGGAGTTCCGCGTCGAGAAGGCGGGGATCGTTCACGCCGGCATCGGCAAGGCAAGCTTTTCGCAGGGCGACCTCAAAGAGAATTTCACCGCCTTCATGGACGCAATCGTCAAGGCCAAGCCGTCGGGCGCCAAGGGCAAGTTTGTACAGAAGGTATCGGTCAGCTCGACGATGGGCCCCGGCGTCAAAGTGGATCTTGAGGAAATCGCAGGCGCCTGATCGGGGTTTCTGCGGAGGCAAAGCGGGCCCTCGTTCAACGAGGGCCGGACTGTGGCGCCTAGGCAACAGATTTAAAGGATTTCCCGAACCTGTTGCTCTGGCGAAACCTTCGTTTGCCGCGTAAGTTGGACGGGCATAATCAGCGCTGAAAGGGGCCTAGTACATGCGCAAATATTTGCTTCTCGCGGCGGTTGCCGCGGCTGCGGTGGCGTCTCCGGCGGTCGCCCGCGACAATTC
>JBKPON010000013.1:0-61894 GCA_046733135.1 Pseudomonadota bacterium | reverse complement strand
ACGTGACCGGCGGTCCCCGCGCGACCGTGTCGACCCCGGGGGATCCGCTGTTCATCCCGCCAATCCCGCCGCAACTGGGAATGTTCCCGGTCGGCACGACGACGCCTGCCAATCGCCGGAAATATGGAGTCGACGTCTTCACGGTTCGAGCACAGGTCGATTTCTAGAGCGTGAAATCCAAGTCAGCCTTTCGGTCCCTCTCTCCCCTTCGGCTCGAAAGGCGGCCCCCTCGTCCCAGCGGCGAGGGGGCCTCATCGTCTCCAGACGTGGCTGACTCTGACCAATCGGCTACAGAGCCCGCAATGACGGCTCCGAATTCATCCGAGCGCTCGCTCGTCGATGCCCTTGATGAACCCGCACTCGTCGTCGAGGGAAGCCTCGTCCGGCTCGCGAACCCGCCCGCGCGCAGGCTGTTCGGCGCGGGCATCGAAGGGCGCGATGTGCGCCTCGCGATCCGTCACCCGCAGGCACTCGAACGCATCCTCGCCCACAGGTCGACCGAAATCGATGCCACCGGCATCGCCGAGCTCGGGCGCTCGTGGCGGCTGGTCATCCGCCAGCTTGGCAATAATTCCGCTTTGGTCCGTATGACCGATCGGTCGGAAGCGGTTTCGGCGGAAAAGATGCGCGTCGATTTTGTCGCGAACGCCAGTCATGAGTTGCGCACGCCGCTTTCCACGATCCTCGGCTATGCGGAAACTCTTGCTGAAGAAGACGATCTTCCGGCCGAGCTGCGCTCGAATTTCGGCCGGACAATCCGCGACGAAGCCAGGCGAATGTTGCGCATCATCGAGGACTTGATGAGCTTGTCGCGCATTGAGGCGGACCGTTATCTTGTGCCCAGCGGGACTGTGTCGATCGCCGACGTGGTGGAAACGGCAATCGCCAATGCCGATCAGTTCCGGGGCGGAGGGCGGTGCGACCTTTCGGTTGATTTAGCGCCCAATATGCCCGGAGTCCGTGGCGACCGCACACAGCTCGTCCAGGTCCTCGACAATCTCGTGAGCAATGCGGTGCGCTACGGCTGTGACCGGACGAGCTCACCGATTGAAGTCACTGCGAGGCAGGATGGCCGGTGGATCGTGCTGACGGTGACGGATCACGGACCCGGAATCGCGCGCGAGCATCTCCCGCGGATAACCGAACGCTTCTACCGGGTAGATGCCGCACGCAGCCGCGAGTCCGGCGGTACCGGTCTCGGGCTCGCCATCGTCAAACACATTGTCGAGCGGCATCGCGGCTCACTGGAAATCAAGAGCACGGTGGGGATCGGAACCAGCGTGACCGTGCGCCTTCCAGTCACTCCCTGAGCCTTTTAGGGGTCCTCGCCGCGGCTGTAGCCGGCGCTAGGTTAGCCCACGCCCCCTTAGTGGACGAACCTAGCAACGACGTCGCGATAGCTACGGGAAACCTTAACTTGGGCGCCGCTATCGAGCACCAGGAAACACTCGCCATTGGTATGTGGCTTCACCTGGCGGACGAGGTCGAGGTTGACGATCGTGGAGCGGTGGACGCGCTGGAACCGGCGCGGGTCGAGGCGTTTTTCCAGGTCCTTCATCGTCTCGCGCAGAATGAGCGTGTTGTCGCCCGTCTGGATGCACATGTAATCACCAGCCGCATCGATGCGTTCGATGGTGTCGACGTCGACCCGGAAGATCTGTCCCTGATCCTTGATGTTGATCATCTTCTCATATCGGTTGGCGGCGGGCCCCTCCGGCGCGGCCTCCGCCAGCTCTTCGGCAGCTTCGGGAGCATGCTCGGCGAGCGCTTCCTTGAGGCGCTCCGATTCTTCCGCACTGCGTTTCTCGCTCAACCGCTGACGCACCCGATCCATCGTTGCCGCAAGCCGATCCTCGTCGACCGGCTTCATCAAATAATCGACCGCCTGGGCGTCGAATGCACGTAGTGCATGTTCGATGAAAGCTGTGACGAAGACGAACAATGGAGGTTCGATGTCCAACAGTCCTTGGATGACCGAAAAGCCGTCGAAGCCCGGCATTTGGATGTCGAGGAAAACGAGATCGGGCTTGTGGGTCTTGATCTGACGGATCGCTTCGCGACCGTTTGCGGCGGTCGCGACCACGTCGACGTCTTCATGTGCTTGCAGCCTGAGCTGCAGGCCCTGCGTCGCCAGGGGTTCGTCGTCGACCAAAATGGTCCGGATAGTCATCAGGGCTTTTCTCCGGTTTCGAAAGGAATATCGATGATAACGCTAAAGCCCCCTGTGTCGTTCGTCCTGGTCTCGAAACGGTGCGCCGCGCCATAGGCCTGCGACAGTCTGTCCCGAATGTTCGCCAAGCCGACTCCAGTGGAGGGGCTAGCGCTCAGTTCTGTTGTCTCCGCGCTGCCGTTGTCGGTTACCTCGATGCGCACCGCCTGGCCCTCGCGCATCGCCGTGATCCAGATGTCGGCGCCGTCTTCACTCGGCGTCACCGCATATTTGATCGCATTTTCGATAAGCGGCTGGAGCAACAGTGACGGTAGCCGCGCGCCGATCGTGTCCGCATCGACCCGGAAATGTGGCCGGAGCCGGTCCTCGAACCGCATCTTCTCGATCTCGAGATAGAGTTTCAGCGTCTCGACTTCCTGCGCCAGGGTAACTTTTCCAGCAGGCTCATTGACCAGCGTATAGCGCAGGAAGGAGGAGAGCCGCGCCAGCATGGCGTTCGCCCGCTCCGTCTGCTTCAGGAGCACGAGGGTCGAGATCGAGTTTAAGGTGTTGAACAGGAAGTGCGGGTTGAGCTGGTAGCGGAGCATTGCCAGTTGGGCGGTCGACGCCTGGCTTTCTAACTTCTCGCGCTGATTGATCTGCTCCTCGAGCAACAGGAAGTAGTTGATGCCGTAATAGAGAGCAGACCAAGCGGCGAGTAGCGCGAAATCGAGGAGGATCGGGCTGAGCAGCTTGATCCCGACCGGCTTCAGCTCAGGCTTGAGAAAGGTCGCGACGCTCCACGTTTCGATAACGGAGAAGGCGGCGGACGCGAGGACGACCGTGGCGAACGACAGCACCGCCGTCCAGATCGGCTTCATCTTGATCAGCCGCCGATAGAGCGACGCCATCAGCAGCGTCAGCGAATAACCGGTAGCGGTCAGCAGCAACGTGTGGACCAGCCACATCCATCCCATGCTGTTGGCGAAGCCGGACAGCGATCGGAGGAAGAAAAATCCGCTCCATCCGATCGACTGTAAAATCCAGAAGGCACGGTTCTTGTCATCGAAGAAGGGCTGATCGAGGCCGATGCCACGCGCGATCGGTGCCGCTGGCGAGCGGATTTCCGACGCGTCGGGCGACACGCGCCGCGGCGCCGTTGCTCGTCGATCCAGGGTTACGCTGTCGGTCGCCATCCTGGGGCCGATATAGGCCGCACGAACGAGGGTCGCCAGTTTTGCCGTTTCATGACGGGCCCAGGGATCGCGATACAAGACGGCTTCACCGGAGCTTCATCCAGCCAAATCGCCGAAAGTGGGTCAACGAAGCCAAAATCCCAACAACGACCTCCCCGAATAAACTGAGGTTAACAGCAACAGCTAAATCTATGCCGCCAAAGGAAGGGGTCTTAACCGGCCATAAACGCTCTTTGTCTACCCCGTTTTGCACACGTGGAACGGCGGGCGGATGTACGAGGCTCCAGATCGTTATAAGCGCTTGATTTCAGCGCGACTTCCCGGCGGTGAATCGGCCGGGCTCGCAATTCGCGGAGCGGAGGACGAAAGTTCGCCGCTCCGCGACGTGCAGCTGATCTCGCGCGCCCAGCTCGCACCTTTCTTCACCTCCGCCAATATCGTCGCAGCTGTGCTGATGGCGGCCAACCTTTGGGGAAAAGTCGCGCTGACCTGGCTGATACCCTGGGTCGCGGGAGTGGGGGCGATCAATCTGGCGGCCATGCACGTTGCGCGCATCCAGTCCGTAACTTGCGTCGGTCGCTCCAGCCGCCGAGTCCCGACCTGGACTCTGGTCGGCGAAGTGGTCGTTCGCGCCGTTCTTTGGATCAGCCTTCCGCTTGCCTTTTTCCAGAACCTCGACCCAGGCACACAGGTCATCGCAGCATCGTTGATGGCGGGGCTTGGAATCGGGGCGCTGGGCCTCGTTGTGACCCCTCCTTGCGTCACCGCCTGGATGGTCGCGTTCACCGGCGGCGTCGGGGGTGTTCTGCTACTCGGCCGGCATACGCTGCCGTTTCAGCACATGAGTTCGATTGTCTTCACGTTGGGCGTCGCGATCTTTGGCGTTTTCACGGTCGCGCGCTGGGCCTTCCACCAGCTCAAGACCAACGCCGACGTCGGTAGCCAAAGCGAGAGCGCGAGCCTGCTCCTGCAAGAATATGAGCAGCGCGGCGTCGGCTGGCTGTGGCAGGTCGATAACGACAATCGCGTGAGCTACATCTCGTCGAGGATGAGCGCGCTACTCGGCAAGCCCGCCGGCCAGCTCATCGGCCACTCGCTGCCTGCCCTGCTCGGAGGCAACGCCGAACTCGGCAAGGTGCTGCTCGAGCGCCAGCCTTTCAACGCGCTCGACATGGAGCTGAGCACGGCCCGCGGCTCGCGTTGGATCTCGATCGCCGGGGACCCAATCATCGACACCGCTGGCCGCTTCGAAGGGTTCCGAGGCGTGGGATCGGACATCACGGAGATTCGCCAGACGCAGGAGCGGCTGACGCACCTCGCCAACGTGGACGTTCTTTCCGGGCTACCAAACCGCGGCCGGGTCCGCCAGCTTCTCGGTGAAGCCCTGCGTTCAGCGACCAGCGGCAATGTGCCCTGCGCTATCATGTTCCTCGATCTGGATGGCTTCAAACCGGTCAACGACACGTTCGGCCATCCCAAGGGCGATGCAGTGCTACGAGCCGTCGCCAAACGCCTGGTCGACGAAGTCGGCATCGACGGGCATGTCGGCCGCATGGGCGGCGACGAGTTCGCCATCGTCGTGACTGACGCGCAGAGCCGCAAGAAGGTGGAAGCGCTCGCCGACCGCATCATCGTCGCGATCAAGGAACCTTATCAGATCGACCAGACGGAGATTCGCATCGGCGTGTCGATCGGTTGCGCATTCGGCCCGATCGACGGCGCGACCGTCGACGATTTGATTCTCAAAGCCGACCTCGCGCTCTACCAGGCAAAGGATGCCGGGCGCGGCGTGGCGCGCTATTTCTCTTCCGAGCTTCAGTCGGAGCAAGAAGACCGGGTCCGCCTCGAAAGCGATCTTCGCTCGGCGATCGCCTCTAAGCAGTTCCACCTCGCCTTTCAGCCGCTGATCAATGCCCATACGCAGAAGCTCGTCGGCTTCGAGGCGCTGATCCGCTGGAACCACCCGCAGCGCGGCTTGGTCCCGCCCAACGTCTTCATTCCGGTCGCGGAGGAGACGGGTCTGATGACTGCGATCGGAGAATGGGTGATCGACGAGGCATGCCGCGCCGTGGCCACCTGGCCCGAACCAATCACCGTCGCGGTGAACATCAGCCCCAAACAGATCATCCAGCCCTCGCTACCCAACCTCGTGAGTGAAGCGCTCGCCCGTTACCGGATCACCGGCAACCGCGTGGAGCTGGAGGTAACTGAAGGGGTGTTCCTCGGCGACAATGGGGCGACCCTCGACGTGCTGAAGCGCTTGCGCGCGCTCGGCGTCGGAATCGCGCTGGATGATTTCGGCACCGGCTATTCGTCGATCGGCTATTTGAACAAGGCCGTCTTCCACAAATTGAAGATCGACGGCAGCTTCGTCCGCGAAGCTGGCTCGCGGCCGGAGAACGTTGCCATCATCCAATCGATTGTGCAGCTCGCCAAGAGCTTCCGCATGTCGGTCACGGCCGAAGGCGTCGAAACGGCCGAGGATTTCCAACGCATGCGCGAACTCGGCTGCGACACGATCCAGGGTTACCTGTTCGGCAAGCCGCTCTCTTACGAACGCGCCAACCAAATGGTACTCGGTCTTGGCGCTAAGCGTATGGCGGGTTAGCCGGGTAGTTACCGCCGGTCGGCGGAAGACTTTGCCATATTTCCTAGCTTTAGTCGCTGAGCCTGAACCAAATTCTTGTGATCATGGAAGAATTCTGAATTCCTTGGGAAGGATGCCCCGATACGGCGGCTCTTCCGGTTCACTGATCCTCTGTCGCTCGTCCCCGGATAGCCGCTGATAATGTTCAGCGAGCTCACGATGACTATGGGCTGCCCGCTCGTCCGTAGCCTGTTCGGCCGCCTCGCGCTCTTCTTCGGCGCGCCTTTGGAAATAATCCTGAAACGGAGAATCGGTCATCAGTTCCGAACCCTAGCCGCGAAATGCGACAGTCCTGCTAAGCTCAGTCGTGCTTAATCGCGCCTGTACTGATTACGCAGGAAAGAGGGCGGCACTCCCGCCACGCTGCTCACTGCGCGGGTCATGTGCGCCTGGTCGGCAAAGCCGCAATCGATTGCCAGCCGGCTGAGCGGCACCTCAGTGTGCAGCAGGGCATCGATGGCGCGGCGTGTACGTTGCACGAGGCGGTAAGCGGCCGCGCTCATCCCAAACACGCGGGCGAAGCCTCGACTCACACTCCCCGGGTGCAAGCCCGCGCCTTCGGCCCATTGTTCCAGCGACAGCGCCGGGTCGGCGCGCAGCGCCTCGGCGAGTGCATCGGCCCAGTCATGCGTTTCGGTCGCGCGAACAGAGAATCCATCGACCAGCATTTGGAGCGCCTCGGCGGAACTCTTCTCGCCGGCGCGAACGATCGCATCGGGATCGGCAACCGACCCGAGCGTCGGCCCGGCCCAGCGGTCCGGAATCGGAATCACCAGGACTTCCGCGCCAGGTCGGTAGAAGCGGTCGAGATGGCTTTCGAACGCGCGGTGGAAAATCACGTCGCCGGCGCGAACCCGGTGGCGGCCGGTGTCGCCCGCTTCGTCATAGCCGCCCGCCAGCACGACGGTCGCGAACGCTTCGCGATGACAGTGGCGCGACAGGGACTCGCACGGCGCGTGGCGCATCCGGCCGGGCGGCGCGCAACGGAAGGGGTCATGTGAATTGCGTTCAAGACCGGGCATCCGCCGCAGCGGTAGGAGCGGCCAGCGGAACAGACAATGGTGGTTCGATGAGAAGTTCGATTGGCTTGGTCGCGGCGGCGCTATCTTCGGTAGCCACCGCAAGCGGGGAAAGCAGGGTCGAGAGCGTGCTCGCTGCGAATCGGACTGCCGTCGGGACAATGCCCGCCAGCGGCACGCTCGAGCTCGATTATACGCTAGACACCAGCGGCCTCACCGGGAGCTCCAGCCATGTCGGCGATTTGGCGACCGGAGCATTTGTCGATGGCTACGACTTGTCGGTGATCACCGGCGCCAACGGTTACGACGGGCGCATTCCCTGGCAGACGGAAGTATCCGGGGTCAGCACCGATCAGGAGGAAGGCGACCGCGTTCCGGTCGCGGTCAATGAAGCCTATCGCAACGCCAATACCTGGTGGCGACGCGATCGCGGCGGAGCCAGGATCCTCTATATCGGCCGCGAGACCCTCGACGGGCGTCCGGCGGATCATCTCGCGGTCATCCCGCGCGGGGGCCACCGGTTCGAAGCCTGGTTTGACGCGGCCAATCATTTGCTCGTCCGGACGGCCGAGCCGCAGCAATTTCTGAAGACCCAAACGCTTTACGGCGATTATCGCCGGGTCGACGGAGCGATGATCGCCTACAAACGCACGATCGACGTCGATGGCGACGTGCAGAAGATGGTCGTCAAACGTGCGAGCTTCGGGCCGGGTCGCCCGAGCGACGCCTACTCACGGCCGAGGACGAGGCCAGGCGGCGGACGCATCGAAGGCGGAGTAAAGTCCGTGACCTTGCCGTTCCGGCTGCTCAACAACCATATTTACGTCCAGGCAAAGGTGAACGACCAAGGTCCGTATACCTTCATCGTCGATACTGGCGGCCACACCTTGTTGTCGCCGCGCGTCGCTGCCGAGGTTGGACTGAAGGTCGTTGGAGCCGGGGTCAGCAGTGGCGCCGGCGAGGGCAAGTCGACTACCGGTTATTCCCATTACCGGGAGATTGAGCTGGGCCCAGTGCGTCTCACGGACCAGCCGGCTTTCGTCACCAATATTTACGATCGATCGATCGAGGGGATTCCCGTCGACGGGATGGTCGGTTTCGAGCTGTTTGCGCGCTTTGCAGTTCGGCTGGATTACGGCGCTCAAACGATGACCATCAGTGATTTCTCTGCTTTCGATCCCCGCGGAGCGGGCACCCCAGTGCCGTTCAAATTCTACGATCACCTCCCGGCCGTGCGGGGACTCGTCGATGACCTGCCGGCTCGCTTCGACATTGACACGGGCTCGCGCGCGGAGATCGACCTCACCAGTCCCTTCGTTAACCGGAACCGCTTGCGTGAACGGTATCGGCCGGGGATCAATGCGATTACCGGCTGGGGGGTTGGCGGCGCCTCACGCTCTTATGTGGTCCGGGTTCCATCACTGACATTCGGCTCGGTGAAGGTGTCGTCGGTCGTCGCCGGCCTGTCGCAAGACAAGGGGGGCTCGATCAGCGATCCCAATTATGAAGGGAATGTTGGAAGCGGGCTGCTGAAGCGCTTCGTCGTCAGCTTCGATTACAGTCGTCAGACCATGTATTTAAAGCCCCTCGATCCGCCGCCTACCGACGCGGGCCACTTCGATCGCTCGGGCATTTGGATGAATGCTGCGGACAATGGTTTTGAGGTCGTGAACGTGTCGCCCGGGGGACCCGCGGAGCAGGCCGGGTTGCTCAAGGGCGACGTCATTACGGCAATCAACGGCAAATCTGCCCATGCCGAGGAGCTGTCGGATGCGCGGATGCTGCTGCGCAGCCTTCCGGCTGGAACGGCGGTCGAGCTATCGATCCTCCGGTCGGGCAAGCCGCAGACCGTGAGTGTGCAGCTACGCGACCTGATCTAGCTGGACTTGCGCCGCACCGGCACGCCGACGTTGCACAGATCCACGCCGCCCGCCGGCCGGATGTAGAAATCGTCCTTCCGGTTGGCGCGAAGGCGAAGATAGTCGGCGAAGGTCCGGCTGCCCGTGTCCATAAATTCGAACGCTGGCCGCTCCGCTGGCGCAATCTGACTCGCCAACCGGATACTCGCGATCGGCACATATTGTGCCTTCTCTTTGTAAAAGCCGAGCGCTTCGGTTCCGCGCGGCAATGAGCTCAGTCTGTCGATGCCCTCGATCACTCGCCCGACCACCGCAATGTTACGATCGAGGTGGCGTGGAGCATGACCGATCACCGCATAAAGCTCACCGCCGGTTCCCGTGTCCGGCGACAGGTCGCGGCCCACACCGACGCTGCCGTAGCAATGGGCCAGGTTGGCCCAGCCGCCCTTGGCGCTGTAGGCAATCGGCCAACCCGCGGCGAAGCCCGCGCCCGGAGCGTAGGGATCGGCATAGCCGAGCGGCTTGATCGACAGCCCCTTCAGCGGGCGGGTATATTCGGCTGGCGGCTTGGGCGTGACTCCTTCGGGCCATGGTTTGTCGCTTTCGTTGAGGCCCCATTGCGCGACATAATTGTCCTGGACCCGATAGATGGTCGCTCCATCCCAATAGCTCGATTTTGCGAGCGCCTTGATGTTGGCGACGTGCACTGGAGCGAACTCGGGCGCTAATTGCACGACGACGCGACCACCATTCCGCAGATCCATGACCAGCAGGTCGTCGGGGTCGATCGCCCGCCAAGCGCTGGCGGGTGCATTCGCAACCACGTCGTTCGGCGTGAGTGGCTTCTTCGCCGGCGCGGCCCCGACAATTAGCGCCGTGGCCGCAAGCAGCACAGGTAAACGCATCCGATCCTCCCGATGATCCGCTGGTCTAGCCGAGCAAAGTCCGCCCCGCTATCGCCGAGCCATGTATCTTGCCACTTTAATGCTGCTTGGCTCCGGCGAACTTGGCCGCGAATTCGCCATCGCCGCGAAGCGCCTCGGCTGTCGAGTGATCGCCTGCGACCGTTACGCCAACGCGCCGGCGATGCAGCTCGCCGACGCCTTCGAGGTGTTTCCGATGCTTGATGGCCCAGCGCTTCGCGCCGCCGTCGAAAAACACCGCCCGGATGTGATCGTGCCCGAGATCGAGGCGATCGACACGGCGACGCTCGCCGAACTGGAGCGCGAAGGTTGGCGCGTCGCGCCGTCCGCCAATGCCGTGCAATTGACGATGAACCGCGACGGAATCCGCGAATTCGCAGCTCGCGAACTCGGCCTCGTCACGTCCAAGTATCGCTTCGCCGAGAACCGCGACGAAGCCATTGCGGCGGCCGCCGAAGTGGGCCTGCCGTGCGTCGTCAAGCCGGTGATGTCGAGCTCAGGAAAGGGGCAGAGCACCGCCAAGACGAATGAGGACGTCGGCGCCGCCTGGGACTATGCCGTCGAGAGGATGCGCGGCGACCGCCCGCATATCATCGTTGAGGAATTCATCGACTTCGACACCGAGATCACGCTGCTTACGGTCGCGACGAAGGACGGCGTTTTGTTCTGCCCACCCGTGGGCCATCGACAGGAAGCGGGGGACTATCGCGAAAGTTGGCAGCCCGCGTCACTCTCCGAAGGTGCGCTTTTTTCCGCCCGACATCAGGCGCGTAAGGTTGTGGAGGCGCTGGGCGGTTACGGTATCTTCGGCGTCGAATTTTTCATCCGCGGCGAGCAGGCGATCTTTTCCGAGCTTTCGCCACGGCCACACGATACGGGCATGGTCACATTGATCTCGCAGTTTCCCAACGAGTTCGAGCTGCACCTGCGGGCGATCCTCGAGCTGCCAATCCCGTCGATCGAACTGGTCGGCCCGTCGGCGTCCGCGGTGATCCTCGCCGATCAGGAGAGCGATAGATTCGGCTATGAGGGCATCGCCGAGGCGCTTGCGGTGGGCGCTCCCGGATCGCCGGTCGACCTCAGGATCTTCGCCAAGCCTAACACGCTCAAGAATCGCCGCATGGGGGTTGCGCTCGCCCGCGGCGAAAATGCCGATGAAGCTGTCGAGCGCGCGAAGGCCGCAGCCGCACGCATTCAGATTCGTTATCACGAATAAGGAGGAGGCCATGGCTCTAAAGCTCAAGGCGGCATTGATTTGCGCGCTGGCGCTCGTCGCATGCGACAATTCGCAGAACCAGCAGGCCCAAACGAAGATGCGGACGATCAAAGTGCGCGGCGCCGAGCAGAACCAGCTGCACAAGCTCGACGCCCTGAACCTCGCGATCGGCCTCAAGCGCGCGATCTATGACGCCGGTTACAGTTGTAAGACGATCACTGACGCGGGATTTGTTGCTGAATATCAGAATCTCGACATGTGGGTCGCCCGCTGCACCGACGGAAAGCAGAAGCGCGACTGGGCGGTCTTCGCCGGGCCTGACGGCAGCGCCCAAGTCCGCGATTGCAAGGACGTGCCTGGATCCGGCCTTCCCGAATGCGTGATCAAGCAGCGCCCGAAAGGCAGCTTCAGGGAAGCGAAATAAGCGTCAATTGGGATTGCATTGGCGGGTCTCTTTATACTCGCCACCCGCTGACTTCTCCTTGACCGTCACGCAATTGCCCTGACGGACCGTTTCGCGCCAGCTCCCGTCGGCATTGGTGACCCGATTGCCCTTGGGCACGCGCTTGCCGTCCCGGATTTCGTAGGAGAAGCTCTTCGGCGTCTTCTGATCCAGCTGACCCTGCTGATCCTGTGCAGTCGCGGAAGTCGTGCAGAGAGCCGCCGCGACGAATGCCGCGCCGCCGAATAGCAGCATCCTTCCTGCCAGCATGATCGCACTTCTCCTCATGGTTCCTGCTACTGCAACCCATGTTAACCCGCCCTTACGGCGGCTTGTCGCCCCCGACGTTGGTGTCGACACATTCCTGCACTGACCCATGTTGGATCGTCACCACCGAATCGCAATGGGCGAGGGTTGAGGCCCGATGCGCAACGACAAGCGCGGCCGGGCGCGGATCGAGCGCCTGCAGCCGGTCGATCAATGCCGTTTCGCTATCTGAATCGAGCGCGGAGGTGGCTTCGTCAAGAATGAGGAGCGAAGGTCGGCGGAGCAGCGCGCGAGCGATCGCGAGCCGTTGCCGTTCGCCGCCCGATAGGGCGCTGCCGCGGTCGCCGACCCGTTCGTCGAGTCCGTTCGCCAACGCCCGGATACGGGGCTCCAGCCCAACCGTATCGAGAACCGCCCAGAGCCTCGCTTCATCAACCGACGCTCCTTCCGCCAACAGATTGCCCCGTACGCTGTCGTCGAACACCGATCCTTCCTGACCCACATAGGCCAGACCCCCACGCCACCGCTCTAGCGTATTGCCTTCGAGGCTACGCGCGTCGACCGAGATTCGGCCTTCTTGCGGAGCGAGGAGGCCGGCAATCAAATCCACCAAGGTCGTCTTGCCTCCGCCGGACGCGCCGGAGATCCCGAGCCATTGGCCCCGCATGAGGCGCATCGTGGCGAACGCGATTCCGAGACCCGGCGCATGCATGAAGCACGCCCGCTCGACGTCGAGCTGCTGCCAGTCGAGGCGTGGAGCGCTTCCGGGCTCCGTTGCTGTCCCCTTGGCCAGCCCATCAACGCGGCGCTCGATCGCCCCGAACGCGGGTGCATAGGCGGCAATGTTCTGCGCCGCCTGCTGCAGCGATTGGACGGGCCCGCTCATACGCGCGAACAGGACCAGCGCGGCGATGAGCACTGGAAGCGGCAGCGCGAGGAGGCGCACGCCGACGAATAGAAGCACTGCTGCGGCCAGCGCGCTCCCCAGAAAACCGAGCGACCGCGCTCGCGCCAAATCTGAGACGAAACCCACCGCCTCTCGCGTAGCGAGGTCGAGGCTTAACCTGTACTCGCCGAGGAATTGCGCCACCGTGCCCTGCGCGAGTGCGGCCTTGAGTCCGGCGTGCATGCGAAACCCTGAGCTGGTGCTCCCCTCGGCCCTCTCAACGAGCGCAAGTCCGCTTCTTACGCCGCGCCGTGTCCAGCCGATTGAGGCCAGCAACCCTGCGACGACGATGCCGAACGCCACGGCGGTAAGCGCGGGCGAGAGGATCGCAGCCAGGGCGAGTTGGACAACGAGCATGACGGCCGAGATCGCGAGCTGCTGGACGTAGGATGTGGCCGCTCCCGCGCGCGGAACGTCGTAGAGGAGCAGCGACTGCATCCCCGCCTGGCCGACCCGGCTCGCGAATGCCCAGCCGCGCTCTGCGAGTGTCGCGGCCGCCCGAAGCCGAAGCGATGCTTCGTAGCCGGTCTCCAAGCGCGTGAGCAGTATGTCCCGCGCGTAAAGGAGTCCCGCGCGTGCCGCCATCGCCCCGACGAAGAGCGCGAGCGCGAGACCGAGGTGTTGCTGCTTGGCGAGGATCTCGGTCCAGCCGGAGATTGCTGAGGGAAGGTTGGCTCCGCCGCCCATCGCAATAGAGGCGATCGGGACGATCAGGAGCAGTCCGAACCCCTCCGCAACGGAGCCCAGCAACATCAGTCCGAGCGCGAGCCAAAGGCGCGCACCGGCAAATGTTCGATAATCGCGGAGCAGGGCGGCGATGCCGCTTTCTGCCGCCCGGTTCATCGATCGACCGGGCCCATCGAGCAGGTCTAGCCCTGCCGCGCCTTGAACCGGCGGTTCGTCTTGTTGATGACGTAAGTCCGCCCGCGGCGACGGATGACTCGGCAGTCCCGATGGCGCGACTTCAGCGACTTTAGCGAATTGCGAATCTTCATGGCCGGGCGCCTGCCTCGTTCGATGCTGTACCGTTGTTGGAAAGGTCCGAAAACCGGCGGCTCACCTAGATAGACGGATCGCGGAAGTCAAGCTGACGTACGAAGGTCGAGCCGTCACCGAAGAACCATTTTGTCGCCTTCGATCTCGACATGGTCGAATTTGCTGAGAAAGCTTTGACCGAGCAGCGACTGCTCTCCGGAATCGAGGACGACGGCGGGAAGGCCTTCAACCGTCTTTTGCCCCAGCGACACGTGATCCAAGATCGCGACTTCTCCGTGCACGTCGCCGTCAGCGCCGCGTCCGATCACATCCTGCATTCCGATCGAGGTTGCGAGCCGGGCATTTCGCGCATCTTCCCGGGAGAGTGCGATTTCACTCGCTCCGGTATCCACCAGCATGTGGAGCATGGCGCCGTTGACCTCAACGTCAGCGTAGAAATGGCCGTCGGGCTGACGGCGGAGTTCGAGACCTCCCGCCGGCGGGCCGCCACTTTCGGAGGCGCGGGAGAATTCTGGTTCCGGCGTATTGGATGTCTGTTGCACCGCCTCACCGCCGGACGTCGGGGCCGACTTTTCTGAACGGACGAGCGACGCGAAAATCGCGGCCGCGATGACCACCAGGAGGAAGGTGACGCGCATCCCACGCGCCGTAGCGCCATTGCGGGTAAAGAAGCGTTAAGAGGCCCTTGAAGCCAGCTTGCGCTCCCAAGCCAGGGCATGGTCGACGATCGTGTCGATGTCGGCGTAGGCCGGCCGCCAAGCGAGAGTCGCGAGCAGTCGCTCGTTGGACGCGATCAGCTCCGGGGGGTCGCCCGCCCTGCGGCCTTCCATCACGCGCTTGAGCGGCTGATTTGTCCGCCGATCGACGGCGTCCAGGACTTCGAGAACCGAAAGACCCCGACCGTACCCGCAATTCATGACGAGATTTTCGCCCGGATGTTCAGCCAGCCATTCGAGCGCCGCGACATGGGCCGCGGCAAGATCGCTGACGTGGATATAGTCGCGAATGCAGGTACCGTCGGGTGTCGGATAGTCAGTGCCGAACACGGATATGTGATCCCGTTTACCGACCGCGGCCTCGACGGCAACCTTGATGAGATGCGTCGATCCTTTGCCAATCTGTCCGACGCGGCCGTGCGGATCGGCGCCTGCCACGTTGAAATAGCGCAGGGCGCCATAATTGAAGGGGTAGGTTGCCGAAGCGTCCGCCAGCATCCTTTCGGTCATCAGCTTCGACGCGCCGTAAGGATTGATCGGATCCTTGAAGTCATCCTCCGCGATCGGCACCTGGCTGGGCGCGCCATAGACTGCCGCCGTCGATGAGAAGAGGATGTGCTTCACGCCGGCGGCGACCGCGGCGCTGATCAGCGAATGGGTCGCGACCGTATTGTTGCGATAATAATCGAGCGGCTTCTCGACCGATTCCGGGACCACGAGCGATCCCGCGAAATGCATGATCGCGCCAATTTTCTGCTCGTCGAGTATGCCGTCGATCAGCGCGCGATCGGCAATCGAGCCGTGGTAGAACGGCACGTCATCCGGAACCGCGGCGCGCGTTCCGCTCGACAGATCGTCGACGACCACGACTTTCCATCCAGCGTCTATGAGGGCGAGAACGGCGTGGCTGCCAATATAGCCGGCGCCGCCGGTGACGAGCACTGGGAGCTTTTCCATGGGAAGCGGTCGCTAGCCGAGGAACAGCCGCGACGCCAGCCAAGCCCGGCCCCGAATGGTTGCGGGTCGTTCATTTTCGTCTATCAGATCGCCAGCTTCCGAACGGATCCGAGCGAAAATCCATGGCAATTACGATTTCTAGCTCTTTTGACGCCGGCAACATTCGCGTCGTCGAGCAAGAGGGCGACCGCGTCGATCTGGAGATCGGCAAGGATCACATGTCCGACTTCTATCAGTGGTTCTATTTTCGCGTAGCCGGAGCGGCGGGCCGCGAGGTCACTCTGCGAATCACCAACTGCTCCGGGTCTGCCTATCCGCACGGCTGGCCAGATTACAAAGGCGTGATGTCGCTCGACCGCGAGCAATGGGTGCGCATCTCCGACACCAGCTATGCCGATGGCGTGCTGACAATGAAGCTGACGCCGCCGCAAGACGTGGTGTGGGTCGCTTATTTCGCACCGTATTCGATGGAGCGGCATCACGATCTCGTGACACAGACCGCAACGCTAGCGGATGTCGGCTACGCCTCGCTGGGCAAGAGCATCGACGGGCAGGACATCGACTGCCTTACGCTTGGCAACGGGCCGCTCAATGTCTGGCTCTATGCCCGCCAACACCCGGGCGAGACGATGGCTGAATGGTGGATGGAAGGAGCGCTCGAGAAGCTCACCGATGAAGACGACCCCGTCGCCCGGATGCTTCGCCGCGAATGCACATTCCACGTGGTGCCGAACATGAATCCCGACGGCTCGCGCCGAGGGCACTTGCGGACCAACGCCGTTGGCGTGAACCTCAACCGCGAATGGCATGCGCCATCTTCAGAGAAGAGCCCGGAAGTGCTCTGCGTGCGAAACGCGATGGATGAGACCGGAGTGGACTTCGCCATGGACGTGCACGGCGACGAGGCCATTCCGGCGAACTTCCTCGCCGGCTTCGAAGGGATTCCGTCAATCACGGAAGGACAGCAAAAGCTGTTCAGCCTCTTCAGCGAGACTCTCGAGCGGCTTTCGCCCGATTTTCAGCGAACGCAAGGATATGAGGTCCCGGCGCCAGGCGAAGCGAACATGTCCATGTCGACGACCCAGCTCGCCGAACGCTACGGCTGTGTGTCGATGACGCTCGAAATGCCGTTCAAGGACAATTTCGACTTGCCCGATGAGGTCTACGGCTGGTCGCCGCAGCGTTCGAAATATCTGGCTTACGCCTGCCTCGACGCGCTCCACGCCATTCTGCCGGAGCTGAGGGCGGCCAAAGCCAGAGCAGCGAAACGTGAGAAGGCTGTCGCCTGATGCCGACGCTCGTCCTGCTTCGGCACGGGCAATCGCAGTGGAACCTGGAGAATCGCTTTACAGGTTGGTGGGACGTCGATCTGTCACCGGCCGGAGTCATCGAGGCACGCGACGCCGGCAAGTTGCTCGAGGAACGCGGTTTCGACTTCGATTGCTGCTTCACGAGCGTGCTGACGCGCGCGATCCGTACTTTGCACCTCGCCCTGCATGAAATGGATCAGCTGTGGTTGCCGGTGGCCAAGGACTGGCGCCTGAACGAGCGCCACTACGGCGGCCTCACCGGTCTCAACAAGCAGGAGATGATCGATGAGGTTGGGGCGGAACAGGTCAAGATATGGCGCCGCTCCTATGACGTCCCGCCGCCGCCGCTCCCTGACGACAGCCCTTATGACGTCAGCGGCGACCGACGCTATGCCGAAGTTGAAGTGCCGCGCACCGAGAGCCTCAAGGACACGATCGAGCGAGCCCTCCCCTACTATCATTCCGACGTCGAGCCGGCGCTTCGGGCCGGCAAGCGCGTGCTCATCGTCGCGCACGGCAATTCGCTGCGCGGGATCATAAAATTCCTGTCGAACATCGGGGACCAGGAAATCGTTAGCCTGGAAATTCCGACGGGCGAGCCGATCGTCTACGACCTATCCGACGATCTGTCGGTCGTGCGGCGTTATTTCCTTGGAGAGGCGTAAAGAAATCCGCTCATCCCGAAGACCTACTGAGTAAGCGAAGCGCATCGAAGTGCCGTCTCGAAGGATCGTTCTTCGACACAGGCCTTCGATAAGTTAGTCCTTACTCAGGATCAGCGGATTTCGTGGAACTAAGCCGCCGCCTTACGCCGGTACATTTCCTCATCGGCCCGAGCCATCACGTCTTCGGCGGTCTCGCTGCCGTCAATCATTCCGACCCCGATTGCAACGCTGAGTGGAAGCGAGGCGCCGTCGTGGCTGAACCCGCAGCCGCAAATCAGATCCACGAGGCGATTCGCAGTCTCGTGCGCATTTTCCTCGTCGGCACTTTCGAGCAGAATCCCGAACTCGTCGCCGCCAATCCGAGCGACGATATCGCTGCGTCTCACTCCGTCGTTCAACAGTCCCGCGACCTGGATGAGCGCTTCGTCCCCCGCGCGGTGGCCGAACGTGTCGTTGATCATCTTCAAGCCGTCGAGGTCGACGAACAGCATCGCAGCGCTGTGACCGTAGCGCTGTGCGCGATCGATTAGTCGCTCGAGCGCGCGCATGAACCCGCGGCGGTTCGGCAGATTGATCAACGAATCCTGGTGAGCGAGTCGATCGAGCTGCTCGACGCGTTCGTTGAGCTGCGCGACCTGCCCCCGCAGGCGCACGATCTCCGAGACCAAGGACTCGGCATCGGAAACGTCGGTCAGTTGGTCGGCCATTGCCCCAAGTGGCTCCCCCTCGTGTTCCGTCGACATAACCTGATTCCAAACCCTTGAAAATGCTATCTCTTCGTCGTGGCGCCCGGGTGTGACCGATTCATCACGGTCGGACCAATTGCCTACCCCACTTCCTCCCCCTAAACGACCGCGCTTCCGGCAACTGCTTCAAGGCGGGACAATGACCGAGCCGCGGGTCGGCATCATCATGGGGTCGAATTCCGATTGGGAGACGATGCGTCACGCCGCGGAAACACTCGAGGCGCTTGGAATCGCGCATGAGGTGAAGATTGTCTCCGCCCATCGGACGCCCAAGAGACTCTACGATTATGCGTCGTCCGCGAAGCAGCGCGGGCTCAAGGTCATCATCGCCGGCGCGGGCGGCGCGGCGCACCTCCCGGGAATGACCGCATCAATGACGACGCTCCCTGTCCTGGGAGTCCCCGTCCATTCCGCGGCGTTGGGAGGCCTCGATAGCCTGCTGTCGATCGCGCAGATGCCGGCGGGAATACCCGTGGGAACGCTGGCGATCGGCAAGTCCGGCGCGACCAACGCGGCGCTTCTCGCCGCGGCGATTCTGGCGACAAGCGATGAGGGCCTCGCCGACCGCCTCGAGACTTGGCGCGAAAGTCAGACGGACTCGGTGGCCGACGCTCCCGAATGACGGTTCCTCCGGGCTCCACTATCGGGATCATTGGCGGTGGCCAGCTCGGCCGCATGCTGGCGATGGCCGCGGCGCAGCTCGGCTACCAATGCCATATCTTCGATCCGCACGAGCATCCACCGGCAGCCGATGTCGCCGCTTTCTTCACGCGTGCCGCTTACGATGATTCGGCGGCACTCGAACGGTACGCAGCCCAAGTCGACGTCGCGACGTATGAATTCGAGAATCTGCCAGCAGATCCGTTGCAGGCCCTCGGGTCCAAGCTTCGCCCCGGGACGAGATCGCTCGCGATCGCGCAGGATCGGGCGCACGAGAAAGCGTTCATCGAGCGCTGCGGCGCCCGTGTGGCCCCATGGCGCGAAGTGACGAGCTTGGCGGACGTCACGGCAGCCGTTCTCAAGGTAGGCCTACCGCTGGTGCTGAAGACCCGCCGCTACGGCTATGACGGCAAGGGCCAGGCCTGGATCAGATCGCGGCGCGAGGAGCAGGCCGCGTGGGAGGCGATCGGCGCGGAACCGGCGGTAGCCGAAGCCGCCATCGATTTCGTCGCGGAGTTCTCGGTGATCGTCGCCCGTTGGGCCGACGGACGCCACGCTTTTTGGGACTCGCCGCAGAATGAGCACGGGAGCGGGATTCTGCGCCGCTCGAGCGTACCGTGTAGCGACCTCGTCGCAGTTCAGGTGGTGGAGGCTTGCGAAGCTGCACTTCGCATCGCTGAAGCGCTCGATCACGTCGGTGTGTTGACGGTTGAATTCTTTGCCAGCGCCGAAGGTCCACTGGTGAACGAGATCGCGCCGCGTGTTCACAATAGCGGCCATTGGACAATCGAGGGCGCTGTCACCTCGCAGTTCGAGCAGCATATTCGCGCGATCTGCGACCTTCCGCCAGGTTCGACCGATCTGGTCGGGCGCGGCTCCGTCATGGACAACCTCATTGGCGACGATGTGAACCGCTGGGCCGATTTCGTCGCCGACCCGCAGGCCCACGTTCACATCTACGGCAAGGGGGAAGCCCGGCCGGGCCGGAAGATGGGGCACGTGACTCGGGTCAAGCTTTAGTCCCTCCCCAGCCTTCGGATAGGGAGGAACCAGGGTTAGGGCGCTTCGACCACCTCGATCGGCATGCCCAGCTTTTCCAGCTGCGGCCGCACGGTCGCAGCGTCGCCGACCACGATCCAGGTGAAACCCTTGGGATCGATCACGCCGCGAATGGCTTGATCGAGCGACTGAGCTGTCTGGGCGTGATATTTGGCCGGAAGCAGCTCGTAGTAATTATCGGGTCGCTTGAGCAGGTCCATGGCCATCAGCGCGCTAATCACCGCCCCTCCCGTCTCGAACTCGCCGGGAAGCTCGTTGACCTTGCTCGCGATGGTCCGCTCGAGCTCCTCTTGGGTGACCCCTTTGTTGGCGAGGAACTGGTTCACCTGCGCGTTGAGCTCGAGCAGCGCATCGCCGGTCTTGTCTGCCTGGACAGGCGCGGAAATCACGTAGCTCACGCCGTTTTCGAGCAGCCGCGTTCGGCCGCTCACGCCATAAGACCAGCCCTTCTCCTCGCGCAGGTCCATGTTGAGTCGTGACAGGAAGTCGCCGCCGAGGACGTCGTTGGCCGCGTCTAGCGGAACGACATCTCCCTTGGGATCGATGGGGATCAGCTGGCCGCCGACGATGCTCGACTGCGGCGCGCCAGGGCGATTGACGAGGAGGATCTTCTGCGCGCCCGGACGCGACGGAGGAGGAGTGAAGCTCTTCACCCCCCTCGCAGCAGTCGGCGCCGCCCATTGCCCGAGGCGTTCGTCGATCAGCGGCTTGAGCTCTGACCAGGGCAGGCTCGAGACGACGAACAGCTTCCCATTGTCGGGGCGCAGCCAGTGGTGCTGGAACCCGACGAAATCGTCGCGCGTGAAGGCGGCAATAGCCTTCGGGTCGCCGCCCGCCGGCCCGCCATACGGGTGGTTCGCCCCGAACAATACGCTAGGTAGCAAGCGGTTCGCCACCCGCGTCGGGTCCTTCTGCAACTGCGCGATGGCTGTCAGGGTCTGCGCCTTCAACCGGTCGATGTCCGTCGCCCGGAACGCGGGATTCTTCACCACGTCGACAAGCAAGTCGAGCGACGGCGCGATGTTTGACGAAAGCGCGTTGAGCATCACATAGGAACGGTCGGCCGTGTTGTTGGCGCTGACATTGGCTCCAAGCCGTTCCTCGGCCTCCGCAAGTTCCTGCGATGTCAGCGACGTCGTGCCTTCATCCAGCAGTTGGGCCGTTAGCGCAGCGAGGCCACGCGCAGTGGGACTGTCGGCAGAGTCACCGGCGTCGAACGCCAGCGCCATTTGGGTCACCGGAACCGCGGTGCGCTGCACATATTCAACCGGCATTCCGTTGGCGAGTTGCAGATGCTCGATCGTTGGGAAATCGAGCGCTGCCAGCTGGCCAACGGGCGGGAGCTGCCGCGTCGGTTTCAGTTGGAGGCCGGCGGCCTTGTCGGGAGCCGGCTTCACCTCGCCATTGCTCTTCGATTCCGCATAGGCGGCGCGTTCACCGGGCGAAAGGATGATCGTCAGCGCTGGTCGCCGCAGCCACTGCTGCATGGTCGTGCGGACAACCGCCGGAGTGATCGCGGCATAGGACGCGAGCGTCTTTTTGTAGAAGTCGCTGTCGTGGGCGTATGTCTGGCCTTCTGCCAGGGTCGATGCCTTCCCTTCGAAGTCGCCGACCTGCTCCAGGCCGCGGATCCGGTTCGAAACCTCGCTCATGACCGCGCGCTCGACTTCATCGGCGGTCGGTCCTTTGGCGAGATAGTCGGCCATCACCTGGTCGAGCCGCTTGGAGACCAAGGTCGGATCGACGCCCGGCTTCACGTAGGCGCTGACCGAGAATATTCCCGCCCGTTGCAGCGGAGTGAGCCCCGCGCTGACTCCGACCGCGATCTTTTCATCGCGCACCAAGATCTTGTCGAGACGCGAACTGGCGAGGCCGCCGAGAACCGATCCTCCGATGTCGAGCGCCGCCAGCTTTTTGTCGAGCAATCCTGGGACCGCCCAATAGCGCTGAATGATGGTGGTCGCGACATTGTCTTTCATTTCGATGGTCTTGGGCTTGGCCAAGGTGGGCACCGTCGCCATCGCCGGGTTGTTCACGGGACCGCGCGCGATATCCCCGAAATACTTTTCCACGAGTGGCCGGGCCTGCGCTGCGGTGACGTCGCCGGCAATCACGAGCACGGCGTTGTTCGGCCCGTATTTGTCGCGAAACCATTGCTTCACGTCCTCGAGGCTCGCGGCATCGAGGTCAGCCATCGATCCGATGGTGGTGTGATGGTAGGGGTGGCCCGGCGGGAAGAGATTGCCGAACATTTCGTACTGAACCAACCCGCCCGGGCGGCTGTCCCCTTGGCGCTTTTCGTTCTGGACGACGCTACGCTGATTATCGAGTACGCCCTGGGTCACCGCGCCGAGCAGATGGCCCATGCGGTCGCTTTCCATGAACAATGCGCGCTCCAGCGCTCCAGTGGGCACGGTCTCGAAATAATTAGTTCGGTCGTAGGAGGTCGTGCCGTTGTAATCGGTCGCGCCGACCTGCTCCAGGTAAGTGAAATAGTCGCCCTGCAGATTTTCGGTGCCGTTGAACATCAGATGTTCGAACAGGTGGGCGAAGCCGGTCTTGGCCTTCGGCTCGTCCTTCGATCCCACATTGTACCACACGTTGACTGCGACGATCGGCGCCTTGTGATCTTCATGGACAATCACCGTCAGGCCGTTCGCGAGCCGGAAAGTCGTGTGTGGAATCGACACTTGCTTGACGAGCGCGGGAATGGGAACCGACTTGGACGCGGGCGTCGCGGCTAAGGCGGACGGCGTGAGGATCGTCGCGGCGGCAAGCAGGGCGAAGCGGCTTGAAAAACGCATCAGCTTGAATTCTCCGGAGAAAACCAGTTCGACGAGGCGGAATTTAACGGCCCGGCCCATGAGCGCAACGGCTGGCGCGGCCCGTCCGCATTTTTAATGTCCCGACGCTCGGACATAATCGCGGGACCAGCCGCCGAGTCGCGTCATTCCGTTGTCACGGGAGTCCTGTTACGGGGCCGTCACCGTCACGAGCGAGTCCGGCGCGTCCGGCGGACCGAGTAGCAAGCCCGCCCTTCGGCCGATCGGGACGTAGGCGCCGGTCCCGCTGGCCGGCATTCCCATTCGAGAGGGCAAATCCCCATGCCATTTATCACTACCAAAGACGGCGCTGAGATCTTTTACAAAGATTGGGGTCCCAAGGACGCGCAGCCGATTGTCTTCCATCATGGCTGGCCGCTCAGCGCCGACGACTGGGACAACCAGTTGATGTTCTTCCTTGACAAGGGCTTCAGGGTGATCGCCCACGATCGCCGTGGCCACGGACGATCGAGCCAGACCGACCATGGCAATGAGATGGACACCTACGCATCCGACGTGGCCGAACTGGTCGCGAAGCTCGACCTCAAGAATGCCGTTCACATCGGCCATTCGACCGGTGGCGGCGAAGTTGCCCATTATGTCGCGCGGGCTGAGCCGGGACGTGTCGCCAAGGCCGTCCTGCTGGACGCGGTGCCTCCGGTAATGGTGAAGAAGGACTCCAATCCCGGCGGGACTCCGATCGAGGTGTTCGATGGCTATCGCGCCGCGCTCGCCGCGAATCGCGCTCAGCTCTATCTCGATATACCGACTGGTCCATTCTATGGCTTCAACCGCCCCGGGGCGAAGATATCCGAAGGCCTCATTCGCAATTGGTGGCGGCAAGGCATGATGGGCAGCGTCAAGGCGGGTTACGAGTGCATCAAGGCTTTTTCGGAAACCGATTTCACCGAAGATCTGAAGACGATCGATGTGCCGGTGTTGGTCATCCACAGCGAGGACGACCAGATCGTGCCTTACGCGGATTCCGCGCCGCTCGCGGCCAAGCTGCTGAGGAAGGGCACGCTCAAGACCTACAAGGATTTGCCGCACGGATGTCATTGCACGCATCCGGAGTTGATCAATGCGGACCTACTCGCCTTCATCCGTGGGCAGGATCTCGCGGCCGATGTGGACCAGGCCGTTGCCGAACCCGTTCCGGCCTGAATGACTGACGCCCGTCAGGACATCGTTGGAACGCGCGGGGCGCAAATGTTCCCGCGCCTGACGGACACGGAGCTCGCGCGGCTCGCCAAATTCGGTGAGCCGCGCAGCTACCGCGCGGGCGAAGTGGTCGCGCGCGTCGGCCACGTTCCGCCGGGCCTGCAGTTGGTCCTCGCGGGTAAGCTCGAGGTGACCCAACATGACGGTGGTGGTCAGCGTGCGCCTATCGTGACTCACGAGCGCGGCAATTTCACGGGCGAGCTCGCGCAGCTTTCGGGGCGCCCTTCGCTGGTCGACGCGGTTGCATTGACCGATGTGGAGGCGGTCGCGATCGCGCCGGACCGGCTGCGCGCCCTGTTGATTGCTGAAGCGGATCTCGGCGAGCGTATCATGCGCGCGCTAATCCTCCGCCGCGTTGGCCTGATCGAGTCCGGCGCAGGGCCGATCATCGTCGGCGGTGAAGCCGATTCGGACGTGCTGCGGCTGGTCAATTTCCTTCGTCGCAACGGCCACCCCTACCGGAACCTCGATCCCGCGAAAGATAATTGCGCTCGGACACTCGTCGAACGGTTCAGCGTCGAGCCCGAGCAGCTTCCAATCGTCCTCTGCCCAGGGGGGCAGCTGCTGCGCAATCCGACCGAATCCCAGCTCGCGCGATGCGTCGGCCTGGTCGGCCCGATCGACGCTAATCGCCTGTATGACGTGGTTGTGATCGGTGCCGGCCCGGCAGGCCTGGCAACGGCGGTTTACGCGGGCTCCGAAGGTCTCTCGGTGCTTGCTATCGACTGCCGTTCCTTCGGCGGACAGGCCGGCGCATCGGCGCGGATCGAAAATTACCTCGGCTTCCCCACCGGTATTTCCGGAATGGCGTTGATGGGCCGCGCCTTCAGCCAGGCGCAAAAGTTCGGAGTCGAAGTCGCCATCCCCGACGAAGCCGTGAAGCTCGAGTGCGGCAACGAACCTTGCCATGTCCTTTTGGCCACTGGCGAGCGCGCTCAGGCACGGGCCGTCGTGCTCGCAACGGGTGCGCGTTACCGTCGCCTCGGGGTCGACCATCTCGACCAATTCGAAGGCTCGTCCGTGCATTATTGGGCTTCACCCCTCGAAGCCGACCTCGCGGCCGGTCAGGAGGTGGCGCTGGTCGGTGGAGGCAATTCCGCCGGCCAGGCGACCGTCTTCCTTGCCAACCGAGCGAGCAAGGTGACTCTCGTCGCCCGTCGGCCGCTCAGCCAGACCATGTCGCGATACCTGATCGAGCGGATCGAAAGCCTGCCCAATGTGGACGTCGTCATCGGATGTGAAATCGATCAGCTCGACGGAAAGCCCGGTGAGCTCGAAGCTGTGCGGATCCACGAACAAGCGTCGGGCCGCGAGATCCGCTGCCCGGCGCGGTTCCTCTTCTCCTTCATTGGTGCGGAGCCGAACACCGACTGGCTGCAAAGCTCCGGGATCAAGCTCGACGATCGCGGCTTTGTCCTGACGGATGACGACATCGGCCCGGATCGACTGCCGTTGGAGACCAGTCGCCGCGGCGTGTTCGCCGTCGGCGATGTTCGATCCGCGTCGGTCAAGCGCGTTGCGGCCGCTGTCGGCGATGGCGCCCAGGCGGTCGCCTCCATCCACAAATATCTTGCGACGGCCGACCCCGTGATCGTCGCGCAGCCCAAACAAACGGCGGCCGTCTGATCAGTCGAGGGTTGTCCGGTACTGCCTGACCGCAATCGTCGCGACGACCAGCATGAAGATCGTCAGCGCGCCAAGGCTTGGTAAAGCGTCGGCGATGCCGACCCCTTTCAACATGGAGCCGCGCACCACGCGGAGCATGTGCGTCACCGGGACCGCCGTGCCGATCCATTGCGCCCATTGCGGCATTCCGCGGAACGGAAAGAGGAAGCCGGACAGCAGGATCGACGGCAAGAAATAGAAGAAGGTCATCTGCATCGCTTGCAGCTGGTTGCGCGCGACCGTGGAGACCAGAAAGCCGAGCGAGAGACTGCCGACGATGAACAGGAACAGGCCGAGGATTAGCGCCGGCCAACCGCCCGCCATCGGAACGCCGAACAGCAGCCGGGCCATGGTGATGATCAGCGTCGCCTGGATGATCCCGACCATCACATAGGGTGCCAGCTTTCCGATCATGACCTCGATCGGCCGTACCGGAGTCGACAGCAGGGTCTCCATCGTCCCGCGCTCCACCTCGCGAGTCATGGCGAGCGCGGTCATCATGACCAACGTCATGGTGAGGATCGTCGCTACGAGGCCAGGGACGATGTTGTAGGCAGTGATGCTTTCGGGATTGTAGCGGCGCTGGACCACCACCTCGAACGGTGGAGGTACCTGGGGAGGAGCGGCGGACGCGAGCGGACCTTTGAGATCATGCATCAACGCATATTGCGGCAGTGCGGCGAGCGCGGCGACGGCGCCCCCGGTTGCCGCGGGGTCCGATGCGTCGGCCTCGACCAGAATCTGCGCATTGTCGCGCTTGACCACCCGGCGGGTGAAATCACCGGGGATCGTAACCGCGAATTGAACCGCGCCCCGCTCGATCAGCGCATCCATTTCCGCCGGGCTGCGCGCTACGTGGCGAAGGTCGAAATATTTGCTGTGATCAAGCGCCCCGAGGATCGAACGGGAAAACTGCCCTTGGTCCTGCACCAGCACGGCGGTCGGCAAATGCTTGGGATCCGAGTTGATCGCATATCCGAACAACAGCAGCTGAAAGACCGGAACGCCAATGATCATCGCATAGGTCAGCCGGTCGCGGACGAGCTGGGTGAACTCCTTGGAGAGGATCGCGAGGATCCGCGACAAGGACAGCCCCATCATGCCGCGCGCTGCTCGGGCGGTGCGTTACGGCGCATCAGGTCGATGAATACATCTTCGAGCGAAGGCTCGACCTCGGTCCAACGGTACGGATCGTGGCGATACGGCTTGATGGCGCGCTCCAGCGCCGCGCGATCCCTCCCGCTCACGTGAAGCGCCGGCCCGAACGGCGCAACCATTTCGACTCCCGGCTTGCCCGTGAGCTCGCTTCCTAGACGGTCGGCGCGCGGCCCTTCCGCCTCAAAGGTGATGAGCCCGGATTCCGCGATGACGGCTTCCGACGTACCGCGCGCTATGAGGTTGCCGTTAAAGATGTAAGCGATCTCGTGACAGCGCTCCGCCTCGTCCATGTAGTGGGTCGAAACGAGCACCGTTATTCCTTCGTCGGAGAGGCGGTGGATCTCGTCCCAGAAGTCGCGCCGCGCCTGCGGGTCGACGCCCGCCGTCGGCTCGTCGAGCAGCAGCAGCTTGGGTTCGTGCAGCACCGCGGCCGCCAACGCCAATCGTTGCTTCCAACCGCCCGAAAGCTGGCTGGCGAGCTGCTTGCGCCGATTGATGAGGCCAAGCTTGTCGAGCGAAGCGGTGACTCGGTCAGCTACGTGATCGAGTCCATAGACGCGGGCGATGAACGTGAGGTTCTCCTCGATCGTCAGGTCTTCGTAGAGCGAAAATCGCTGGGTCATATAGCCGGTCTGGCGCTTGATCGCCTCCGACTGGCGGGGGAAGTCGAGCCCGAGCACCTGGCCATGGCCGTTGTCGGGCGTCAGCAGTCCGCAAAGCATTCGCAGGGTCGTCGTTTTCCCCGAGCCGTTCGGGCCGAGGAAGCCGGTGATATGTCCCTGTTCGATCGCTATCGAGACATGATTGACCGCCTGAAGCGAGCCGAACCTCTTGCTGAGGTCCTTGACGTCGATGGCAAGCGTCACGGCAATGGCTCCACGTCGACGGGAAGGCCTGGCTGAAGGCCGGCCGGCCGGTCAGGATAGGCCTCGACCATAAAGACCAGCCGGTCGCGGCTGTCGCGGCTATAAATGATCGGCGGAGTGAACTCCGGTCGCGGGCTGACGTAGCGAATGGTCGCGGCAAGCCCGCCGCCGCAGCTGTCGCAAGAGAAGCGGATATTCCGTCCCGGGCGATAACGCGCGATTTGGTCCTCCGGTACGAAGAAGCGCACCTTCACCTTATTGTCGGGAATCAGGCTGACGACCGCCTGGTTGGCGTTCACCCATTCGCCACGCTGGAAGAACACGTCCTCGACCCGCGCCGGCGACGGTGCCGCTGGAGCAAGCTGGCCCACGCGAATCTCCACCTCGCGTGCACCGCCCCGTGCCTGCTCGGCCTGGGCGCGCGAGGCGACGACTTGCGCACGCCGTGCTTGCGCGGTCTTCTGCGCCGCAGTGACGCGCGCGTTCGCATTACGCAGCGCCGCATTCGCCGCGTCGATGTCCTTGCCGGCAACAGCGGCGGAATCGGCGCGCTTGACCGAGAGCAGGCGCGCAAGGTCCTGGCGCGCCTTCGCCGCGTCGGCGCTCGCGGCGGAAACATCCGCGTCTGCCTGTTGCGCCTGCGCCTCGGCGGAAGCGATCTCGGTCCGCGCGGCCGCGACACTGGCGGCGGCCTGCTGCCCCTGTGCCGTGAGCGTGGCCGGTTCGATCCGGAACAATGGTTGGCCCGCGGAAACGCGCGCTCCCTCGACCGCCGAAACCGTCTCCACGGTGCCGGAGACCGGCGCGGCGAGATATAGATTTTCTCCCTCGATATAGCCGGACAGCGTGCGCTCACGTTTCGACCCGCCTAGCAGGTACCAGGCGACCGCCGCCGCGGCGATGATCAGGACGACGATGACGATCGGACGAAAGCGGCTCACGGTTGCGCCTCCGCTGTCGCCAGTTCCGGCCACCCTCCGCCGAGCGCCTTGAACAAGGCTGCCGTATCGCGCGCGAGCGCACTCCTGGTTTCGATCACCTGATCCTCCAGCTTGAGACGCTGCTGCTGTGCGAGCAGCACATCGGAAAGAGTGACGAGCCCGCCCTGGTAACGAGTCCGCGCAATTCCCTCGGCGCGTCTGGCATTGTGTAGGGCCTGCTCGAGATCGGAGAGTTGATTGCGATCGGCGTCGGTCCGCGAAAGCGCGTCCTCGACGTCCCGCAACGCGCTCAGCACGGTCTTGCGATAGGCAATGAGGGCCTGCTCCTGGCGCGCGTTGGCGACGGCAATGTTGCCGCGCGTCCGGTGGGCGTTGAAGATCGGCCAATCGAGCGAAGCTCCGACCGAGAAGCTGCGGCTGCCCCATTCGAGCAACGAGGCCAGCGCCGTGCTGACGAGTGCGGGCGCGGCCGTCAGGGAGAAACGGGGATAGAGGTCGGCGACTGCAACTCCGATGTCCGCGGTCGAGCCGGCAAGCTCCCGCTCGGCCGAGCGGATGTCGGGCCGACGGCGCAACAAGTCCGACGGCAATCCCGGCGGCACTGCGAAAGCCGTCGCCGGCAGCGCCGCCGGCGTGCTCAATTGCCTCACGAGCGCTTCTGGAGTGTCGCCGGTCAGCAGGCCAAGCGCGTGGATCTGCGCATCGGCTTGGGCCTTGAGCTCCGGTATGGCCGCAGCCGCCGTCGATCGCTCGGAGCGTTGCTGTTCCAAATCCTGACCGGTCACCAGTCCGCCGCGAGCCCGCGCCGCGACCAGCCGCTCGAATCGTTCCTGCCGCGCGAGTTCCGCCTCGGCCGTGCCGATCCGCGCCTGCAATTCCCGCAGCCGGAAATAGGCGTTCGCCACCTCGGCCACAGCCGTTACCTGCAGGTCGCGCCGATTCCACAGCGCCGCGCCGGTGCGCGCTCGCGCCGCCTCGATCGAGCGGCGCGTCTTGCCGAACAAGTCAAGTTCCCAACTGGCGTCGAAGCCGATGCGGAAGGTGCTGAACTCGGTCCCCGGAAGACCGAAGGTGCCGCCGCTGCCGGAACCGCCGCCGCTGCCCGCACCCGGCGGAATCGGAATGGCATTCTCGCTGATCCGTTGGCGGGTCGCGGAAGCCTGGGCGTCGAGCTCGGGCAGCGCTACAGCGCCAGCGACGATTTCTCTCGCGCGCGCTTCGCGGATCCGCGACGCGGCGGTCTGCACGTCAAGGTTTTGCGCCAAGGCGCGATTGACGAGTTCGTCGAGCAGCGGATCACCGAAGCGGCTCCACCAGCCCGCAAGCTCGGCATCCGTCGGGCCGGGTTGCGAAAGCTGCTCCGCATAGCTCTCCGGAACGGTGGCGTTGGGCCGGCTGTAGTTCGGGCCGACTGTGCAGCCGGCGAGCAACAGCGCGCCAAGGATTGAGACTGGTTTCACCGCGCCGGCTCCGTCAGGAGACCGGTCAACACCGTTTCCGCATGCTGCCGCGCCAACAGTTCCAGGTCGATCGGCTTGGCGCCAACCGGCTGCAGGGTCGCGCGCCACAAGATTCCCATCAGCATCGGGCCCATGAGGCTCATCGCGTGAATGCGGGGGTCGCCGGCGCGGACTTCGCCCTTCTTCTGTGCTTTCTCGATCAGCGCCGCGATCATTCCGATGGCCTGCGATACGACGAGGTCGTGATAGACCTTCGCGAGCTCCGGGAAATTTCCCGACTCGCCGATGACCATCTTTGCCACCGCCCCAACGGGAACGCGTGCGGCGATCTCCACGAACCGCGAAAGGAGGGTGCGCACCAGCTCGGCAAAGGGCAGATCGGCATCCATCAAGCTATCGCGGATAGTGGCGATGTTCGGAGCGATCGTGTCGCGCACGACGGCGCGAAACAGATCATCCTTGTCTTTGAAGTATAGGTAGAGCGTGCCCTTCGACACGCCCGCGCGCCGCGCAATTTCGTCGAGCCGGGCGGCGGCGAAACCCTTCTCCGCGAACACCTCGAGGGCCGCCGCGCAGATCTCCCGCGGTCGCTCCTCGGCCCGCCTCTGCCATTTGGGTTGGCGCACGACTCACTCCTGACTGACCAGTCAGTTATTTATAGGCGTACTGAGAGTCAATCGGGAGGGGGCGGTCATCCGTTGCCTTCAGATTTCTGAATCAACATTTGCCGTTCTGCCTGGGGGAGAAACCCCCACTCCATAGGCCGCCGAACGATGGGCAGGAAAAACAGCGCCGGAAGGAGCGCAAGAAGGATCCACGCAAGCTTGATGTTGAGGAAAGCCAGCGGGATCGCCGCTGTATAAAGCGCGATCGCAATCCAGGCCCGCCGGGAGACGCCGCGGTGGATCGCGCGGTGCAGCTCATTGTGACTGACCTTCGACGCGTGGCGACGAAGGATGGTGAAGGCGAGCGTGCACATCATGATTACGAACGCATAGGCGGCCGCTGCTCGCGAGGAGGTGGGGTGAAGCCCGAAGAAACGCGCGACGATCGGAATCAGAGTCACCCAGAAGAGCACGAAATTATTGAGCCACAGCGTGCTCCGATCGGCATTGGGCAGAGTGAAGATGAGATAGTGGTGGCTGGCCCAGAGAATTCCCACAACGACGAAGCTCACCGCATAGGTCGCGATCAACGCGACGAAATGCTCGAGCGCGACTGGGTCGTCTGTGAAGGCAAGGCTGTCGGGGATTCGAATCTCGAGCACCATGATCGTCACCGCAATCGCGAACACCGCGTCAGAGAAGGATTCGATGCGTCGATTGGTCGGCCTCAGCTCCTCCGGAAGGTGTCCCTTCATTTCACGATTTCGGTGAGGGGCTTACCTTTTTCGACGACATAGGTCGCGAGTTCGGCGGCTGGGCTGGTACCGACGTTGCGTGCCGAATGAACCGTTCCGTAGGGCACGAACAACACGTCGCCGGCCTTCAGTACCACGGGCGGACTGCCGGCGACCTGATATTCGAGACTTCCTTCGAGGACGTAGATGATCTCCTCGCCCGGGTGCTTATGCCTTGGAAAGGATGCTTCGGGCGCGAAATCCACGCGGGCCTGGAGTGTCTCCCATCCCTTCACGCTGAGATCATGGCGCTGGAGATCGGTGCGCGTGGTGCCCGGAGGGCGTGAAGGAGGCGCGGCTTGCACCGCGCCCCCGATCAACCCGGCGGCCCATATGAGCCAGAGCATTAACGCAACGACCGGAAGCCGTTGCGCAGGTCGTCGACCA
This sequence comes from Pseudomonadota bacterium, assembly GCA_046733135.1. Lineage (GTDB taxonomy): Bacteria > Pseudomonadota > Alphaproteobacteria > Sphingomonadales > Sphingomonadaceae > Sphingomicrobium. Next base: position 30,202 of record JBKPON010000013.1, on the reverse strand, counting down.
ATGCCTTCGGCTGCTCCCACGCCGCGAAGTGCGCACCCTCAGGATGCTTCTGATAATAGAGCAGCTTGGGATATGCTTTTTCCGCCCACTTGCGCGGAATTGGGCATATCTCCTCCGGGAAGGCGCTCACTACTGTTGGAACGTTGACGCCCTTCGGAGCGAAGAAGGCGTTCTTGTTCTCCCAATAGAGTCGCGCCGAGGACACCCCTGTGTTGGTCAGCCAATAGAGGGTGATGTTGTCGACGATGTCGTCGCGCGTCAGCCCAAGCGGCTCGCCGTCGAACACGCGCGCGATCTGCCGATAGGTCCATATGTCATGGTCGATGATCCACGCCGCGAGGGCCACCGGCGAGTCTGCGAGCCCGTACAGGGTCTGGGCCCGATTCCCCATCTCCTGCGCATAGCCCAGGCCATGCTTATAGAAGAACGAGACGTGGTCGAAAGAATAGCGCTCCTCGTCATCTAACCCCTCGGGTGCGGGAGCGCCGGCGAATGCCGCGGCGTCGATTTGAGGCGGAATCGCGCCCGCCATGTTGGTGTGAATGCCGAGCAGTTCCGGTGGCGCCTGTACTCCGATGAAATCCGTGATCAGCGCGCCCCAGTCGCCACCCGAAGCGACGAACTTCTGGTAGCCGAGACGTTTCATCAGCTCGATTGAGCCACTCGCGATCCGCTCGGGACCCCAGCCGGGGGTGCTCGGTTTGCCGGAAAATCCGTAACCGGGCATCGAGGGAATGACGACGTCGAACGCGTCAGCTTCCGTTCCGCCGTGCGCGGTGGGATTGGTTAGCGGCTCGATGATTTTCAGCTGCTCGATGATCGACCCGGGCCAGCCGTGCGTCACGATCAGCGGCAACGCGTTCTCGTGTTTGGACTTTACGTGGATGAAGTGCATGTCGAGGCCATCGACCGCGGTCACAAAGTTGGGATACGAGTTGATCCGCGCCTCGACTTTCCGCCAGTCGTGATGGTTGAGCCAATGATCAGCAAGCTTCTGGATGATCGCAAGCTGCACGCCCTGCGTGTCGTCGTTGACGGTCTCGCGCTCGGGCCATCGCGTGGCCGCGATCCGCCGCTTCAAGTCCACAAGCTCATCGTCGGAGGCGTGGAAGTTGAAGGGCCGGATTGATGTATCGCCCTCCGCGGCCAGGATGATCGTCTCTTTGGGCGCATTCTCTTGCGGGGGAGCGGGTTGCGTCGGCGCAAGGATATCCGCACCGCCGTCAGGCGATGTCGTTTCGGCCATGGTCATTCTCCTGGTCAGGGTATTGGAGAGACGCGTTACGGAATGCGTGACTTGCCGCTTGAATGCTGGTGCGCAACTGGACTCGCGGCCCGCTCCCGGCCCTGCTCCTCCACCTTGAGTCGGTCAAGCGAAACGAATGCGTTATTAATTCCACAATCCGTAGAGCACCACGCCCGCGGCCACGAGGAATCCGATCATGGCGATCGCCGCGTTCAGACGTCCCGCACTCGAACGCTGAAGCTTGAACTCGCGCCAGGCGAAGATCGCGAAACCGAAGAGCGCAATGATCGCCGCCGTGGCGAGTGCCCGCCCGACGTAGCCGTCGGCGATCAGGTAGAACAAGGCCGCGACTGTCGCGGAGGCGGGGATGGTGATGATCCACGCGACCATCACGTTGCGCGCAATTCCCCACCGCACGGCAGAGGCGCGCCGAGCGGCACCGGCTCCGATCACGCATCCCGTGATGGTGTGCGTCGTCGATACGGGAATTCCCAGATACGAGGCGGCGAACAGCATCACGGAGCCGCCCAATGAGGCCGAGAAACCCTGATGCTGATTGAGTTTCGTGATGCGCGTCCCCATCGTCTCGATGATCCGCCATCCGCCGGTCAGCGTGCCGAGGCCGATGGCGACATAGCAGCTGAGAGCCACCCAATGCGGCACTTGGAACTCGCCGCTCAAATAACCGGTCGAATAGAGCAGCACCGTGATGACCCCCATCGTCTTCTGGGCGTCATTGAGGCCATGGCCCAACGAATAAGCGCCGGCCGATACCAGGTGCAGTCCGCGGAACGTTCGTTCGGCGCCGCTCGCGCTCGCCTTCAGCCCCAGCCAACTCGTAACCAGCATGATCGCCATGGTCAGGATGAGGCCCAGCGTTGGCGACAGGACGATGGCGAGTAGTGTCTTGTTCAGTCCGGTCCACTGGATCCCCTCCATCCCCGCATGGGCTATGCCCGCACCGACGATACCGCCGACGAGCGCGTGGCTCGACGAAGACGGAATGCCCTTGAGCCAGGTCACGACGTTCCAGAACATGGCCCCGACGAGCGCTCCGAAGACGACCGCGGGCGTGACGAGATCCTTGTCGATCAGCCCCGTGCCGATCGTATCGGCGACCTTGTGCAGCGTCGGCCACTGCAACGCGAGGAAATAAGCGGCGAAGTTGAAGAAGGCGGCGAACCCAACCGCCGCCACCGGACTAATCAGGCGCGTGCCAACGACGGTGGCGATGGAGTTCGCCGCGTCGTGCAGACCGTTCAGGAAGTCAAATGCGAGCGCGACGACGATCAGGCCGACGAGCAGCGGAAATGCGAGCTCGTGCATCGCCTAAGCGTGATCGATCACGATGCCGTCGATCTCATTCGCGACATCCTCGAAGGCGTCCGTAACGCGTTCCAGATGCTTGTAAATCTCGCGCGATACAATGAACTGCATCGGCTCGTCGGACTGTTCCGCAAATGCCTTCTTGAGTCCCGCCTCGCGCACGTCGTCTGCGTCGCCCTCCAGTCCCACGACCTTTTCAGTAATCTCGTGCAGGCGAGGGCCGTTACGGCTGATATCCCTCAGCAACGGCATGGCTTCCGCGGTCAAGGAAGCCGCTTCGGCGATCATTCCGACCATCTGCTTCATCTCACCGGTGAAGTGCCCAAGCTCGTAGGTGTCGATAGCGCGGGCGGTGGACTGCATTTCGTCGATGGCATCGTCCATCGCCCCGATCAGCGAGGTGATCGCCCCGCGATCGAACGGCGTGAGAAACGTACGGCGGATCGTGGTGAGGACCTGTCGGATGATTTCGTCCGCTTCATGCTCGCGCCGATCGATCTCGGCGATATATTCCTTATGCGGGGTTTCGCCGTCGACGAGCTTCTCCAAGGCGCGTGCCGCGGCCACGATCGTCGTCGCATGGGCTTCGAACATGCCGAAGAAATCGCCCGTCCTGGGCAGCAGGCGCTGGAACCACGCGAACATTGATCCCCCGTCAGCGGATTGTGACAGTCCCATGACAGGCTTTGCGCCGAGCGCAAGAGAGAGTGGGCAACGCTTGGTCGTCCGCGATACGCTTGTTAACAGGAAGCCGCGGTTTTGCAGCAGGCGCGGCGGGTTGATTGATGGCGGATTTCGGTGGTGACCCGGATGCTGATCTTCTGGTCGCTGCAATTGCCGGGAACCGCGATGCCTTCGCCGAACTGATCCGCCGACATTACGATCGGATCCATGGACTCGCCTGGCAACTGATCGGTTCTCGCGCTGATGCCGACGACATCGCTCAGGATGTCTGCTGCATGCTGGTCGAGAAACTCGGCAGCTTCCGCGGAGAGGCGAAATTCACGACCTGGCTTTGCGGAATCACGTTCAACGCCTGTGTCGACCTTAGGCGAAGGCGGCGCTCTTTTACGGGTGTGGCGGAGAAGCTTGCCGTGCTCGCTGGTCTAACGCCGGCTCCTGACGGCCGAGATCTGTATGACGCCATTTGGCTCGAAAGTGCGATGGCTCGGCTGAAGCCGGTGTATCGGGAGACGGCGGTGCTCGTTGTCGGCCAGCAGCTGACCCATGCCGAGGCCGCCGCCATATTAAGCGTTGCCGAAGCCACCATCTCCTGGCGGATGAGCGAGATCCGGCGGCTGCTCTCGGCAGCCGGCTAGAACGGCGAGAAAATATTTCGCCTCGCCCAAGGAAATCCCGAGCTGATGCGTCCCAGTGACATGCGGGCGATCGTGCCCGCGGTTTGAAGGGAGCGTTTTTCCATGCTCAGATTCCGTCACCCGCTGGCCTCGGTCCTGGCTCTCGCGCTTGTCGTCGGCTGCACTAGATCGGCCGTCGACGAACGGCCTGCCTCCTCCGCCGACAAAGCGCGGGAAAGCGCCGCCTCGGGCGTCGTCGTCACCGGCACGCGAGCTTCACCGATGACCGGCTCGACGGCGAAACAGGCCGCCGATGCGCGCAACTTTGCAATGCCCGCACCGCCGCCGCCGCCGGGTCTCTATTCGCAGATCGTCCAAGCTGCCCCGCCGTATCACGACGTCGGCCGCGACCGTTTCACCGCCGCCGCCCAAAATCCGTTCAAGGTCGTGCGGGAAGAGCCCGTGTCTACTTTTTCGATCGACGTCGACACCGCTTCCTATTCGTGGGTCCGGGCGTCGCTCAACAACAACGTTCTGCCCCAGCCCGCCGCAGTGCGCACCGAGGAAATGGTGAACTATTTTCCTTACGACTATGCCGCGCCGCCGCGTACGGACCAGCCGTTCAGCACCACCATCGCGGTTTTTCCCAGTCCCTGGTCGTCGGGACGGAAGCTCGTCCGGATTGGAATCAAGGGTTATGCCGTCGGGCGGGCAACGCGACCACGCGCCAATCTGGTGTTCCTGATCGACACATCCGGTTCGATGCAGGAGCCGAACAAGCTGCCGCTGGTGAAGCAGTCACTCTCGCTCCTGCTCGACGAGCTGGATCCGCGCGACAGCGTTGCCATCGTCACTTATGCTGGATCAGCCGGCACGGCGCTGGAGCCGACTCCGGTGAGCCAGAAGGGCAAGATCCGTGCAGTCATAGAAAATCTCGGCGCGGGTGGTAGCACCGCGGGAGCCGAAGGCATTCGCCAGGCCTATGCGCTGGCCGAAGCCAATCTCGATGCACGCGGAGTCAACCGGGTGATCCTCGCAACCGACGGCGACTTCAACGTCGGGATCACCGATCAAGGTGAGCTTAAAGGCTATATCGAACGCGAACGCGGGAAAGGCGTGTTTCTGTCCGTGCTCGGCTACGGCATGGGCAATTACAATGACGCGCTGATGCAGGCGCTGGCGCAGAACGGCAATGGCGTCGCCGCCTACATCGACACGGTTTCCGAAGCGCGGAAGACCTTGGTCGAGGAAGCCAGCTCGACTCTCTTCCCCATTGCCAAGGACGTGAAGATCCAGGTCGAGTTCAATCCGTCGACGGTCTCCGAGTATCGGCTGATCGGCTACGAAACCCGGATGCTCAACCGCGACGATTTCGACAATGACAAAGTCGACGCGGGCGATGTCGGTTCGGGGCAGTCGGTCACCGCGCTTTACGAGGTCGTACCGGTCGGCGGACCGCGCGCAATCGGCGATCTACGCTACAGCGCCCCCAGACCCGTGGTTGCCGGACACGGTGCGGAGCTTGGCTTCGTCAAGATCCGCTACAAATTGCCCAGGTCGGAGACCAGCAGGCTGATCTCGACGCCGATCGACCGGCGCTCGGAATTCGGCCGCTTCGAAGAAGCGCCGCAGGACGCGCGGTTCGCAAGCGCGGTAGCCGTCTTCGCCGACCTGTTGCGCGGGGGCCGTTACAGTGGGTCGCTCACCTATGACGACGTGCTCAAGATCGCGATCGCTTCGCGGGGCAGGGACGAATTCGGTTATCGCTCCGAGTTCGTTCAACTGGTGCGCGCGGCGAAGAGCGCTCCGGCACTAGCGCAGCTGGAGCGATAGGCACGATGTTCGCCGCGGCGGGACTCCGCCGCCGCGGCGGCCAAGTGACGATTCGATCAGGGCGCGATTCGCGCTATGAGGTTGGCCGATGCCGATCGAAGACGACCTGTCCGTGTCGCTGCCCAAGCCACCCCCGCCGAATCCCGCCCGGCGGGAAGCCGCAATCGATGCGGCCCTTCGACGGTTCGATGGAACGGAGGAGGGCCCCGCCGACCTCCCACGCACGCCGCCACCACTTTGGTGGACCCGCTTGCGCCAGCCGCAGTTCGGTATGGCTCTTTCCGTCGTGATCGTCGCGGCGATCGGTCTCCCGGCCGCGTTGATCGCGATCCGTGACCGGTCTCCAGCCGTTGTGCGGGAGATTCCCGCACAGCCCGTCAGCGGCACACCGCAGCAGGCCGTCCCGCCCCGTGCCGACGCTTCGTCGGATACACAGCGCGCGCCTTCTCCGGCACCGCCGATCGCGCAGGCGCCGCCCGCCGCGCCCACAACTCCGCCGGATCACTCACAGGTCAGCGACAAACTCGAAGAGCTGAAGAACGATGACGCAAAAGTGGCGAACGCTTCGCTCCCCCCTGCACCGCCGGCCCCTCCCCCGCCGCCATCCGCTCCGCAACCAGCACCAATGGTCGCGGAAGGTGGCGCCGCCCAGGGGGTAGTCAGCAACGTCACAGTGACCGGTACGCGCATTGCGTCGCGTGAACGGGCCGTGGGCAAAGCGTCCAGCAGCGCCGATACGGCAGCGGCAAAGCAGGTCCTCGCCGACGAGCCTGACAATTCTGGTTATGCGACTTTTGTCGCCCGTCTTCAGGCTGCGATTCGGGCAAATGATCGGGGTTCGGTGGCCAAGCTCATATCCTATCCGCTCCGCGTGAATTCGAATGGCGGTTCACGTTTCTATCCCAATCCGCGCTCCGTCGAGCGCGACTTCGACCGAATCTTCACGCCGGGAGTCCGGCAGGCGATCCTGAAACAGCGGCCGGATCAGCTCTTCAGACGCGACATCGGCGCGATGATCGGCGACGGCGAGGTGTGGTTCGACTACAGCTGCCTCAATACGGAATGTACGGCCTTGGGACCTGTCCGCATAAAGGCGGTGAATCGATAGGCGTGTCGCTTGCCGCACAGTCTGGCGCCAGGTTTGCCGCCAAATGATTTTCGCTGGCATCGAACTCGGCGGAACGAAATGCGTCGCGATCCTGGCCCGTGGTTCCGAGGACGTGCTTGCACGCGCAGTCATTCCTACGTCTTCGGTGGACGACACGCTCGGTGCGCTCGAACGCCTCCTCCGCGACTGGAAACAAGACTCTAACTTCGAAGCCTTGGGTATCGCCAGCTTCGGTCCGATCGATGTTGATCCGCGGTCACCGAGCTACGGTCACATACTCGCAACACCAAAAGCGGGTTGGGCCGGCGCCGATGTCGTTTCAAGGCTCAGCGGCGCGGCTTGCGCTCCAGTCGCCTTCGATACCGATGTCAATGGTGCGGCCCTCGCTGAAATGCGCTGGGGCGCCGGGCGCGGTTTCAACGACTTCGCCTACGTTACCGTCGGTACAGGCGTCGGGGTCGGATTGATCGTCAACGGCCGCCCGATCCGCGGGTTTGGCCATTGCGAACTGGGCCACGTGCGCGTCGCCCGCTTGCCCGGCGACGATTGGCCCGGCTCGTGCCCCTACCACGGCGATTGCGTCGAAGGCTTGGCATCCGGATCTTCCCTCGCCGCACGATTTGGTGACGCCCTGAGCGACCTCGGGCCCAATGATCCAGTCTGGGAGTCGGTCTCCTGGACGCTCGCGCAGCTTTGTCACGCCATCGTCTGTGCCGCCGCCCCGCAGCGGATCGCGATGGGCGGCGGAGTGATCGAGCGGCGACCGCACCTTCTCGCCAATATCCAATCGAAGCTCATCGAGAGCCTTCACGGCTATGTCCAACTCCCCGAAGACGGCGATTACGTCCGCGCGCCGGAACTCGGCGCCGAGGCGGGACCGTTCGGCGCCATCGCGCTCGCCATGTCAGTTAGGCCATAGCGCCGATCAGCATTCGGGCATTGCGGCACTCCAACCGTTCGTCCGGCGCGACCAGCAGGCAGTCGCCAGGGCCGGCGGAATCGCTCCCCGCCTGTACCGCGCCTTCGAGCGGGATCACCCAGCGCCGGCGGTCCTGCAGAGCGTCCTCGTGGCTGAGGAGTAGCTCGAAGAGCGGGCCGTCCACCAGCGTACGCTCCTCAGCGGCGGGGAGGTGCTGTGCGAGCGTTTCTCGATACGGGACGCGACAAGCCACGGCAACGGCATCGTCAAGGTGGAGCTCGCGCGATCGGCCGTAATCATAGAGGCGATAGGTTACGTCCGCGTTCCGCTGGAATTCGATCAGCGAGAGGCCGCCGCCAATCGCGTGGATCGTACCTGGCGGAACCAGGAAGAAATCGCCCGGACGGACGGTACGCCAATCGAGGAGGTCTTCGATCGATCCATCGAGCGCGGCGCAACGCAATTCCTCAGTCGAAAGTTCGCGCCTCAGTCCGAGGCCCAGGGTCGAACCGGCGTCGGCCTCCAATATGTACCAGCACTCGGTCTTGCCGTGCGGCAGCCCGCGGGCTCGCGCCTGCTCATCGTCGGGATGGACCTGAACGGAAAGCCGCTCACTGGTGAAAATATATTTGGCCAGCAACGGCAAATCGGCGCCATCGGCAAACCAGACCTCGCCGATCCTTTGACCTTTGGGAGCGTCGAACATTGGGGGCAGTTGCATCCTTCCCCAAGGCTTTTCGACATAGTGCCGATGGAGCTTCATCCGAGTTCGTCCAGAGCGGCGCCGAGCCTCTTCAAGCCCTCTTCAAGCAGGTCGGTCCCGCAGCCAAGACCGATTCGAAAATGGTCGGGCATTTCGAACCAGCGTCCCGGCACGACGGCGGTATCGAAGCGCTCGCGGAGCAGCGCATCGAGCCTCTCCGTATCGCCGCCAAGCCATCGCGGAAACGCGACAATGCCATGTTCTACCGGCCAACATTCGAGGTCCGCACGAGAGGCAATGAACCGATTGAACACGGCTCGGTTGCGCTCGAGCACCGCGGGCATATCGCCGATCACCTGGTCGATCTGCTCGAAGGCGAGGCATGCGAGCCGCTCGGCGGGATGCGCCTGGTTCACCCCGAACAGATCGTTCAATCGCCACATCCGTTCCGCAAGCTCCGGATCGGCGAGGATCCAGCCGCAGCGCAGGCCGCTGAGGCCGTACACCTTGGTCAGGCTGTTGGTGCAGACGAACTCGGGGCCGAGGTGAACCGCGCTGCGCCGAGGCTGGACGGCGGAGTCGAGATACACCTCGTCGACGAGGACATGTGCGCCCGCCTTCCGGGCGAGATCGCCCAGCGCTCGAAGCCCCCCCTCGTCTGTAATCGCACTGCTCGGATTGTGGAGGTTGGTGATGACGATCAGCCGCGTACGCTCGCTCATGGCCGATGCAACTCGGTCCGGATCGATGCGGAAGCCACTTTGCGGATCGCGACCGAAGCGTTTGATCTCCGCGCCGAGGAAGCTCGCCGCGCCGAGCAACAGCTCATAGGTCGGACTCTCGATCAACACTTCATCGCCGGGCGAGATCAAGGTCGCCATCGCCAGGAAGTTCGCCATTGACGTACCGTCCGCCGCAACCACCTGCTCCGAAGCAACGTCGTAGCGCCTCGCAATCGCTTCGCGCAGCGGCGCGTATCGCGGATGGCTCGCACCGTCGAGGTCGAGGTCGGCGATGCGAACGGGGAGCGAATCCATCCGGAAATGCGGAACTTCACTGGCCGTGAGGGCGAAGCGCACGGTCGGCTTGAACTTCGCCCAATGCATGTAATCCGACTGCATCGCCCTCATTGAGTGGCCCGCCGATTCTTGCGCTGCCAATAAAAGCAGGCCGGCACGCCCGCGATCACGATCGCATAGCCGATCAGACTGTTGACCGGGTTGTTCCACACCGTGGCAATAACCGTGAGTATGCAGGCAAGCACGAACAGGCCTGTCGTCACCGGATGAAGAGGCGCTCGGAATGCTACCGGTTGATCCGGGTCGCGCCGGCGGAAGACGAACAAAGCGGCACCGGTCAGTCCGAAGAAGATGAAATCGACGGAGACCACGTAGCTCAGAATCTGCCCGAAGGTCCCCGAGACCGCGATGATTGCGGCTGCCGCGCCCTGAAGCACGATGGCAATCACCGGCACTCGAGTGGTCGCGCTGACCTGCGCCACTCGGCGGAAGAAAAGCCCATCCTCGGCCATCGCGAAATAGACTCGCGGCGCGGTGAGCATGCCCTGGCTCAGGAATCCCAAAGCGGAGATCGCAATTCCGACGGCGATGAAGGTCGCGCCGCGATCACCCAGCGCGAGGCGCATGACGTCGGTCGCGGGCGTTTTCGACGCCGAAAGGCCGCCGGGGCCGAGTGCGTGCACACAGACGAACGCGACGGCGGTGTAGAGCAGGACTACCCCCGCAACGCCCAGCAAAAGGCCGCGCGCGAGGTCGCGGCCCGGGTTGCGCATTTCTCCGGCAACGAAGCTCGAGGTCTGCCAACCGCCGTAGGAAAACATCACCGGAGTCATCGCGGCGCCGACAGCGGCGAGCGTCGAGAGCGACGAGCTCTGGGCGGGCGGCGCCGTCGGAATAGCTGCCGGAGCGAGCCAGACGCCGGCGAGCACTAGTCCGGCAATCGCCATTATTTTGAGCACCATCAATGCGTTCTGCACATTGCTGCCGGAACGAACGCCGAGGCAATTGATGAGCGTCAGGAGCGCCAGAACCAAGAAGGCCACAACTCCATCGCCGAACGGCAGCTGGACGAGGTTGCCGAAATAGCGTGCGAAAGTGATGGCGACTGCCGCCATTCCGCCCGATTGGATCACCAGCAGCAGCGCCCAGCCGTAGAGGAAGGCAGGCAACGGGCCGTAGGCGTCCCGCAGATAGGCATATTGGCCGCCAACCTCGGGCCGGCGAGCGGCGAGCTCCGCGTAAACGAAGGATGCGGCGAGCGCGACGAGGCCGCCCAGGAACCAGACTCCGACGATCAACAAGGGCGTGTCGACGTGCCTCGCGACTTCGGCCGGAGTGACGAAGATGCCCGAACCGATGATTCCGCCCATGACCAGCATGGTCGCGTCGAACACGCCGAGACGGCGGGCGAGAACAGGGCGTTCCCGGTGCGCGGCACGATGTGCGCTCAACTGTTCGCCACCCCGATCCGCGGCAAATGTGCGAAGATCAATCGAGCCCAAGGGCAATGCATGCCCGATCATCCCATCAGCCGTTGATGTCCGCAATGGTCGGTTTGGGATGGACTCAAGGGACCGCCCCTGTTGACCGAAGTAGGTGACAAGCGCGCGCGGTGTTAAATCCGTCGTGGCCCTATTGGGCGAGGGAGCAGACGTGACCGAACTCTCCAAACTGCAGCGGAACATCCGCGCCGAACGGCAGGGGCCGATCCTTCGCCTGACGCTCTACAGCCCGCCGGCTAACCTCCTCTCGGTCGACGTCATGCAATCGCTGCAGTCGGAGCTAGAGCGGGTCGAAAATGACCCGGCAATCCACGTTATCGTTCTCGCGGCCGAAGGAAAGCTGTTCTCTGCGGGGCACGACCTTAAGGAAATGACGGCGCATCGCGCCGATGCCGACGGGGGCAAGAGCTTCTTCGTGCACACTTTCGCGCTCTGCTCGCGCCTGATGCAAACGGTCGTGAATCATCCCAAGCCGATCATCGCGGAAGTCGACGGCATCGCGACCGCGGCGGGTTGCCAGCTGGTCGCCTCCTGTGCCTTGGTTGTCGCTTCGGACCAAGCGCGGTTTGGCGTCAACGGCATCGACGTCGGTCTATTCTGCGCGACTCCAGCCGTGGCGCTGACGCGCAGCGTCGGCCCGAAGCGGGCGATGGAAATGCTTCTGACGGGCGAGATGATCGATGCGCGAACCGCTTGCGAATACGGGTTGGTGAATCGCGTCGTTCCGCGTGCGTCTCTCGCACAATTCGTCAGCGACTATGCGAGGACCATCGCCGCCAAGTCGCCCATCGCCGTGCGGCTGGGCAAGGAAGCGGTGTTGCAGCAGGCGGGGATGGGTCTTGCCGAAGCCTATGAGCATATGTCGCGCGTCATGGTCGAGAACATGCAGACGACGGATGCCGAGGAAGGGATCAGCGCGTTTCTCGAGAAGCGTCAGCCAAAGTGGCGCGGAACGTGATCGCCCGCGCTCAGTTCTGCGTACGGATGCCCACGCGCTCCTTTGCCGCGGCCAACATTTCCTGAAATCGCGCGTCGTCCCGCAGGGGATCCAGGTTCGGGTCACTCGCGGCCAGCTGTATCACGCTTGGGCCCGCCTTTGGGAGCACGGAGCCGATCATCGTCATTGCGGCCTCCTTGTCCTTAAAGAAGACCAGCAAGCCCATCGACAAATTGTACCGCATGAAGAGATTGTCAGGGTCGAGCAACAGCGCCCGATCCATCCACTGGCGCGCGCGCTCTAGCTGACCGAGCGCGGCAGAGCCCAGCGCGCCGAAGGCTAAAGCCGTGCCATTATCGGGATCCCGGCTGAGGGCATCCTCGACATTCTTGATGATGCGCTCGCCGCAGTGCCGGGCCTTCGCCGCATCTTGTAGGGCGTTGTAGCAAGCGAACAACATCCCCCAGCCATGGAAATCGCTTTCCATCAGGGTCATTGCCTTTTCCAGCCGCCGCGTCGCCTCGTCAATTCTCCTCTGTCGGTAATAGAGCCGAGCGGATTCCTTGTTCACTTCCCACGAATCAGGCGCGAGCTCGAGCGCGAGCGCCAGCACCGCATTGGCCTCGTCAATCTGACCCCGCTCGACCAGCGCCCAAGCCTTGGGCAAATGCGCCTCGGCGATTGTCGGATCGAGATCGAGCGCCCGCTCGGCGGCGGCGGCGCCATCGTCATCGCACAGATTCTCGCTGAACCCGTGGCACAGATTGGCCTGGGCGAGCGCCATCAGTGCCCAGGCTTGAGGATATTCCGGGTCGAGTTCGATCGCCTTTCGGCAAATTCGAATGACCTTCTCTTCGCGACGCCGGCTGCCGAAATCACCGCTCACCCAGCATTGCCGCGCCATCAAATAAAGGTTGTAGGCGTCCACGTTCGACGTGCCGCGGCTTTCGATAGCTTTCCTCTCTTCGGGCAAAAGTTTGACTTTGAGCGCGTCCACGATCGCGCTCGAAATCTCGTCCTGCAGGGCGAAAATGTCGGTCAAGTCGCGGTCGTACCGCTCGGCCCAAACATGGTCGCCGCTAGTGCCGTCGATCAGCTGTGCCGTTATTCGCACTCGTCCGCCGGCCTTGCGCACGCTGCCTTCAAGCACGTGGCTGACCCCGAGTTTGTGCGCGACGTCGCACACGTCGACGGCTTGACCCTTGTAGGTGAACGCCGTGTTCCGCGCGGTCACCGCAAGCGCGGACACTTTCGACAGGTCGGTGGTGATGTCCTCGCTGATTCCGTCGCTGAAATATTCCTGCTCGATATCGCCGCTCATATTGGCGAAGGGCAGCACGCAAATCGAGCGCTCGCGCCCGATTTTCACCGGAGGGTGGTTGGCTGCGGGTTGGCCCGCCAATGCTCCGACACTCGCTCGAAGCTTGCGCCACCCGGGTGTCTCTGTCTCGCCGTCCCAGGCTTTCAAATCCGCGCACTGAATCTGGTTGAAAGGCATTGGCGGAAGGGAGCCGTCCAGCGTCGCCTGGACCAACGTGCCAAAGGTCCGCGCCGCATCCGCCTCGGCTCGCACCCATTGTGACTTCACCGCGTCGGCCGACCACAGCACGACGACCGCGCCGGCCGAGCCCAGCCGTTCCTCGATCACGTCGGTATAAGCGCGGTGGGCGGGCAATTCGTCATCGCGCCAAACGCAATAGCCTTCGCCGCGCAGCGTGTCGGCGACGCGCTTCGCCTGCGGCTCGTCCGGCCGCGCGTAAGACACGAAGACGTCCGACATGTCAGCCCCTTCTCCCTTGGATATCAGGACTCTATCGGGGAGTCATGACTCCTGACGAGGTAGCCCGGCGACTTGATGCCCCGAGTCTGCAATGGAAGGCGCGACCTGGCGAAGGGGCTGAAGGAACCAGACCCGGCTGACAAGTCTTCCTTCCGCCAGGACGAATCCATCTGAAGGATCTTTCAGACATGCGCCGCCAGCGAGGAAAGATGTGAGGAACCGCGGGATCGGCCGCGCCCGGTTGTTCATGGGCGCGCTTCTGCTGCTCGCCACCATAGTGACGTGGGGCATCGGCCTGATGATGAGCCCGCATGGTGAAACGGTAGCTAAGGGGACTGAGCATGTCCGCACGACAATCGTCACGTTCAAGCGTAACGGCGCGATCGGGACGCTGATCTTATGCGCGCTTACCGCCTGGCTGCTGTTCCCGCGACGCCGTCCTAAATGGCCGGAGCGGGACTGGGGGCTGGGTGCGCTCCTGGTCCTTTTGTCAGGAAGCAGCATTTACACGCTGATTTGGCTTCCCCCTTCCGCGCAGCACACGACTGACAACGATGAAAATCTCGCCGCGAATGTCGATTGGAATTTCATCGGGTCCCCCGCAGACCCGCAGACGACGAACATCAATGCCACCCCGCCGACGACCTCCTCTCGGCTCGTGGTCGAGCGCCCGATTCCCACTGTTGTTGCGCGAGCCGACGATGGGCAGGAGCCAGGACGGACTGCCGAGGCCGACGTCATCCAAGAACAGGCCGACGTCATGGAAGAGCAGGGGGATGCAGAAGACAATCCAAGTTCGAATATTGACACAGACGAACCGGCTAATGCCGAAAGTGACGGGAATCAGGAGTAACCGCGCAAGACGCTCTTCCTAACCCTCCGAAGTTGTCGACAGGCGAATCGACCCGACACCGAACGCCACCGATGTAAACGTCAAGCCCCCGCGCTGCTCCTTAGGACAACATGTTTTTCCTAATAATAGCAACGGTTTATACACGAAATCGCTTCGTCGAACCTCACGGTCTTTTCGGCGATAATCGTGCGACCGACAGAGTTTCCCGACGGTTGTTTCGGCATGATGATGATCACCAGCACGCTATATGCACGAGCCGGCGCTACCGCGATTGCCGCGGTCTTGGCGCTTTGTTCAACCCCTCTTCGAGCCCAGGAGGCTCCGCCAACCACCGCGCCGCCGCCGACGATTTCGTCAACGCCAGAAGCCGCGCCAGCGCCGGAAGCCGCGCCGGTAACCACCGACACGGCGACCCCCGCGACCGATATGGCGGATCCGGCACCCGAGACAGCTAGTACGCCCGCCAAGCAAACCACCCCGGCGCGCAAAACCCACACAGTCGCGACCCACGCAGTCGCTCGACAAGTCCAAAACCGATCGGCCAGCCCGAAACCCACCTCCACCGCCCCGGTTGCTGCTACGGCAGTCCCCGCAGCGAGGCAGTCCGCGGTCAAGCCGATCGTGGATGTTACCGACAAATCTCCGAACAACCCCGCCGCGCAACTCGCGGTGAAGCCGGAGAATGGTAATTCGAACGAAACCGCGATTGAGCTCGGCGCCGGAGCGCTCGCGCTTCTCGCGCTTGGAGGGGGCGCGTATGCCCTGCTGCGCCGCCGGCGCGACGAGCAGATGACCGAGGAAGTCTACGAGCCGAATTATGAGCCCGAAGCCATGGTCGCGGCCGAGCCTTCGATCCCGCGCCACGATCCGGTCGTACCTGCCGAGCAGCCGGCGATTGTCGCTCCGTCCGCCTTTGCTTGGGGGAACGCGCAGCCGATCGTTCAGTCGTCAGACGATGACGGTTCGGACCGTCGCCCCGGCGAAACCTGGATCGAGCGCGCATATCGCGGTCCGTCCCCCGCCAATCCCTCGGTATCGTTGAGGGCGCGGTTGAAGCGCGCCGCCTTTTTCGACAAGCGCGAACGCGAGGTGGCCGCCGGCACAGCCGAGTCAGTTGACGCGGACTCGGGCTTGCCGGAGACGATGGTTGAGGAGGCCGAGCTTGAGCGCGAAGTCGCCTGACTCTCAATATTGAGTGGAGAGGAAGCCGCCGTTCGGGAAACCGAGCGGCGGCTCTCGCATCTATATCAAAAGCTGATGGCGAGAAACCGAGCTGGCGATCAGAACTGCCGGCCCATCTCCGGTCGTATTTCGACGACGTTGAAGTCGGGCGACCGTTGTTGCTGCATACAGGCGAGCGAAGCATAGCGCACCGCCCGAGCGAGATGCATCTGACACTCTTCTACCGACATCGCGCTATCGGCAGCAGCCATCGCATCCTCACTGAGCTGGGCGTAATCGAGATGTTCGATGTCCATCCGCACATCTTGATCAGCGGGATGCATCTGGGAAGCCGTTTACTTGTTGCCGTACGATTGTGAGACACACGAGGAGAGGCCGTTTTGCGGGAAGGCGGACAAACGGTTTGAGCTAGCTCAACCTGGCGGAGAGCGAGTGAGCTCGCAGATCCAGTTCGTTTCCCAGCTCTTTCCGCCGTCCGCGGAAAATGATTGCTCCATTCGGGCCGATGTGGGCGACAGGTTCAGCCAAAGGTACCGAACGAAAATGGCTCGGCCTTTGTACGTTTCCTGATCGTAGAACTCACCCCGGCCGCCGCTGAACTCACCGACCACCGGCGGCATTGGTAAAGCCCCCTTATCCACGTCCAGCAGGTAAATGGACCATTGGTGCGTGTCGGGATTGTAAAGGCGCAGCGTCTGCGCCTTCATATGGTCCTTGCCATCCTTCGACGTGACTTCGAATTGTTCGAAGTTGGCGTTGCTGTCCAAAATCTTATGATGGTTCGAAATACCGTCGTACTCGATCCACCGATGTGATCCGACGAGCCGGTCAGGAAGGCGGCGGACATGCGCTCGCCAGTTTCCGATCAGGAAGTCGAAATCGTGAGCCCCATCGCGATACGCGGGTGCAGGGGTAGGCGTAGGCGGCAAATTATCGGCTGACGCCGGCGAGACAAAAGCTGCGGCGCACAGCGCACAACGGACAATGACGTTCATGCGGACCTCCGATGAGCGGCCGGTTTCACGTCGCTCAAGCTGCTGCACAAGACAGGACTTTGGCTTATAGGCTAAGTCTGACTTATGCTCTCGAAGTCCCGCATGCCTTCGCTCGTGTCGATCGGAGCTTTCGAAGCTGCCGCTCGGCACGGCAGTTTCGCGAAAGCCGCGCTTGAGTTGGGCACGACGGCCGCATCCGTCAGTTACCACATCCGTCAACTCGAAACTCAGGTCGGTGCTCAGCTCTTCCGCCGCCTGGCTCAACGCGTTGAGCTCACCGAAGCGGGGTTGGCGGCGGCCGAAAGCACGATCGAGGCACTTTGTGCCCTTCGTTCGAGCTTCACTCGAGCGGTGGACGTCGACCGGTCGAGTTTAAAGATCACCGCCTTGCCGACGTTCGGAACAAGCTGGCTGGTGCCGAGGCTCGGACAGCTCAAGTCAAAACTTCCGCAGGTGAAGCTGGAACTCGATCTTTCCGCGGGAGCGCGGGACCTGATCGGAGATGGCTTCGACATCGCGATCCGCAACGGCCATGGGCATTGGCCGGGCCTGCAATCGACATTTCTCTTTCCAAGCATCTTCATGCCGCTTTGTGCGCCCTCGCTCCTTGCGGCCGTGCGCGACAGCCGATGGCCGCATTCGCAATTGCCAATTCCGCTGCTTGGCCGGCAAGACTGGTGGGAGGTGTGGTTCAAAGCTCTTGGCTTCGACCAGAAATGCGAGACTCAGTTTCGATTCGCCGACGAATATCTGGATGCGGCGGCCGCCATCGCGGGACACGGGATTACCTTGGGCTCTCCCTTGCTCTGCCGGCGGGAGCTGGAAGCCGGCAGGCTCGTACCTGCGCACCCGTTGGTGGTGGCGACGGGTCGGTCGTTCTGGCTTGCCTATCCTCCGCTGCGACGCGGCACTGAGAAGATCGCACGTTTCGCCGAGTGGTTGGTTGCGGAAGCAAAGCAAGAACTCGAAGCTTCGAAGCCGTGGCTGGACGTGGCAATAAACTCGGACTGCTGAACGCGTCGGAGCGCGGGGACCCACGATGGTATGGGCAGCATCAGGAGCGCGTTGTTGTTGTCCGTTGAGCGAGTTCGGACCAACGGAGCGCGGAGCGCGTGTAAAGCTCTCGGCGGTTCGTCAGATTTGTCTTCTCTGCGGCCTCGAGCGCCTGCGCTGCACGGGCCTCGCAAATAGCGGCCGATGGCAGACCTGCAACTCCGTCCCTTGAAACCTGTCTTGCGGACCGGTCTGCGCGCATTGGCCTTCCCGTGCACCTACCGACGAAACAGGCGATTTGCTGGTCGCGAGGGGGGATCCGTCTCCACAAATGGTAAACCCCACCGGTTTGACCCGGCGGGGTTCCCCATGCTTTGA
Organism: Pseudomonadota bacterium; assembly: GCA_046733135.1. Taxonomy (GTDB): domain Bacteria; phylum Pseudomonadota; class Alphaproteobacteria; order Sphingomonadales; family Sphingomonadaceae; genus Sphingomicrobium. The sequence continues at coordinate 12,130 of JBKPON010000013.1, read as the reverse complement.
ACCCGAAGGCTCAATGCACCCCAACACACTACACCCCCGAGCCACTCCGTCTACTCGCCGACTCGGGCGTGCCTTCAATTACTTGTGGATAACTCTCGAAGCGGCGATTTTGCCTAAGTCCAATCGGCGGCCCCTCACCACTGCGGTTTAATGGGGCGGAAACGCTCCCGGACGACTTCGCCGTCGATGATGTGCGCTTTCAGTTTTTTGCGCATCGTCATCGCGCCGTCGCTGCTCATGCAAACCAGGCGCACGCCACCGCTCGCCAGTCGCTCGATCGCCGAGACCCCCACTTTACCCTCTTTGCATTTGGCGATCACGTCGACTTCTTTCATCGATAGCAAAATGACGCGGGTCATCGGCTGTCCTTCACCAATTTCGGGCTTGCTTTGCCGCCGTGGACCTTCTTCGGTTTGGCCGCCTTGGGCTTGCGGGCTTCCTTATTGGATCGCATCTGGCCTTTAGCCATGGTCATTCTCCTCCTGCCCGGCCCCGTCGACGACACCGGCTCGACGGGATAGCGCTTGTCTTTTCCTTAGGGTTCAAGATGTGCTCCGTTCCAGTAAGCGGGAGCACGAGGATGTCTCTCAGCCGCGCCATTGCCTACGAAGGGGATGCGTGCGCGATAGCGTCCCTTAGCATGGCGCAGCCCCAAGAGCCTAACGCGGCCGGGAGCATAGCGCGTCAGAGGGGATTGCACGCGAAGGTCCGCAACGGGCGGAAGGCAGACATTCGCACACTTCGATTATGGCTGGCCAAAGCACCGATTGGCACCCACATCGTGCGGCCTCGTGTCATAGTTGGGAGCGCGCCATGAGAGCTCTTCGAGTGTGGTTCTACGTTTCAGTCCTCGCCGCGACGTCGGGCGCAATGCCGGCCGGCGCCGCCCCGTCGCCGAGCGAGATCGTGCCGCTCTACGTCTCGACGAGCCGGCCGATCGCTATGCTGACGATCGGCGACAGCGCGCCGATGCCGGTGGTCTTCGACACCGGGACGACCGAGAACATCCTCGATGCCGGGCTGGCCAGGCGCATCGGGCTCAAGGTCGTCGGGCATTTCAACCTCGTCGACGACGCGAGCAAGAAATCGGTCCGAGTGCCGACGGCGGCGGCGCCGGACGCGCGGCTCAGCGGCGTGCCGCTCGACATCAAAGTGGTTCGGCTTCCCCACGCTCGCTCCGGGGACGAAGTCGGGATCTTCGGCCCGTACAGTTTCGGCAACCGGTACGTCGTCGTCGAAGCCGGGCTCAACCGCCTGAGGATCATTGCCAAGGACAGCGGTTACGTCCCACCCGGGCCCGGCCATGCCTATGAGGAAGATATCCCTGCAGCCGAGATCCGCATCGCCGGGAAATCCTACGATGCCGTGCTCGACACCGGCCATGACGCCGCCCTCTCGCTTCCCGCGGATTCACTGAAATCGCACCCTCTGAAGGCCCCGGCCAGCGTGGTCGGAAAAGCGGTCTCCGCTCTCGCCGAGCAAGACGTGCTTGGGGGCGAACTCGTGGGTTCGGTCGAGATAGGGCCGTACAGCGTGAAGGAACCTGCGGTCGCATTCGTCGATACGGTCATCAATGTCGGCTTCCCGCTGATCCGCCACCTCACCATCGTGCTCGATCCAGCCAACAAACGCAGCTGGGTGCTCGATCCGGCAAGCGAAAAACCGACGTGGGCGGATTTCACCGGCCGCTTCGGGCCGCGCACCATTCGCCTCGAGCAAGGCAAGCTCGTCCACCAGCGGGACGGCCGACCGCCCCATGTGCTGACCTACCTAGGGGGCGATCTGTTCGAGATGTCGGAAACTGGCGACCGCATCCAGTTCTTTCGCAAGGACGGGCGCGTGGTGCGCCTTGAGCTGATCACCAGCGAGAACCGCATCTCACCGGCCGAACGCACGTCCTAAATCCGCGTGGTGCTGACCAAATGTCCGGTTTGGGTCGAAAGCTGACGAATGGGTCGGAATTGAACGCCAAGCCTCCGTCAGAACAGAAGCCGGACAACAACCATGACAAACAGCCAGGAAGCGATGAGAAGTGCGAGCAGAATCTCTACTCTGATTCTTAGCGGCCACTTGAATGATCTGTTGAAGTCGATCTTTGTCATATCAGACCACCGCCCGTGAAGCTCATTCCCGGCGTACCTGTCCCCGACTTTGTTGTCTATCGCAAGTTCCCGAAAGAAGCACGGCGACGAGCCGCACAATCTCGACCGTGGCCGCCCCAACGTCACGACCCGCCGACTCGCAAGCTTTCCGGCAGCTTTGAATGGAGGACGGACTTGGGCAAATGTGTCGGTCGCCAACATCCGCGCCGTGCGAAGTCCCACTTTGAGCCAAATCATTCGTGGGATATAAAACCGACCGCTCGCCCGTGCTATCCGAACTTCGGACTTCAGTTGCGTTTCGCTCAGACGGGGATCAGGGCGGTAAAATGTTGGACGACCTGACCTATTTCGGCCTTCGGGCATATGAAGAAACAAAGGCCGCCTTGGAGGCGGCTCATCCCCAGGCTCGGGCGGCCCATTTCGAGATGGCGAGGCGTTACGACGAGCTAGCAGATGCCATCGCGGCATATGAGGAGCGCTGGGGATCTCGCCCCATAAAGCGGTAGATGCCGAGCGATCATATCGCGAACTTCTGGCCGGGCGGGCGCGTCATTGTCGGCGATTTCAGCAGTTACTGCAGCCCCGCGACCTGCATTTGCGCACGGGAGCCGAGATAGGCGATCGTGATCGGTACTGGCCGCGGAAGTGCGATGTGCTGCTCGGGGACCGAAACCGCCGGTGGATCATTGCCGAGCAGCCACCGCGCAAGCCTGGGCGCGTCCTCGAGCCGGACGCAGCCGTGGCTGAGACTGCGCTCGTCCTGGGCGAAAAGTTCTTTCTTGGGGGTGTCGTGGAGATAGACACCGTCGCTGTCCGGCAAGTCGAACTTGAACTGACCCAAGGAATTGGCTGGGCCAGGAAGTTGGCGGACAAGGACCTGCGCCTCGCCGGCCGCGACCGCTTTCCAATCGATACTGTCGGGTGACAGCACCCGCGCATCGGGCCCAAATTTCGAGAGAATCTGATAGCCACGCTCGCTCAGATAGGAGTTGCCGTCCTTGAGCACGCGCGGAGCGATGAGCGTCTTCGCAAGATCAGGAGTCACGTGCCAGTAAGGGTTCAGCGTCTCATAGTTGATGACGCTCTTCAGCGCCGGTGTCGGGGTTTCAGGCTTGCCCACGATCACCCGCATCGAGTCCCGCACGCGCCCGTCTTCGATCATGAATAACCGCGCGGAGGCGGCATCGACGAGGACAAAGCGGCCACGCTGCGGGATCTCGCCGTCGGTCAGTGAGTCGACATAATGCTGGGGAAAGATAGTTCCCGCGACCGGCCCGAGCGGCGGGTAGCTGAGCGTGAACTCGTAAGCGCCAATGGCAACGGCTATGATCGCAGCGCCGGCGATTAGATACCTGCCGTTGTGAGGCGCCTTTGCGCTCATCCGGATAGCCTCGTCGATAACCGATCGGGTGGCCGTTTAGCATGAATTCCTTGGAGCCGAATACTGCGGTTGCTGGATTGGCGGTGGTATCTCGTGTCGACACCCCGCCTTTTCGGGGAGGCGGTGGGAGCATGATCGCAGCCTCGCTCACATGATCGATGAAGATGCATTTGCGAGGCGACTCGCTTCGCAACCTTCAGGCGTGCAACATCACCAATCCGGAAGCATAGCTGCAACTTGCGCGATCTGCGGATCAGCCAACGCCCGTCGCTCGGGCGCGGCGAGTTTGGGCGACCCACTTGAACCGCGCACGATCATCTCGAGCACGCGATCGTCGAAGCAACCACGTGGGATGTCCAGAAAATGCGCCAATTGGTTGAGGCAAGTTTCGTTTCGAGAAGCGAGGGATTCAAGGCGGATGAGCATTGAGCGCGGGTCATCGAATGACAAGAAGGATCGAACGGTCTTCAGCCACAGCAGTTTCACACCCTCTGCTCCACCCACGGCCGCGTACCAATCTGTCCCAGCATTTGACGCAAGCACGTCCTCAAGACCCCGCACCAAAAACAACACGCGTCCGTGTGGAAATGCTCCTAACAACAAGTCAGCGACAGCGCCGGTATGTCTGACCTCCTTAAACCCCCAGCGCGCGGCACCATTCGGAGAAGTATTTGGGTAATACGCCAGAAGCGCCGCTTTGAGGAATTTCGACTTGTTGACCCTGGGGTTCAAGTTCGCAATCCACGCCAAATGTCTCTTTGATTTGAAAGCCCGTTCTTGGCGGTCAGATGTTTCGACCCACTCTTGTGAGAACGTGATTGTTTCGATGATCCGCTCTGCCAGCCCGTCGTTTTCGCCCCAAATGAAGACACATCCAGACGAGTTCAAATAGCGCTGCAGAAGTGTGCTCCCGCACCGGTAGGCTGATCCGAATATGAATATCGGGCGCTCGGCAGCGGACACGGCAAAGCGTGAGAACCACGCCCGGATAAGACATTTCAGCTGCATTCTAATTTAGTATCAAGTTGGCGGCGACCGATCTTCGCCAATTCGCCGACTTACGACGATTGCCGCCGTCGGTCGAGCCAATGTTCGCAACGGTCAGTAAGCGGACCTCGGGAAATGTCTGCAACTTCGGAAGGCGGCGACTGCGACAAGCGGATCGTCAGAGGTGGCTCCTGGGGGACGCAGCCATGACAACTTCGATCTGCGGAGCGCATCCGTTACGGTCCAACTGCCGTGGATGACTCGATCGGGATCCGTGTGGCGAAGACGCTTACAAGGTTGAGTCCCGGTGCAACGGCCCAACCTCAGGGAATCCGCAACAACCGGTCCAGCGAGAGCTTGCCGCCGCCGAGCGCGATAAGCGGGAGGAGAAGACCAGCCCAGCTCAAGTGCGTCGGCCAAGCGTCCGGATAGACGAAAATCTCGATGATCAAGGTCATAATCAGGAGCGCCGAGGCGGCGAACCTTGTGAAAAGGCCAAGGACGAGGAGCAGCGGAAACAGATGCTCGCTGTAGGTGGCGGCGTAGGCAGCGATCTCCGGCTTCACCAGTGGCAGCGCATATTCTGAGCGGAAGAGCTCGAACGCGGAATCATTGACGGTGAGCAGACCGTCGACCTTGGTTCGGCCGGACATGAAGAACACAGCCGCGATTCCGAGCCGTTGCACGAGAAGGAGGAGCGACGAAGGCAGCAACGTGCGAGCGCTCGTCGCGATGAACTCAAACGGAGCGCGCCAAATAGGCGCGGCAGCTTGCCTGCTCATGATGGAGTCCTTTTGGAAGTGGCGACGAATGCGCCGAGGTTGAGGAGCGATGTGAACAAAGCTTCGCAGTCCGCGTCAGGGTAAAGCTTGGCGGCCGCCGCCAATGAACTGTCGATACTTTCGCCGATACGGATGCCGTACAGCAGCCGGTGGGCGGCGGGGCCGATGCGCGGCGAATGAATGATATTGGGGCTCGGCCGCGCGAACAGGGCGCCTTCCGCCTTCCAGTCGACTTTCAGCTCGGACGAAACAGGCCGTTGGTGTGCAAGCCAGATGCTCATCGCCGGCGTCGGAAGCCAGGTAAATCGAAGAGCCGGATGCAGCTTCAACGCATGGCGCGCAATGTTCCGTCCGGCAAAATCCGCGGCCGAGAGCGCTTCGGCGTCTGCGGCCATCAGACTCTCGATGCACAGGCGCTCGACCCGTGCAACGTCGGGGAGATAAGGAAGTTCTCGAACCCATTGCTGACCCTCAAGCCACTCGGCAAAACGAGCACCGTAGAGCGCCAGCACCGGTTGCCGCGGCGGACATTCGGTCGCATAGTCCACCGCGACCGCCTCGAACATTTCGTGGCCTACAATCTGCTCGACGACGCGGTAGTTTGCGCGCAGTGCCTCGACGGCGCCGCGAAGGACCGTGTTGCGATAGACCGACATCGCACCAGTCGCGGGATGATCGAGCGCGGCAACAAAATCGCGCTGAAATGCGAGGAGTTCAGGCAGCAAGGGCGAACTCCCCGAGGAGAAGGCCCTGTGCGCGTTCGCGCTCGCGCATCAGTTCCGCGAACGGCGGCAGGTTGCCGTCACGCTCGATCAATGTTGGCCGCGGACCAATGCGTGCAGTCAGCGCCTCGTAGAGGCTCCAGACGTCGTCGCTGATCGGTTCATCGTGACTATCAATGAGAAGCGTGCCCTCGGCGTCCAGTGAATGGCCGGCAAGGTGGATCTCTCCGACGTAATCGGCGGAAATCGTCTCCAACCAGGCGAATGGATCATAGCCAAGATTGTGCGCTCCGACCGCGACGTTGTTGACGTCGATCAGCAGCCCACAGCCGCTGCGGCGGGCGAGCTCGGAAAGGAAACTCGTTTCGCTCCACTGGTGATCGCGAAGAGCCAGATAGTGGCTCGGATTCTCAATCAGGATCCGGCGCCCGAGCGCATCCTGCAGGCGGCCGATGTTATCCGCGCAGCGCGCGAGCACTTCATTCGTGCGCGGCACTGGGAGCAGATCGGGGAAGCAGCGCCCGTCCAGGCGTGACCATGCCAGATGCTCGGAAACAAGCGCGGGCTCGAACCGGTCGACCAACCGTTTCAGCGCGGCGAGGTGGTCGGGATCCGGTTCGGCTTGGCCAGCGAGGGACATTCCGACGCCGTGCAAGGACACAAGCCGCTCTCGTCGGACCGCTTCCAGCATCGCCAAGCGCGGCCCGCCCGCGACCATATAGTTTTCAGAATGAACTTCGAACCAGAGGTCCGCCGCCGGCGCGGCGAGCGCCTCTGCATAATGCTCGGCCTTGAAGCCGACACCGGCAGCGGGAGTCATGGTTCAGCCCTTTTTCGGAGTGAGTGAACCATTGCCCTTGGGCGTTTTGATCGCCGTGCAGGTGCCCTTGGCGACATATTTCCAGGCATTGCCCTGGTAGTCGCGCCTGGAAGTGCCGGCGCAGGTCGTGCCGGCGCCCGCCGCGCAGTCGTTCCTGCCGGCAAGCGAAATGCCGAAGCACTTGTCCTTGTTCGGCTGGGGCTTGACTGGCGACGCGATTGAGGCGGTCGAAACGACAGCCGCCGCGGCTCCGGCGATGGCGATGTTCCTGATCTTCATTGCGAGAACTCTCCTTGAATTGGATGAGGCCGTTTGGGCCGGACGCGATTATCCGGCGGCGCCCGCACCAAGTCACAGACCAAGAGCGCATGGGATCGATGCGCGACCGGTATCGCCGTTCGCTGGCGGGTTCCGTTCGGAGCGTGTAATTGGAAGCAAGGCGCAATGGGCCATCGGGGGATGCACCCATGGAAATGCAGCAGGTCCGCTATTTCGTCGCGTTGGCGGGTACGCTGAACTTCACCCGCGCCGCGGAGCAATGCAACGTCAGCCAGCCCGCGCTCACCCGCGCGATCCAGCAGCTGGAGCACGAGCTGGGCGGACCTTTATTCCATCGCGAGCGAGGCAACACACATCTCTCCGAGCTCGGGCGGATGATGCTGCCCTATCTGCAAACCGTCGAGGAGAGCTGCCGTGCGGCGCGCGATCAGGCGCGTGCCGTGAAGAAACTGGAGCGTGCGACGCTCACGATCGGGACTATGTGCACGATCGGCCCACAGCTCGTATCCGACCTGCTGGTGCGTTTTCGTGCGCAACATCCCGCAGTCGAGGTGCAATTCATCGATGCCGGCGCGCCGCAGATGATCGAAATGCTTGAAAAAGGAGAGCTCGAGGTTGCCATCGTCGGCATTCCGGGAGAGCTGCCGGACTCGCTCCACCAGCTGCCGATTTTCGAAGAACGCTTCGTCATCGTCTTGCCGCCGAACCACCGCCTCGGGGCCCTCGATGAGATACCCGCGACGGTGCTCGACAAGGAGCCCTACGTCAGCCGCTCGAATTGCGAAGTGTTCGAGCCGGTACGCAAGGAACTCAACAGCCGAGGCGTGTTTCTTCGCCAGGTGTTCAGCTCGCCCCGCGACGATTGGGTCCAGGGCATGATCAAGGCGGGATTGGGACTGGGCTTCTTCCCCGAGTTCAGCGTCACCGATCCGGACCTTGCGGTGCGCCCCTTGGTAGACCCCAGCTTTCACCGGACAGTCTATCTTGCGACAGTCCGCGGGCGGCCTCATTCGCCCGCAGTGGGAGCGTTCGTGCAGGAAGCGCGGCGATATTCGTGGCCGACAACAAATCTACCCGCACCGGGCGGTGACACAATTGTCTTCCGTCAGGAGGTCGTGGCAGTCGGCTAGGGCGTTCAGCGCCGTCGGAAAACCCGAGTAGAGCGCGATCTGCATCAGGACCTCGACGACCTCGGCTTTGCCGATTCCGCTGCTCGCGGCTGATTGGACATGAAGCCGCAACTGGGGCCCCGCCTTGCCGCTCGCAGCGAGGACCGCGATCGCAATCAGCTCGCGACTTTTGAGGTCGAGCCCATCCCTCGCATAGATGTCACCGAACGCAAATTCGATCACCATTCGCGCGAAGTCGGGCGCGACCTCTGCGACTCCGCTCTCGACGAAATGAGCTACCTTGTCGGCGGCGAGATGTTCCGCGATGTCGATGCCGCGGCGATAACGGTCACTCATTGTTACTCCTTTGACGCAGGCCCAGTCCGAGGATGGCTGCAAACGCTAATGCAACGAATACGCCGGCGACGGCTGCCGACCAGCCGTAATGGTCGAAGAGCAAACCGATGCCGGCTGCGCCGGCAAGGCCGCCGCAATAATATGAGGACAGATAGAGCCCGCTCGCCGCGGCCTTGTCTCCCTTGGCGAGGCGGCCAACGTGTCCTGTCGCGACGGCCTGAGCAAAGAAGGTACCGACACCGACGAGGGTCATACCGACGATTACCGAGATCAGGCTGGGGATCAGCAGAAGCACCAGGCCGAGGAGCGCAATGGCGAGGCTCAGAGCCGTGGCTGGCCCCGGACCGGTGTTCCTCGTGATCGCACCTGCCAATGGAGTCGTAACCATCGACGGGGCGAACACGAGGAACACGAGACCTAGTGCGGCCATTGAAAGCGCGTGCGGCGGCCTCATCAGGACGAACCCGACATAGGTGAAGACCCCGATGAAGCCGAACAGAATGAGAAAGCCGATAGCGAAAGTGCGGCGCAGCGCCGGATCACCGAGATGATGAAGCCAGGCCGCCCAAAAGCGCGCGGATCCATCTCTCGGCTCAGGAGCGTTGCGGTGAAGCGCAGCACTGACCAGGCCGGCACCTGCAAGGTTGAGCAGCGCGAAGAACAAGAAGCTCTGCTCCGCGCCGACGACGCTTGCCACTAACGCCGCGGTGAGCCTGCCAATCAAATTGCTTGCGACAACGCCGGTCACATAGGCCGCAAGAGCATGGGCCGTGCGGACTTCACAGCGTTCCGCGAGATGAGTCAGGGTCAACGTGAAGGCGCCGGCCATGAAAAGGCCCTGCGTCACTCGAAGAAGGGCGAAAACGGTGAGGTTCGGCGCGAAGGCGAGCGATGCCGTAGGAAGGGAGAGGAGCAGGAGGCACAGGCTAATCGCTCGCTTGCGTTCCATGGCGCCGCTGAAGGCACCGAACAGCAGGCCCGACACCGCCATTCCCAGCGTGCTCGCATTGGCAGCAAGACCGATCTGCGCCGGCGTCACCTCATAATGGGTCGCAAGGCTGGGCAGGATGGCCTGGGTCGCGAATAGATCGACGAGCGTCAGAAACCCGATCACCGCGATAAGCACCGAACGCTGCAGCGTCAGACCTGGCGGGCGTGCCGCGATCACGGGCTGGGCGAAGTCTGGCATGATCACTCCGTCGAGAAGGGGCGGCGTCCCGTCCGGGGTCGAGACGGGACGCCTGGGTGGCCGGCGAAGGGGAGCTGGGCGCCGGCGCGGGGAACTCAGTTTCCGTGGAACACGTCCGACGAAAGCAGCACGGCCGGCACTTTGCCGTGATTGACCCAATAATGGCTAAGGCCATCGGCTTCGCGGCTGATGTCGCCGGCCTTGTGCTCGATCGGCACGCTGCAGGTAGTGCTGTATTCAGTGATCGCGCCGCTCAACGTGTAGATCAGCGCGGGACGGTCCTTGTGGCTGTGCAGAGGGACAATCCCGCCGGGCTGAACCACCAGGCGGCGCGTGCGCAGCTGCCGGCCATCCACGTTGATTTCAGGGGCGAGATCGATCGAGCCGATCACCGTGTCCGTGACGCCCTTCGGCATCATCGGAGCATTGGCAAGCGCATTGGTGCCGGGAGTTGCGCACTGGCCAGCGATGGCCGGGCTCGCGAAACTACCCGCGGCCGCAACGGCAATGACGGCCGTCGCGATTTTGGTCTTCAGGTTGAACATTACCGTCTCCTTGAATTGATGAATCTGGGCGCCGCGAGTGGCCGGACTGCAGGATGCGAGGGATGTCCTCTGTCTTCCCGTGCGCCATCGGCTGAGGAGCCGGCCATCGCGACGCCCCATCAAAATGAACGAGCCGGTCCCGGCGGGGAAATCGCAAGGCCGCATCGACTTCATGCACGAAACGCATTTCACGGCGAGCCACGCGATCCGCATCCTAAGCGCTCACTCAACAGGAGCGTGAAGATGGACATGCAGGTCCAGGAACATACGGATGTCGCGCTGCCCCTCGCGGATAAGGTGGCGGTCGTTACCGGCTCGACGAGCGGCATCGGGCTCGGCATCGCGCGCGCTCTCCTCCAGGCGGGCGCCGACGTCGTGATCAACGGGCTCGGCGAGCCGAACGAGATCGAGGGCGTCCTCGCCGAGCTGGAAGGCGACCATCCGCTAAGCCGCATCGTCTACAACGGCGCCAACCTGATGAAAGGCGAGGAAGCCGCAAGCCTGGTGGAGCAGACAGTCGCCGGATTCGGCCGAGTCGACATCCTGGTGAACAATGCCGGCATCCAACACGTCAGTCCGATCGAGTCATTCCCGCCGGAAAAATACGAGGCGATCATCGCCCTCAATCTCTCGGCCGCCTGGTACACGACGCGTGCCGCGTTTCCGGCGATGAAGAAGAACGGCTTTGGCCGGATCATCAACGTCGCGTCTGCACACGCCCTGGTCGCCTCGCCGTTCAAGAGCGCCTACGTCGCGGCCAAGCACGGCATCCTCGGCCTGACCAAGACAGTCGCGCTCGAAGGCGCCGAACACAACATCACCTGCAACGCAATCTGCCCCGGTTACGTCTGGACACCGTTGGTCGAAAACCAGATCGACGACACGGCCAAGGCGCGGGGCATCACCCGCGAAGAAGTCATCCGCGACGTGCTGCTTGCGGCCCAGCCGAACAAGCGCTTCGCCGAGGTCGAGGAACTGGGCGCGCTGACCCTCTTCCTGTGCGGTCCTGGCGGGCGCTCGATCACCGGCACCGCGCTGCCGGTCGACGGCGGCTGGACCGCGCACTGAGCGCTGCCCGTGATGCCCGCAAGCAATCGCCCTCATGTCGTTATCGTTGGCGCCGGCTTCGGCGGGTTGGCCGCGGCTAAGCGGCTGGCCAGCGGAGCCGTCGACGTGACTTTGGTCGACCGGCGCAATCACCACCTGTTCCAGCCGTTGCTGTATCAGGTCGCGACCGCGGCTATCTCGCCGGCGGACATCGCCGGGCCGATCCGTTCCATCTTTTCGAACGCGCCCAATGTCCGGGTTCTCCTCGAAGAGGTCTGCGGAGTGGACCCCGCCAACCAGACCGTGCGCTTCGCGGGCGGCAATGTGCTTTCATACGATTGGCTGATCCTCGCAACCGGCGCGCGGCACAGCTATTTCGGGCGCGACGACTGGGCGCCAAACGCGCCGGGTCTCAAGTCAATAGAGGACGCGCTCGCGATCCGCCGCGAGATGCTGCTCGCGCTTGAGCGCGCGGAGACCGAGAGTGACCCCCGTCGACGGCAGGCGCTGCTAACCTTCGTGATCATCGGCGCTGGCCCGACCGGCGTTGAGATGGCGGGTGCGATCGCCGAGCTGGCGCGACGATCCGTGTCGCGCGACTTCCGCACAATCACGCCGCGCTGCTCGCGGATTGTCCTGATCGAGGCCGGGGAACGCATTCTTCCGAGCTTTCCACCGGAACTCTCTCTAGCCGCCGAGAAATCGCTCGACGAGCTTGGTGTGGAGCTTCGCCTCGGAGAACCTGTCAGCCACCTCGGGGACGGTTACGTCCATTGGCATCATGAGCTGATCTTCGCCCAGACGATTGTG
>JBKPON010000012.1:0-2582 GCA_046733135.1 Pseudomonadota bacterium | reverse complement strand
GGAAGTTGCCGAAACCTCTGCGCCGGTCGAGGCCGAAGCCGAGGTAGTCGCGGATGAAGCTCCGGCACAGATTATCGACGAGCCGGCCGAAGAGCCTGTCGCCGAAGCCGAGGAGGTCGCTGCCGAGGAGGCTCCGGCAGTTGCCGACGAGCCCGCCGAGGAACCTGTCGCCGAAGCTGCCGTGGATGAAGCTGCGGGGGCAGAGGAAGTGGTCGCCGAGCCGGACACTAGCGAGGCTCCCGCGGAAGAGGCAGCCGCCGCCGAAGGGCCCGCCGACGAGGCTCCGGCCGAGGGTGCTGACGATGTCGCTCCTCCGACCGAGAATTCCCCGCAGGCCGAAACCGAAGAGAAAGCCGAGTAATTGTTCAGTTCCTCCCCGTCGCATCGCGATGGGGAGGGGAACCAGCGAAGCTGGTGGAGGGCTGACTGGCGCCCGCGTCTTAAACCCCTCCGCCATTCACTCTGCGGTGAATGGTTCCCCTCCCCACAAGCTGCGCTTGCAGGGAGGGACGCATGAAACGCGTCGCGCTTGCCGCGGTCGCTGGTGCGCACGGTGTAAAAGGGGAGCTTCGGCTGAAGCTGTTCAGCGAGGGCATCGAAAGCCTGTCGCGCCATGAGAAACTGTTCGTCGGAGGCGTGGAGCGGCGACTCCACTCGATCCGGGCCAGCGGAAAGGCCGCGGTCGCGCGGTTCGAAGGAATCGCCGAGCGCTCGGCGGTCGAGGCGTTGCGCGGGGCGCTGGTCGAGATCGACCGGTCCGCTCTGCCGCCGCTCGAGGCCGGCGAATATTATCATGCCGATCTGATTGGCCTCGGTGCAATCGATCGCGCTGGGAACAGCGTCGGAACGGTCGTCGCGGTCGAAAATTATGGTGCCGGCGATCTCCTCGAGATCGACTGCGGCGACGGGGCGCGGACGCTCATCCCGTTCAAAACCGGGATCGCCGACCTCGAGGAGGGGCGCATCGTTCTCGACCCTGAGTTCCTCGCCTAACTTCCGCTTTCCGCGGCTTCCAGGAAGGGTTCCCGCCAGCGCGGTTCACGCGCGCACAAGTCGTTGCGGATGGTGGTCGCCGCGACGCCGCCTTCGCCCATGGCGTGACTAATCTGATCGAGACCGATCACGACGTCGCCGGCCGCGTAAAGGCCTAGAATGCTCGTCCGTTGGTGGCTGTCGATTTTGATGCACTCGTCCTTGGAGAGTTCCGCCCCTACCATTTCGGCGAGCTGGACGTGCGTGTCGCTCCCAAGGGCCGGATAGATGCTGTCGAATGTGTAATGGCCCTCGGCTGTATCGACGACGATGAAATCGCTTGAGATGGCGACCGCTTGAGTGGGTCCGTCGACGCAGTCGATACCGGCCTCCTCGAGCTTCCGCTGTTCGTCCGGCTTGAGCTTAAGCGCCTTATCGGGCGCGATCAGGGTGACATCGGCCGTGTAGCTGCGGAGGAACAGGGCCTCGGCGACTCCATGGCTGTCGCCGCCGATCACTCCCACTTTCTTGTCGGTCACCTCATAGCCGTCGCAGATCGGGCAATAGCGGATCAGTCCGCGCGCCAAGGCATCGTCGTGAAGCTCCTCATCCATCGGTGGTCGGCGGTTCGTCACTCCCGTTGCGAGGAGAATCGTGCGCGCTCGCTCGCAGCCCGATCCCCATGTCGCGGTGAACAGACCGGATTCATCGTCGTGCTCGAGCTTGGTGACGAACTCGGTCTTGATCTTCGCGCCATATTTGCAAGCCTGATCGCGCATCCGTTGGAGAAGCTCTTCCCCTTTGATGCCTTCGGGAAAGCCCGCGTGGTTGCGAGTGCAGGGGATCAAGCTGGCCCGGCTCTTGCCGCCGTCGACCACGAGGATGTCGAGATGGAAGCGCGCGAGATAGATGGCGGCGGTCAGGCCGGCGGGCCCGCCGCCGACGATCAGGCAATCGAGAATGGGTTCATCCATGCGGCGCCCAATGGATTGTGATAGCGGCGGTTCCGCAATGCCGTTCCAGGCCACCATATTGACGCTTTATCCCGACATGTTCCCGGGACCGCTCGGCACGAGCCTTGCGGGGCGGGCGCTGGAGCAGGGCATCTGGAGCTTCGACGCGGTCAACATCCGCGATTTCGCGGCCGACAAGCATCGCAGCGTCGACGACACTCCGGCGGGCGGCGGGGCCGGCATGGTGCTCCGGCCTGACGTGCTCGCCGCCGCGGTCGACAAAGTCGCAGACGGGCGTCCGATGTTGGCGCTGACGCCGCGTGGCGCTCCGCTGACCCAGGCCCGAGTGCGCGATCTCGCCTCAGGCGAGGGCCTCATTTTGCTCTGTGGCCGGTTCGAGGGATTCGATGAAAGAATCTTCGACAGCCGCGCCCTCGAACCCGTGTCGATCGGCGACTATGTCCTTTCCGGGGGAGAACTCGGCGCGATGGTCGTGCTCGACGCTTGCGTAAGGTTGCTCCCCGGGGTAATGGGCGCGGCCTCCAGCGGAGAGGAGGAGAGCTTCGAGCAGGGTCTCCTGGAATATCCGCACTATACCCGACCAGTGACATGGGAAGGGCGCACGATCCCCGAAGTGCTGCGGTCGGGGGATCATGC
>JBKPON010000011.1:0-18350 GCA_046733135.1 Pseudomonadota bacterium | reverse complement strand
ACGCATCCAGGACTCCCAAGATGGCGACGACCGCGCCGACTTGCGGCCACCCGCCCTCACGGAGGAGGTTCGTGTAAATGATCGCGAGTCCGACGAAGAAGATCGCCAGGCCGCCGATCCGCGCTGCCGAATAAGCGAGTAGGCGCTTTCGCCAGAGACCGTCATCTTCGGAGATCGACTTGCTCCGAAATTAGCGAGAGAACTTCGAGAGGATCGGCTGCGACCGCAATGGCGCCCGCATCGATCAACTCCTCAGCCTCGTGATAGCCCCAGCCGGCGCCAATGCCGCTCGCTCCCGCAGACACCGCCATCGCCATGTCGAAGCTCGTATCGCCGACGACGATCGTCGTTTCGGGCGCAGCGCCCGCGTCGGCGATCGCTTGCAGAACCATAGAAGGATGCGGTTTCGACGGATGCCGATCCGCTGTCTGCAGCGAAACAAAGCGCGTGTGGATGTCGTGCCGCTCCAGGCAATGCTTCAGGCCCCGATCCGAATTGCCGGTCGCGACGGCGAGCAGCCAACCGCCCCCCTCGAGGGAGTCGAGCAGCTCAAGAACCCCTTCGAACAAAGGATGTTCGACCCGGCCACCCATCCGCATTCCCATGAACACGCGCTTATAATCCTCGACGAGCTGCAGGTGCAGCTCCGGCCCGGCGTCCGGCAACAGTCGAACCATGGCTTCTTGAAGGCTCAATCCGATCACGCGACGACACTCGCGTGGCGACGGAAGGTCCAGGTCGTGCTGGGCGAAAGTCTCGCACAGCGCAGCCTGGATCGTTGCTCCACTGTCGACGAGCGTTCCGTCGCAATCGAAGATCGCGAGCCTATTCATGCACGCTCACCTCCCGGATCGCCGCGACAATGTCTTCGCGGCCCGCGCCAAGCTGTCCTTCGATGGTTGCCGCCAAATCCTCTTCGTTCTTGTGCTGATTGAACTTGCGAGTCCCGCGGACTGCGATCGGCTCGACCTCGAAGCCGATGATGGCCCGAGTCATCGCGTCGAATTTTCCGGGTGCCATCTTGGCGCGGGTCCACGGCTGAGCCTGGGAATGCCGCTTTTCAAACACCTCCGACAGCCGGTCGAGGAGAGATACCAGCTCCTCATCGGTCAGACGCCGGGCATTCCCCTCCACTTCGACCGTTTCGTAATGCCAGGTCGGCACCTGATTGTCCGAAACATACCAGTTGGCGCTTTGATACGCATCGCGACCGGCAACACTGATTAGGATCCTGCGTCCTGCGATCTGCTCGGCGATCCGATTGCGCTTCGCGACGTGGAACAGCACTCGGCCCGCGCTAACGGTCACGGGGACGTGCACAACGAATAGATTCTCATCGGAGGCGGTGAAGACGTGAGCGAAGGCCCTTTCACGGACGAACCTCAGCATCGCTTCCGAATCGGTCCAAGCGAAGGCGTCATTCGGATGCATCAGCGCCTTCCCTGTGAAGTTGGAGCGCCACGAGCCCGCCGTTCGCCCCTGCGTTCCCTGCGCCGCGCCTTGGCGGCGGCGGCAACTCGGCGCCGCTCGGTCTCGGCGGATTGCCGCGGGGGTTCCAGAGAGAGCGCATCTCCGGCCGCGCTGTCGAAACCTAGCGTCGCCAAGCTTTCCGCAAAATGGTGCGGTAGCTCGGCAGTGACGTCGATCACACCGCCGTCGGGGGCGTCGATTTTGATACGCCGCGCGTGGAGGTGGAGCTTGCGGCTAATGCCGCCCGTCAGAAACGCATCCGCGCCGCCATATTTCGCGTCGCCGACGATGGCATGGCCCAGCGCCGCCATGTGCGCCCGCAGCTGGTGCGTGCGTCCCGTCAGCGGCTGCAGCTCTAGCCACGCAGCGCGATTCCCCGCGCGGTCGATCAGCCGCCAGCGCGTCTTCGCTGGAAGGCCGTGTTCCTTGTCGACATGCATCTTTTCGCCGCCCGTGCCGGGCTGCTTGGCAAGCGGCGCGTCGATCATGCCCTGTTCTGCGTCGGGCACTCCGACGACCAGTGCCCAATAGACTTTGCGTGCGGTCCGGCCGGAGAAGGCCTCGGCGAAATGCCCCGCCGCACGCGCCATTCTCGCGACGAGCAGGGCGCCGGACGTGTCCTTATCGAGCCGATGCACGAGCTTCGGACGCCCGCTTTCCCCCGCGAGCCCATCAAGCAAACGATCGAGATGTTGAACCGTTTTCGTCCCGCCCTGGGTCGCCAGGCCCGGCGGCTTATTCAGCACGAACGCGTCGGCGCTTTCGAAAATGACCATGTTGCGTACGAATTGGGCTTCGTCGTCGGTCAGGGGCTCGCGCCTCGGCTGCGGTCGCGCAGCGCGGGTCGGCGCGACGTCGAGCGGAGGGACGCGAATTTCCTGCCCGGCTTCGATTCTGTCGCCTGGTACCGCTCGCTTGCCTGCCAGCCGCAGCTGCCCCGTCCGCGCCCAGCGCGAGACCAGGTTGAAGGTGACCTCGGGCATGTGGCGCTTGAACCAGCGGTCTAGGCGAATACCATCATCGTCATCAGCCACGGTGAAAGTGCGAGGTTCCGGCATGCGCAGGCGCTTACCGAACCAGCGCAGGCATTGCGAGCGTGGCGAAACGATCGATGAGAGAAGATGGCATTCATGCGAGACGCCAAAATCCGAACGCCTGCCGCTGCAGCTTCTTGATCAACTGCGCCGCTTTCGGTCCTTCCCATAGGCCGGTGTAGCCATGCTTCTTTGCACCCCCGACCCACCAGCCTTGCCCCGGCAGCCCATCCGATTGCCGCACCACCAGCACCGCAAGTTCGGGCTCGCCGCGCTCCTGAGCTTCTTCGTCCACATAGGTGAGCACCTTGCACAGCGCCCGCATCTTCGGCCGCGTGAAATCGTGCCCAAGCAAGCTTAGCACCTCGGAATAACTGATCGCCTCGCCGGCTTTTGCAGAGGCAACCAGAATCGCGCGCACTTCCCGCGGATCTGCGAGCAAACCGGCCTTGCTCATCCTTCCGGCTGTTGCGCGACCGGAGTCAGCTCGAACACATCGAGCTTGGACGAGCTCTGCGGCCACGGGATCACCAAGCGCCATTTGAACGGAGCGATCCGCTCGAGCACACCGGCCATGTCGCGTTTTGGATTGTCACCGTAGGCGATCGGCTGCTGCTGATCGCCAAGAGCTAGGCTTCCGAGGAAGATCAGGCGGTTGGCATCGTCGTCCTCCCAGAGGCGACCTGCGGGCCGCTGGCTGCCCGTCTGCTTCACGATCGTGAGCAGATCGTCCTCGACTTCCACATAGCAGAAGAAAGGTTTGAAGCTTTCGTAGGCCCGGGTCTTGGGCGCCGCTTTGCCCAGCTTGATGAGCCGGCAGTAATAGCTCCCTGGCGTCGGCGCGGGTCGTGGGAGCGCCGCTCGGGGGAGGAGAAGCTTGCCTTCCCGGCGAATGTCGGCGGCATTGGACCGCCGCGATTCAGCCAGCGCCTCCTGCCAGGCAAGGCCGAGGCGCACCAGACGATCTTCGTCCGCCGCGGTGGCCACCTTTTTCCACTCATCGCCCTTGAGTGGCGGTCCGACAGTCACCGTCGGAGTGATCCCGGGCGGAAGCTTGGGCTTGTTGGTTGCGCAGCCGGCAGCGAGCAGCGTGAGCGATATCAGCCCAGCAGCGGTGACGGCAAAAGCGCCGAATCGAGCCACGCAAACCAACCTTTCAAGATACCCCACCTGCAAACTGACACTCGTCGGTGACAGTTTCAACAAACGCGATGTTCAGCATAAGCTTTGAACCTAGGCTGACCGACGCTAGGCGCACGAAAAATGAACGCGCCCGCAACTCGCTCCCACAATCTGCCACCCGCGCTCGGGCATCACGCCCGCAGCGGCTTTCTCCTCGGACTTGCCGCTTACGGCCTATGGGGCGTGCTGCCGATCTACTTCAAACTGCTGGCGGCGATCCCCGCGTTCGACATCGTGGCTCACCGCATCCTGTGGTCGCTTCCATTCCTCGCCGTCTTGCTAACGATCGGCAGAAGCTGGACGAAAGTGCATACGGCAGTCAGCCACGGCAAGACGATAAGCATCCTGACGGTGACCGCGCTCCTCATCGGAGGCAACTGGCTGCTCTACGTCTATGCGGTGACCAGCGGCCATATCCTCGCGGCGAGCTTTGGCTATTATCTGAACCCCCTTGCCAATGTGCTGCTCGGCCGGTTCGTTCTTCATGAGCGCCTCACGCGTTTCCAATGGACAGCGGTCGCCGTCGCCGCCGCCGGAATTTCCGTGCTCGCCGCCGGCGCGCTCAGCCAGCTATGGATCAGCCTGACCTTGTGCATCAGCTTTGCGCTCTATGGTTTGCTGCGGAAAGTCGTTGCGGCCGACGCGCTTACCGGGCTTTCGATCGAAACAGCGATCCTTTTTCCGCTGGCGATGGGGTGGCTGGGATGGCGCGCCGTTGCTGGCGCGGCGGTAATGGGCAACGATCAGATGCAGACTGGTTTGTTGCTGATCGCCGGAGTGGTCTCGACAACTCCGCTGCTCCTCTTCACCGCGGCCGCGAAGCGCCTCCCTTATTCGACGCTCGGGATGCTTCAATTCCTCGCGCCGACGCTGCAGTTCCTGCTTGCGGTCGCATTGTACGGCGAACCATTTACGACGGCGCACGCCGTCGCCTTCCCGGCGATCTGGCTGGCGCTGGTCCTATACGTGATTGCGCTGATCCGCGCCCCGCGGCTGCCGCAGCCGCCCGAATGATGCTAGGGAGCCGCCGATGTTCAACCTCATCTCGCTCATCATCGGCGCCATCGCCCTGCTCCTCGCGATCGTCGCCTTCCTGCCGCTGCTCGGCTGGGCCAACTGGTTGATCATTCCTTTGGCGATTATCGGCGCGGTCGTCGGCATGATCTCGAGCGGCACCGCGGGCCGCAACCTCAACCTCGTGGTGATCGTGATCGGCATCGTCCGGCTAATGCTTGGCGGAGGACTGTTCTGAGCCGCGAGCCGAGGATCGACGCTGATATCGCGAAGGCGCCGTCGTTTGCCCAGCCGATCCTCAGCGACGCGGGCGAAGCGTATCGCCACTGCCGTCGAATGGATCGCGGAGGGGAAGAAAAGGCACTGGAAATATGAGAAGTGCTAGCCCCGTCTTCTGAGGTCAGGCCTCAGCGCGCTTTCACATAGGTTCCTGGGGCGTCCTCGATCGCCTCGAGCTTGCCCTTGCCGGGGATGCGTGGACCTGAGGCCTTCACTTTCTCGTTGTCCTGCTGTTCGATCCATTTCAGCCAATCCGGCCACCAGCTGCCCTTGTGCTCCTCGGCACCGCCGATGAATTCCTCAAGGGTGCCGGCAGGCTTGTCGTTGGCCCAATATTGGTACTTCTGCGCCGCGGGAGGATTGACGACTCCGGCGATGTGTCCGGAGCCCGCGAGCAAGAACCGCTTCGTTCCTCGGAAGTGATCCATGATCTTCCACACGCTCTGCGGCGGGGCGATATGGTCCTCACGGCCGGCCTGGATATAGGCCGGAGTTGTCACCGAATCGACGTCGATCGGCGTCCCCCCGACGCTGATCCCGCCCTTCGCGGCGAGCTTGTTGCCTTCATAGAGCGTCCGCAGATAATCGCGGTGCCAGGCGGCCGGCAGGTTGGTGGTGTCACTGTTCCAGTGTAGCAGGTCGAACGGAGCAGGCTCCTCGCCCAGCAGGTAATTGTTGACGACGTAGCTCCAGATGAGGTCTCGCCCGCGAAGCAGGTTGAACGTTGCCGCCATGTAGCGGCCGTCGAGATAGCCCTTATCCTTGGTCAGCTCTTCGATCAGGCCGACGACCTCTGGTCCGGTGAAGAGCTTCAGATCACCTGCTTCGGTGAAATCGACCTGAGCCGTGAGGAAGGTCGCCGATTTGACCTTCGCCTGCTGTCCCTTCGCCTGCAGATAGGCGAGCGTCGCAGCAAGCGTTGTTCCGGCGACACAATAGCCGATCGCATGCACGCCTTCGACGTCGAGCAGATCGCGAATAGCATCGATCGCATCCACCTGACCGCGCAATACGTAGTCGTCGAGCATGACGTCTGCGATGCTCTCGTCCGCCGACTTCCAACTGACCATGAACAGCGAGATTCCATGGTCGACGCACCATTTGACGAAGCTTTTTTCCGGAGTGAGGTCGAGGATGTAATAACGGTTGATCCACGGCGGGAAGATCACGACGGGGATCCGCAGCACCTCATCCGTCGTCGGCGTATATTGAATCAGCTGGTAGAGCGGCGTCTGCTTGATCACCTTTCCGGGCGTCGTCGCGAGATTGCGACCGACCTCGAACGCTCCTGCCTTGGTCTGCGTCAGCTGCCCCTGTGCGATGTCGCGGAGCATGTTGCTCAAACCCTTGAGCAAATTCTCGCCGCGTGAGTCGAGTGTCCGCTTCAGCACCTGGGGATTGGTGAGCGCGAAGTTGGACGGGCTCATCGCGTCGACGAAGTTGCGCACCGCGAAGCGCAGCTTTTGCTTCGAATCGTCGTCGATGCCTTCGACCTCGTCGACCGACCCCAGCATCCGGTCAGAGATTTGCAGATAGGTCTGGCGAATTGCGTCGAAGATCGGGTTTTCGCGCCATTCGGGCGCGGAGAAGCGGCGATCCTTCGCCTCCTTGACGCCTGGCGAAGGCGCAGCGGTTACGCCGCCGAGCATCTTGCCCCAGGTCTCAAGCCCCTTCGCCCAGGCTTGCGCGCCGGCGCTCATCAGGGCCATCGGATCGCTCGTCGCAGGGTCGGCGAAGCCGAACGCAGGTGGCGACCAGGCGCCGAACGACGGCAACGCCTGGTCCTTCTTCAAACTCTCCGCCCAGAATTCCATGAGCATCTGCTGGGCCTGGCCCATCACCAGCGTCCAGTGCTGCCAATCCTCGAGCGTCGGCATCGCCGCGCCGGTTTTCGTCTCGTCCGCCATTAGGCGTTACATAGACCCCCTGCCCGCCAATGGGGAGGGCTGCCCAAAGTCGCTGCCGCTACTTCGCCTTGATCTCGCTGTGGTAGACCCCGAGCCACTGTTTGCCGGCGCGGTGCCATAACGACGCGGCGTTGTACTTGCCGGATATGTCGTCATTGCCCATCGTACCCTTCACGTCGACGACGTAGGTCATTAGCATGTCGTCGTCGTCAATCATCCGGCTCTCGAAGTTGCCGATCTTGAAGCTTTCGATCTTCGCATTCTTGAGGCTGTCGATCTCCTTGGCCTTGTTGGCGGTGCCATAATCGTAGAGCCCGACATAGGTCGGCGCGAACATGGCCGCGAACGCAATCGCCTTCTTGTCCTTGAACGTCTGCCAGACGGCCGTCTCTTTTTGCAGCGGGGTTGCGGCACCCGCTGCAGCAGGCGTGAACACCAACGCTGCCGCAATGATTGCTGTGGTGATGCGCATGTTGGATCTCCCCTTCCAGAGGAGCGCGCCTTTTACGCCTGCGGAAGTGGCGGGGGAAGCTACGACGGCTTAAGTTAGCGCCATGCACCTGAAAGTACCGCTGTTAGGTCTCCTACTCGTTGCCTGCGCGACGGTCACCCCGCGCGAACCTCTAGTGGGTTCGCAAGTCGGCGTCGCATTCAATGCCAGCGGTGAATTCGCCAGCTTCGCCGATGGCCTCGCCGATCCGCGGTCCGGTCGCCGAGTCACCCCCGACGACCCCGCCCGGGTTGCTTCGGTCAGCAAGCTTGTCGTGGCTATTGGCGTGATGAAGCTGGTCGAGCAGGGCAAGCTCGATCTCGACAGCGACGTCTCGCGTTGGGTCGGCTGGCCCTTGCGCAACCCGGCCTTCTCCGGTCAGGCCATCACCCTTCGGATGCTGCTGTCGCACACCGGCTCGGTCCGCGATCATGACGACCAATATGCAATCCCGCTGGGCCAAAGCGTGCAGGCGACGATGGGGGATCCGCGCTCTTGGGATCCGAAGCACGGCCCGGGCGAAAATTATTTCGCCTACTCCAATATGAATTTCCCGATCGTCGGTTCGATCGTCGAACGTGTGACCGGGGAGCGCTTCGACATTTGGATGCGCCGCAATGTGCTGGAGCCAATGAAGCTCGACGCATGCTACAACTGGCCGACCTGCGGCGATGCCATTGTCGCCCGGGCAGTCGAGCTCGACGGACCTGACGGCAAGCCGCTGAAGGACGATCTCCATGGGCAACGGCCCACTTGCCCAATCCTCGTCAACGACGGCGAAACCTGCGACCTCAACCGTTGGAAGCTTGGAGAGAATGGGTCTCTCTTCGCCCCCCAAGGCGGCCTGCGCATCTCGGCACGGGATCTCGCCCGCGTCGGCCGCATGCTGCTGAACGGCGGCGAACTCGACGGTGCGCGCATTCTCTCGCCGCAATCTGTCGAAATGTTGCTGACTCCCGTGTGGCGTTTCGACGGGCACAACGGTGCGCGTGACGGAGAGAGCGCCACCATCTGCTCCTACGGACTGGCGACGCAGCAAATCCCGACCCAAGGCTGCACGGACGACCCGGGCACGAATGGCGCGCTGGTCGTCGGCCACGCGGGCGATGCATACGGCCTCCGCTCCGGTCTGTGGATCGACCGCCAGCGCGGACGGGGCATCGCCTATTTCGTGACTGGCGTTCCCGACGATCCGCCGGACAGGAGCGTGTTCAGCGCAGCCGAAACCGCTGCCTTTCGCCGCACCTACTCACTTTTTCACCGCTAGGGAGGATCAAATGCGACTGACCTACGCGATCAAATATGTCGCCGACATGGACAGAGCGGTTGCCTTCCACCGGGATGTACTGGGCCTCGAGCCCAAGTTCCAGTCGCCGTTCTGGAGCGAGTTCGCGACGGGCGAGACCACGCTTGCTCTTCACGCCGCGTCTCCCGAACATCCCGCGGGCGGCGTGCAGCTCGGCTTCGGGACGGACAGCCTTGCTGAATTCTTCGATCGACGCGAGGAACTCGGCCTCACCTTCACGCAGCCCCCGACCGAGATGCACGGCATTCACATTGCGCGCTTCCGCGATGACGATGGTGCCGAAACGTCAGTCAGCGGCCCGGTCTAACTCCCGGGTTGCGGCGCTGCACCGTCCTCGCCATTGACCCCTCATGGCCGAAGAATTCTACCGCATCCGTCGATTGCCGCCCTACGTCTTCGCCGAGGTGAACGCGATGAAGGCGGCGGCGCGGGCTCGGGGCGAGGACATCATCGATCTCGGCATGGGCAATCCGGACGGTGCCCCGCCGAAACACGTCGTCGACAAGCTTTGCGAGGTTGCGGCGAAGCCGACCGCACATCGCTATTCAGCCAGCCGCGGCATAGCCGGCCTAAGAAAGGCGCAGGCGGCCTATTACCAGCGCCGCTTCGGCGTGGCCGTCGATCCCGAGAAGGAGGTGATCGTCACCCTTGGGTCGAAGGAGGGCCTCGCCAACCTCGCTCAAGCGATCACAGCTCCTGGTGACGTCGTCCTCGCGCCCAATCCGAGCTATCCCATCCACACGTTCGGCTTCATCATTGCCGGGGCGGCGATCCGTTCGATCCCAGCAGCGCCGGGTGACGACTTCTTTCGCCGCCTCGAAATGGCCATGCGCTACACCGTTCCACGGCCGAAGGTGCTCGTCGTCGGTTATCCGTCCAACCCGACGGCCTATGTCGCGGATCTTGCATTCTACGAACGCCTGGTCGCGTTCGCGCGCGAATACGAACTGATCGTCATTTCTGATCTCGCCTATGCGGAAATCTATTTCGGCGACACGCCCACGCCGTCGATCCTTCAAGTCGAAGGCGCCAAAGAGGTTGCGGTCGAATTCACCTCAATGTCCAAGACCTATTCGATGGCCGGCTGGAGGATTGGCTTCGCCGTCGGCAACTCCCGGCTCATCGAGGCGCTCGCCCGTGTGAAATCATATCTCGACTATGGCGCCTTCACGCCAGTGCAAGCGGCCGCCTGCGCCGCGCTCAATGGTCCCCAGGGCATCGTCGAATACAACCGCGAGCTGTACAAGAAGCGCCGCGACGTGCTGGTCGACAGCTTCGGCCGAGCCGGCTGGAACATTCCGGTGCCGCAAGCCTCGATGTTCGCTTGGGCACCGATCCCCGAGCGCTTTCATGACCTTGGATCGATGGAGTTCGCGAAAAAGCTCCTGACCGAAGCGCATGTCGCAGTCGCGCCTGGAGTGGGCTTCGGCGAGGAAGGCGAAGGCCATGTCCGAATTGCGCTCGTCGAGAACGCTCAGCGCCTTCGTCAAGCCGCCCGGGGCGTCAAGAAGATGCTATCCTAAAAGCGCTTCGACACGCCGGCGTAGAGTTCGACGTCGGGCGTTTCGCGGTTGAGTCCGAAGTTCGCGCCGGCATCGACCTGCAGATCATTATTGACCAGGTAGGCGATCGAGCCGTCGGCGGAATATTGGCGTACGGTGCCATCCGGATCCCAATCCCATTGGCCCCATAGCTCCGCGGATAGGGACACGCGCTTCGTTGCCGCAAACCCGAAATTGACCAGCTGCGCCATCGCCGCGTGATAGCCGTGCGCGTCGGCATCGGCGCGGACGTCGAGCTCCGGTCCCATCGTCAGTGTGACCCCGCTTTTTCCCAACGCCGTGCTGACCGGCACCGTCACCCCGCCTTCGACCTTGCCGTTGCCGAGATCGTGCGCGGCGGTCGGCAGCTTCGCGAACGGGATCAGCGTCGCCTGAATGGGCGCATCGTCGCTGATCAGTCGCTGCTTCAGACGAACGGTCATATCGCCGAAGCCCGATGTGCGGTCGCGTATCCCCTCCTCGCGCATGCGCAGGGTCTCATAAGGCGTGAAACCGACCTCGATGTCCGATCTGTCGCTTAGACCATATTTGACTACCGAGCTGCCCCACATGGTGAAGTCCATGTGCCCTCCGGCGAATTCATCGTGCATCCAATCGACCGGGCTGGTTTCGAGCTGGAAATGGCCGGCGGGAACAGTGCATGTCCCGTTCGCCTTGCTCGGCCGATCAGGACAGATCGGCATGTCGTCCGCGGCCGCAGCGCCGCTTGCACACAAAAAAAGTGCGGCGATCAGATGCTTTCGTTCGCCCATGCTAGATCATTGCGCTGGCGCAACGCATTCGTCGAGAGGCGAATGGCGTTGTTCACGCGAAACCATGGCGAGCCGCCTCCGATTCACACGGCTTCTTTACATCTCAGAACGCCCTGCCCAGCGACAGCATCAGCCGATAGCGGTTGTCCGGATGGGACGCGCGGACGTCCTGCCACACCGGCAGCGCGAACGCGGCCCCGGCGGACCAGCCGGAGGCCGAATTGAAGCGCACTCCGGGTGCTACATAAGCCCATTTGCCCCCGCTTGCCTGCTCGATTTCACCGGCGATCTTCTGCCGGCCTTCCCATTCGCCCGCGAGCTCGACGAACGCATCCCAACTGTCATGCGGGCGCTCATGGTGCTCATCCAATTCATCTCCGTGGTGATGGTTGAGGCTGGATTCCCCCTCGCGAAGCTCCGACTGGCCGAAGCGGTGCGACAGTGCGATCCCGCCCTGCAGCCGATCCCCCAGTCGCGTGCGCTGCGCCCCCTTGGTCGAGAGTTGGTAGAGTGCGCTCGCGGTCAGCTGCGCCTGCCCCATTTTTATTGACGCCGAGGCGCCCATGATCGGGTCCCAGCTTCCCGTGCCGGGCTGATGCTCGGTCTCCAGCCTCTCGCCTTCGTCGCTGCGCCGGTGAGTGCTCCCGGTCGGAGTCTTGATCCCGGCGATCAGCGCAAGCTGTGCGCGCTCGCCTTCAGTGACGCGATATTTGACGAGCAGATTGAGATCGCCGATCCCGGACGGGTCGCCGAGCCGCACCACCTCACCGCCCTCGCCATCAGTATCGCCATGCTCCCCTTCGCGCAGATCGTCACGCCGCACGTAGGGCCATTCCACCGAAACAGTCAGATGATGCGTAATCCCGTAGGCAATGCCCAGCGACCCGTTGAGATTATAGTCTGTATTGTGGGCATGGATGTGTCGCTCCGCGAGCGCTTCGAGCTCTTCGTCCGACCGTTGCTCGGGTCGGGTGTAGGTCAGTCGGAAACCCGCGGCCCAATGCCGTTCATCGAGCGTGTCCGGGCTGAACACGCTGAGGCCTCCACCCGAACCGAACCCGCTCGGGCCAAGGTGGTCGGCGAGCGCGGGCGCCGCGAGCGGCAACGTCGCCAACAATAGAAGTGCGCGTCGGCTGAGCGACGCTGAAACGCAATGACTGATCATGATAACCCGCAACTTGCATCGGCGAACCGATGCAACCTCTTGAAGTGAATTGGATCGGCTCAGTTCACGACGGGTTGCGGCGGCCCGCGCGGCGGAGGACGATCGTGTGGGCGATGCTGACGCAGGAACTGGAACGATCGGCCGAGCAGCAGCGCCAGACCGACGCCCAGGAAAGCGGCGAGCATCGGAAGCTCCGCAACCGGCAATCCGAACGCGGGAGCCGCGGCATAGGGGCAGGGCTGGTGCACCTTCTCCGGCGTGCCGTGATGACGGTGATGGTCGTCCATCGGCGCCGAGCCGAAGGCCTCGGGGCATGATACGACCGTCACTCGCCCTTGATCGAACGCCGGCATGAAACCGGCCGGCGTCAACAGGCGAACCAGGAAAATGCAGGCGAGGACGAGAACCGCTCCCGCCCGTGGGATGCGAAGAAGGATTTCGCCGCGTTTCACGCGCCGCGCCCTACGCGCTGATAGACCGATTGATAAGCCTGTAAGACGCTCTCGGACGCCGCCTGCCAGCTGAATTGGCCACTGGCATTCCGCGCCGCGGCACCGACTCCGCGGCGGCGCTCTGAGTCCCGAACGAGATCCGTGACGACCCTGACAAAGCGCCCCGCATCATCGGCTGCGCAAAGGAAGCCGGTCCGACCGGCGTTGACCAGTGCCCGTGCGCTGTCCGTGTCCGCGCAAACCACCGGCAACCCCGCCGCCATCGCCTCGAGAACGACGTTGCCGAATGCCTCAGTCCGGCTCGGGTGGAGCAGAATGTCCGCGCTCGCAACGGCCCTCGCCAGATCGCTGCCGTCGAGATGACCGGTGAAGACCGCGCCCTCCAGCGCATCGAACGCCTCTCGCGCGGGGCCGGCCCCGACGATCAGTGGTCTAACCGAAACGCCTTGCTCGCGAAGGCGGAGGACGGTCGTGACGAAGTCCTCAACTCCTTTCTCGATGACCAGCCGTCCAAAGAAAAGCAGGACAACGTCCTCTTCCGACCAGCCGTGGGCGCGTCGCCAATCAGAATCGCGCCGGGCCGGGTCGAACAGCTGGCGGTCAACTCCCCGGCTCCACAGGCTGACTCGATCGTCGCAGCGCAGTCGCTTGATCTCGGCGACGAGACCGGGCGTCGGCGCCAGCACATGATCACTGCGGCGGTAAAAACGGCGGAGGTGCGCTTCAGCAAGCGGCCTCGCCCAACCCATTCCATAGTAGCTGAAATAGGTCTCGAACCGAGTGTGCATGCTGGCGACGACGGGCACCCCCAGTTGCCGCGCAAAGGTCTGTGCCCGAGTGTCCAAAATATCGGGCGTCGAGACATGGACCAGGTCCGGCGTGAAGCGGCGAATATCTTCGCGCAGAGGCCGAGATAGACCGAGCGCCAGGCGGAACTCGCCGCGCACCGGCAGCCGGACCGACGGAACAGGCACCAGTTCGCCTTCCGGCTCGAATGCCGGCGCGTCGGTGACCGGGGAATAGACGCGAACTTCATGGCCCCGATCTTCGACATGGCGCACGAGCCGGTTCAGCGCCTGGTTCGCACCCTCACGGACATAATTGTAGTTGCCGGAGAACAGCGCGATGCGCATCGCGCGGCTAAAGCCTCCGGAAGTTCAACACGGCGTTCAACAAGAACACGGTAAGTCCCGCAACGATCGAGACCAAAGTGCGCCCAACGAGATAATTGATCGGCGTCCATCGGATCAGTGCGGCGAAGAGCGTCACCGTGATCACCAGGCCGATGACGGCATTGGTGAGGAAGTAGACGTAGCCCGACGCGAGCGCGCGCTCGGTTCCGCGGAAAATCCAGCTATGGCAGAAGGCGTAATGCAACGACGTCGCCGCAACGAACGCGAGCGCCGCCGCAAACACCTTGCCTACGTGCACAAACTCGACCAGCGCCCACAAGAGCGCGAGGTCGAAAGCGAAGACAGCGCAGCTGACGAGGGTGTTGCGCGCCAGCATCCCGCCCGCTTCGCGCGATACCAGCCGCCGAATCCAATCCTGAAGTGTCGAGCCGGCGCGCGCCGACGCGGCCTTCGTCATTCAGCCGGCTGCAGCGAGTGCCAGGCCCGCTCCTCATCCGCTTCGTCCGGCCAGGATTTCATGCGGCCGAGCCAAGGCGAAATGAAAAGAATTGGAATCTTCAGGGCAAGCAGCTCCGAATGGATGTAGCTGTCGATCGCTCGCTCCCACCATTTCGGCAAGCGCCTGCCGTGCTCCTTCAGCCAAGCGTCGTATGGCGCCCAGTGGCTCGGTTCGTCATCCTTGATGATCCGGAAAATCTTGGCGAGCTTCCGGTCGCTCAGGATGTGACTGTTGCCCAGCAGGGTTTCGACCTGGCGGTAGCCGCGCTGCTCGGTGAGCGAAATGACCCGGCACAGCCGTTCGAACAGCCGTTCGTGATGGACGATGTACAAGGTATCCAGATCGTCGATCCGCTTGCGGAACATGATCCCGACGAACCGGTCGATATGGCCGCAGGCACGGTCGACCGCTAGCGGCATGATTCCGCGCCGCTCGAACCAGCGGCGGAACATCACATAATGTTTGCGCTCGTCGGCACGGTGCTTTTCGATCTTGGCGATGAAGTCGTGGTCGTCCGGCCAGCGCGAGCGGACCGCGTAAAGCAAATCATCGATCGCTGTATATCCGCGATGCTCATTGTAGATGTAGATCGACCCGAGCACATCGAGATAACGCTTACGGAACCAGGCGCGCATTGCCGCCTAGTTAAAGTTGACTCCTCGACTGTCAATCGACCCCGGGTCGTGCGGTGTGGGTTTGGGCGATCAAACGCACAAAGCGGAGCCGCCCGCGGTCCAATGGCCGAGCTCTGTAAGGCGGCCTGTTGCACGCGCGCCAATCCACAGGAAAAATCGCGTTAACCATGCTTTACCTGCTTGCATCTCACCGCATTTGAGGCACAATAGGTAGTAGCGAACGAGGGGGAACACTCAACTACTAGTGTTCGACGCCGGAATACCTATATTCCGGTGAAGGGCCTGCTCGTCCCCGATTTCCACAGGGGGCGATCGAACGAAAAGCCCCGCTCGGCCGCAAAAAAGGCTAGGATGCCCGTTATGGCTCCGAGTCGAACAATTGGGGAACAAACAGTCCTAGAAAGGACTGCTGAGGGACGGGGAAGTACGATGGATTTTTCAACTGGCTCTGAAGTTCCCGTTGATGACGTCCAAACGGCGTCAAACAGCACGAAATCGGTGCATGCGCCGAAATTCGATGTGAAGACCGACGCCAAGCGCGACGAACTTTTGACCGAGTTCGGCAAGGAGACGCTGCGCGACCGCTATTTGCTCCCCGG
This sequence comes from Pseudomonadota bacterium, assembly GCA_046733135.1. Lineage (GTDB taxonomy): Bacteria > Pseudomonadota > Alphaproteobacteria > Sphingomonadales > Sphingomonadaceae > Sphingomicrobium. The sequence goes on along the minus strand of JBKPON010000011.1, from coordinate 2,871 downwards.
AGAAGGCTATCAGGATTTGTTCGCCCGTGTCGCCGCGGCCTACGCCGATGACGAAGAGCATGCCCAGCGGGTCTACGACTATATCTCCAAACTGTGGTTCATGCCGGCAACGCCGGTTCTGTCGAACGGCGGCACGGGCCGCGGCCTCCCGATCAGCTGCTATTTGAACAGCGTCGACGACAGCCTCGAAGGCATTGTCGGGACGTGGAACGAGAATGTGTGGCTCGCGAGCCGTGGCGGCGGGATCGGCACCTATTGGGGCCGGGTTCGCGGCATCGGCGAGCCCGTCGGCCTCAACGGCAAGACCAGCGGGATCATCCCCTTCGTTCGGGTGATGGACAGCCTGACGCTGGCGATCAGTCAGGGCTCGCTCCGCCGCGGTTCGGCTGCCTGCTACCTCGACATCTCCCATCCCGAAATCGAGGAGTTCCTCGAGATCCGCAAACCCAGCGGCGACTTCAATCGTAAGGCCTTGAACCTGCATCACGGGGTGCTGGTCACCGACGAATTCATGGCTGCGGTGCGCGACGGTGCCGAATTCACGCTCCGCAGCCCGCGCGACTCGTCGGAGCGCGGCACGGTCGATGCGCGTTCGCTGTTTCAGAAATTGGTCGAAACCCGGCTCGCGACTGGCGAGCCTTACATCATCTTCATCGACGCGGTGAACAAGGCGATGCCCAAACATCACCGCGACCTTGGACTGAAGGTCAGCACCTCCAACCTGTGCAGCGAGATCACGCTTCCAACGGGCCGTGACCATCTCGGCGCCGATCGCACCGCCGTGTGCTGCCTGTCGTCGCTCAACGTCGAAACATGGGATGAGTGGAACAAGGACAAGAAATTCATCGAGGATGTGATGCGCTTCCTCGACAACGTCCTTTCCGACTATATCGCCCGAGCGCCCGACGAGATGGCGCGCGCCAAGTATAGCGCGGAGCGCGAGCGCAGCGTCGGCCTCGGGATCATGGGTTTCCATTCCTTCCTGCAGGCGCGCGGGCTACCGTTCGAAGGGGCGATGGCGAAGAGCTGGAACCTCAAAATCTTCAAGCACATCCGAAGCCAGGTCGACGAAGCCTCGATGCATCTTGCGACCGAGCGCGGGCCGTGCCCCGATGCGGCGGACATGGGCGTGATGGAGCGATTCAGCTGCAAGATGGCGATCGCGCCCACGGCGTCGATCTCGATCATTTGCGGCGGCACTAGCGCCTGCATCGAGCCGATCCCCGCCAACATCTACACCCACAAGACGCTGTCGGGCAGCTTCTCGATCAAGAACCCGTACCTGCAGAAACTGCTGGAAACCAAGGTCAAGGACAGCCCCAACGTTTGGAATTCGATCCTCGAGAACGGCGGGAGCGTCCAGCACCTCGACTTCCTGACCCAGGAGGAAAAGGACGTGTTCAAAACGAGCTTCGAGATCGACCAGCGCTGGCTGATCGAGCTCGCGGCCGACCGCACGCCCTTCATCGATCAGGCGCAATCGCTGAACCTGTTCATTCCCGCCGACGTCGACAAATGGGACCTGATGATGCTCCACTTCCGCGCTTGGGAGCTGGGTATCAAGTCGCTCTATTATTTGCGTTCCAAGTCCGTGCAACGCGCGGGCTTTGCCGGCGGTGTCGAAGCGGACAACACGCCTGAGCTGCGCGAAATCCCGGTGCAGTCGACGACCGATTACGACGAGTGTCTGGCGTGTCAGTGAGCCCGCTGATCCTCGCCGGCTATGCGCTGATCTGCCTCGGCGCGTTCCTGCTTGGCCTGCGCCTCTTCCGGATGCCGCTGCCGCCGGAGGGAGCTACGAGCGATCAGGCGAAGCGCTTTGGTCGGCTATTGATGATGGCCGCGACCGCACTCCTGATCATTCCCGCCGCCGGCTGGCTGCACGGCGACCTCAAGCTGGAGCGGTTCTGATGACCGTTGGCGCGATGATCGAGCTTGGCGCCGCGGTCGTGCTGTTTGGCGCCGGCGTCTGGCTTTACCGTGCGCGCAAGCAAGCGGACCAGGGCTATGGCAGCCAGGGCGCGGTGCTGCTGTTCGTCGTCGCGCTGATCATGGGCCTCCATGCGCTCGGCGCGTTCAAATATCACCCGAGCCAGAGCGAGCTCGATTATTTGAAGGCCCGGCAGCAATGAAGAAGCTGTTCGCCCTCTTCTCCGTGCTCGCGCTCGCCGCCTGCGCCGCGACGCAGCAGGCCGACGCCGTCGCTCCGGGATCGCCCGGTTTCCTCCTCGGCCTGTGGCACGGCTTCATCTTCCCGGTCGCCTGGGTCGTCTCGCTCTTCGTGTCCAACGTCGCGGTCTATGCAGTGCCCAACAATGGCGGCTGGTACGATTTCGGCTATTTCCTCGGCATCGTCGTGTTCGGCGTCGGCGCCCGCAAATCTCACGTCATCTACCGCGATCGAGTCATCAGGGTGAGGGATCGGTGATGCACGGCTGCCTCCACTCTGCAACGAGCCGGTCAGCGGCTCATCGATCGGAATGTGTCACACGAAGACACGAAGGACACGAAGATGTCGCAGCGGTTCTAGCGCTGCATTCCTGTCTTCGTGACTTCGTGCCTTCGTGTGAAACCAATTTGATCCGCGCCCAGGCCGGAGCATTGAGTTAGGAGTCGGTACAATGCCGTTGTTGCAAGCCTCCAAGACCTACAAGCCCTTCGAATATCCGTGGGCGTTCGAATATTGGAAGCGCCAGCAGCAGATCCACTGGATGCCGGAGGAAGTGCCGCTCGGCGAGGATTGCCGCGACTGGGCGCAGAAGCTCACCAGCCATGAGCGCAACCTGCTGACGCAGATCTTCCGCTTCTTCACCCAGGCCGACGTCGAGGTGCAGGATTGCTACCACGACAAATACGGCCGCGTGTTCAAGC
>JBKPON010000010.1:0-14587 GCA_046733135.1 Pseudomonadota bacterium | reverse complement strand
CGGCATGCGAGCGCTGTTGACGCTCTACCTGACCAAGCATTTCCTCTTTTCGGACCAGCAGGCGACCGGCCTCTACGGCGGCTACACGGCCTTGGTTTACCTAACCCCGCTGGTCGGCGGCTTTCTCGCCGACCAATATTTGGGTTCGAAGCGCTCGATCAAGTTCGGCGCGATCGTCATGGCGATCGGCTATTTCACTTTAGCGTTCGGTGGCTCCCCGGCCAAGCCCTATGCGACCATCGAAGGGCAGCGGTTCGAGGTGGTCGTCGACAACTTCGTCGATCGCCCGACCAGCCACCCGCAAGAAGCGCGATACCTGATCGACCAAGGCAAGAAGCTTCAGATCCGCGGCAATGAGGACGGGTCTATCTCCCTGCTCGACAACGGGCAGGAGGCGAGGCGGCTTCCGAAAGGTACAATGCAGCCTGGGGGTGAGCGCGACCCCATCACGATCGCGATCATGCTCGCCGCATTGTCGCTGATCTGCGTCGGCAACGGCTTTTTCAAACCGAACATCTCGACCATCGTTGGCACATTGTACGATAAGGGAGATCGCCGCCGGGATAGCGGCTTCACCATCTTTTATATGGGCATCAATCTTGGGTCGATTGGCGGACAGCTATTTTGCCCGCTGCTCGCCGACACGTTCGGCTGGTGGGCAGGCCTCAGCCTCGCCGGTGTCGGAATGCTGATCAGCTACGCGCTGATCCAGTTCGATGGCGGACGGCTCTCGGGCTATGGCGAGCGGCCGGGTCACGCGCCCAACCGCGACATCTTCATCTACATCTGCGCACTGGTTGCCGTGCCGGTCTTCGTCTTCCTGTTCAACAATCTCATGAATGCGACCGAAGCCGAGTCCGAGTCGGGCTTCATCGGCTATCTGGCCTCCCTTCCGCTGATGGGAAAATTGCTGTTCGGCACCTTCATCATCGCCGTGCCGGGCATTCTTGCCTGGTCCTACGTCAAGGGGACACCCCAGGAAGCGCAAATGATGACCGCGGCGATGATCCTCATCATCTTCAACGTCTTCTTCTGGACCCTGTTCGGACAGGCGGGCTCGTCGCTGACGCTGTTCGCGGATCGTAACACGGATCGCAGCGTGTTCGGGCTCTTTGCAATCTCGGCGCCGCAAACGCAGAACTTCAATCCGATCTCGATTGTGCTCTTTGCCCCGGTGATGAGCGCCCTTTGGATTTGGCTGGCGAAGCGCGGACTGGAGCCTTCCATTCCAGTCAAATTCTCCATCGCGCTGGTCGGCGTCGGTGCGGGCTTCCTGTTCCTGGTCTTCGGATCGACCTTCACTGGCGCGGCGGAAAACTTCCAGGTCGGGCTCTGGTGGCTCGCAGGCCTTTATCTCATCCATTCGTTGGCAGAATTGTGCATTTCGCCTGTCGGATTGAGCATGATCACCAAGCTCTCGATCGCCAGGGTCGTCGGCCTGATGATGGGGGTCTGGTTCCTTTCGATTTCGGTCGCGCAATATGTCGCCGGTCTCGTCGCGCAATTTGCGAGCGTCGAGACGGTCGGCGGACAGGTCACCAACCTCAAGGTCAGCCTCGACACCTACACCGCCACCTTCACCACCATCGCCTGGATCGCGATCGGCGCGGGCCTAGTCCTATTCCTGCTCTCGTGGCCGCTTCGGCGCTGGATGCACGGTGTCAATTAGGTCGATTGCAGCGCTGGCGATCGCGGGCGGAGCTCTCCTCGCGTCCGGCTGTGCAGCGCTCGCGCCCAAGCCCAAGCCGGCGCGGCCGATAGCGATCAACGAGGATCCATATCCCTCGACGTACGTCCGCTATCCGGGGGTGCCGACCGTCATTCGACACGCGACCATCTTCGATGGAGAGGGGCGCCAGATCAACGACGGCACCGCCGTGCTGGCCGACGGCGTCATCCAGGCGATCGGCGGCCCCGACCTCGCAAGTCCGGCGGGAGCGCTGGAAATCAATGGGACGGGCAAGTTCCTGACACCCGGAGTCATCGATATCCACAGCCACCTCGGCGATTATCCGTCGCCGGCCGTCGCTGGGCTTTCGGACGGCAACGAGGCGACGGGGCCCGCGCGACCCGAAGTGTGGGCCGAACACAGCGTCTGGCCGCAGGACCCGGGCTTCAGCCGAGCGCTGATCAACGGCGGGGTGACGACACTGCAGATCCTGCCCGGCTCGGCCAATCTGTTCGGCGGCCGCTCGGTGGTGCTGAAGAACGTTCCTGCACGCACCACGCAGGGGATGAAGTTTCCCGGCGCCCCATATGGACTGAAGATGGCGTGCGGCGAGAATCCCAAGCGCGTTTACGGCTCCAAGGGCAACATGCCGCAGACGCGAATGGGCAATATCGCGCTTACGCGCGCCACCTGGATCAAGGCGCAGGCCTATAAGCGCAAGTGGGACAAATATAATGCCAAGGGCGGCGAGATGCCCGAGCGCGACCTCGCCATGGAGACGCTCAAGGGCGTGCTCGACGGCAAGATCCTGGTTCACAATCATTGCTATCGCGCCGACGAAATGGCCAACATGATCGATATGAGCCACGAGTTCGGCTACAAGATCAGTGCTTTCCACCACGCGGTCGAAGCTTACAAGATCGCCGACCTTCTGGCGCGAGAAGGCATTTGCGCGGCCATGTGGGCCGACTGGTACGGCTTCAAAATGGAAGCTTATGACGCCATCAAGGAAAACATTCCCTTCGTCCACAACGCTGACGCCTGCGCGATTGTGCATTCCGATGACCCGAACGGAATCCAGCGGCTGAACCAGGAAGCAGGAAAGGCGTTGGCGGACGGCGAGCGTGCCGGAATCCCGAACCTTTCGGAGGCAGTTGCGTGGGAGTGGCTCAGCCGCAATCCCGCAAGAGCGCTGGGCATAATCGACAAAACGGGGACTCTGACGCCTGGTAAAATGGCGGACGTTGTCCTGTGGAACGGCGATCCGTTCAGCGACTACACGCGGCCCGAACGCGTGTGGATCGACGGCGCGCTGATGTACGATGCGAACGATCCCAAGCGGCGGCCGGTTAGCGATTTCGAGCTGGGCCAGCCGGGTGAAGGGGACGTGAAATGAAGGGCCTCTCAGGCCGTCATCCCGGACCTGATCCGGGATCTACCTTTTCTTCCTGGCTACGCCGTCAGAACAACAGGTGGATTCCCGCTCTCGCGGGAATGACGATAATATTCGGGTCGTCTGCCGGCGCCCAGACCTTTGCAATCGTGAACGGCATCGTCGCGAAGGGGGACGGATCGGAGCCCGTTCAGGGAGGCACCGTGGTAGTCCGCAACGGGCTCGTCGTGGCTGCGGGTGCGGGCGTCCGAGTCCCGCAAGGCGCGCAGGTGATCGACGCGACCGGCAAGTGGGTGACGCCCGGGATTGTGGCGGGCTTCACGCGCTTGGGGCTGAGCGAGGTCGATCTGTCGGCGGATGGATCGGACGATACGGCCTCCAACGGACCGTTCAGTGCGGCCATCGACGTCGTCCCCTCGATCAACCCGCGGAACACGACCGTCGCGGTCAATCGGGCGGACGGGGTGACGCGCGCATTCGTCGCACCGGTGACAGGTAAGAGCATCTTCGCTGGTCAAGGCGCGGTGATCGACACGGGCGCCGACATGGAGCCGATCACGGTCGCGCGGAAGTTCCAGTTCGTCGAGCTGGGCGAAACGGGCAAGGACAAAGCGGGCGGATCACGGTCGTCCGCGCATGTCCTTTTCCGGAATGCCTTGCGGGAGGCGGCTGAGCTTCGGCGTTACGCGCCTTCGATCGAGGCCGCCCGCGCCCGGCAGCCCGGCGAAGCCGAACGTACGATCGTCCGCAATCCCAACGAATCGCGCATCTACAGTCAGGAGGCTCGGCGAAGCGAGGATGTGCTTCTCACGCGCTTCGACGCTGCAGCGCTCGTGCCGGTACTGCAAGGCCGGCAATATCTCTTCGTCCATGTCGAGCGCGCGAGCGACATCCTCGCCGTATTGGGGCTCAAACGTGAATTTCCGTCGCTGAAGATCGTGCTGGTCGGCGCAAGCGAGGGTTGGACCGTCGCCGATCGAATTGCGCGTGCCGGAGTGCCGGTTATCGCGTCGGCGGTGAACGACCTGCCGGCCTCGTTTGAGCAACTCGCTGCGACCCAGTCGAACGTCGGCCGCATGCGTTCGGCGGGCGTAAACGTCGCGATCGGTCTGATCGACGACAACGACACGCGCTACATCTTCGAAGAACGCCAGTACGCCGGTAATCTCGTGGCCCTGCAGCGCATTCCGGGCGCAACGGGAGTCAGCTGGGGCGAGGCGTTGGCGATGATTACATCCCGCCCGGCGCAGGCGATCGGCATGGGCGGAGAGATCGGCAGCCTCGCCCCGGGCCGACGCGCCGACGTTGTGATCTGGTCGGGCGATCCGCTCGAAGGATCGAGCGCCGCCGAAGCCGTATTCATCGACGGAGTCCGCCAGCCCCTCGACACCCACCAGACCCGACTGCGCGACCGCTACCGCGACCTCACGCCGCGCGACCTTCCGGAGGCCTACCGGCATTGAGCGGGCACGTATCTCTTCTGCTCGCCGCAATTTCGTTCGTCGGGACGCATTTCCTACTCTCGCACCCGCTGCGCCGGCCGCTCATCAACTGCGTTGGGGAGAAGGGCTTCAGCGCGATCTACGTGATCGTCGCATTTCTGACGCTCGGTCTGACGATATGGGTCTATCATCGCATCGGGCGTGAAGCGCCGATCTGGGGTCAGGCCGAACCGCTCTGGATCGTTGCCAGCCTGTTGATGTGGTTCGCCTCGATCCTGTTCGTTGGCTCGTTCCAGGGCAATCCTTCATTTCCGCGGCGGCCGGGCAGCAAGCCGATCGTGACCATCCCCGCCCCGAGCGGGGTTTTCTCGATCACTCGTCATCCCATGATGTGGAGCTTTGCCATTTGGGCGATCGTCCATGCGGCCGCGGTTCCTACCCCAAAGGCCTTCATCCTCGATGCCGCGATCCTCGTCCTCGCACTCGGCGGATCTGCGCTCCAGGAACGGAAGAAGCGCGTCCAGCTTGGCGAAGCTTGGCATGAGTGGTTGATGAAGACCGCCTTCGTGCCATTTACGAAAGGAGCGGCCTATCCGGGCACCGTCGCGGTGGCGGGCGGAACCTTATTCTTCCTGCTGATCACGTGGGTGCACCCGACACCCGTCGGCATCTGGCGGTGGATCTGAACTCCTCACCCTGACCTTGCGCCGGGCTCCGCCTTGTTTCTTGCTAGCGAGAACAAGAGTAGGCAGATGCCGGATCAGCCCGGCATGACGGAAATGGAATGACACGCAAATTCTTCGGAACCGACGGAATCCGCGGAACGACCAATCGCGAACCGATGACGGCGGAAACCGCGCTGCGCGTGGGACAAGCAGCGGGCGCTCACTTCCTGCGCGCCGACCACCGCCACCGTGTCGTCATCGGCAAGGATACGCGACTGTCCGGCTACATGATGGAATCGGCGATGTTCGCGGGCTTCACCAGCGTCGGCATGGACGTAGTCCTGCTCGGTCCGATGCCCACCCCCGCCGTCGCGATGCTCACGCGCTCGATGCGGGCCGACATTGGAGTGATGATTTCTGCATCGCACAATCCCTATGCCGACAATGGCATCAAGCTGTTCGGACCCGACGGCTACAAGCTCAGCGACGCCGACGAGCTCGCCATTGAAAAGCGGCTGGAAAAGGGAACGAAACTCGTCAAGTCGGAGCTGATCGGGCGCGCCCGCAGGATCGACGACGCTCGCGGCCGTTACATCCACTTCGCCAAGTCCACGTTTCCGGAGCACCTTCGGCTCGACGGCCTGAAGGTGGTCGTCGATTGCGCCAATGGCGCGGCCTACCACGTCGCGCCGGAGGCTTTGTGGGAACTTGGCGCCGAAGTCGTCCCGCTCGGAGTTTCCCCCAACGGTCTCAACATCAACGACGGATGCGGATCGACCCATCCGAGATTGCTTCAGGAGACGGTGGTCGCGAGTGGCGCCGACATCGGCCTTGCTCTCGACGGTGATGCCGACCGCCTCATCGTCGCGGACGAGAAGGGGCAATTGGTTGACGGGGACCAATTGATGGCGCTGATCGCACTCGGCCTGCAAAGCCGCGGCGAATTGCAAGGCGATGCGGTGGTCGCCACGGTGATGTCCAATCTGGGGCTCGAGCGGCGGCTGCGCGAGGCCGGGCTAGCTCTCAACCGCACGAAGGTCGGCGACCGTTATGTGCTGGAGGAGATGCGCCGCAGCGGCTGCAACGTCGGCGGCGAGCAATCGGGGCACATCATTCTGACCGACCATTCGACTACCGGGGATGGGCTGGTTGCGGGTCTTCAAGTGCTGGCCGCCCTGGTCGAGGCGCGGGGGCCGGCGAGCAAGCTGTTGCGCCAGTTCGAACCTCTGCCGCAACTGCTCAAGAACGTGCGCTTCAACGGCGGGATCGAGCCACTGAGAGCCGACAGCGTGCAAAAGCGCATTGCCGCCGCCGAGGCGGAACTTGAGGGGAAAGGGCGGCTGGTCATCCGCAAATCGGGTACCGAGGCCTTGATCCGCGTGATGGCCGAAGGTGACGATCCCGTTTTGGTACAACGCCTGGTCGACGACATCTGCGAGGCCGTGCAATCGGCCGCGTGAACGCTTTGTTGGTATTTGTCGGCCAAACGGGGTCGCTGTGCACATTGAGAATTTCGCCCCGAAGAACGGGACGAGGGCCGATTCGATGAGCTCGTCGGCCCGGATCCTGATCATCGCCGGCTCGGATTCGGGCGGCGGCGCGGGAATCCAATCCGACATCAAGACCGTGACGATGCTCGGCGGCCACGCGATGACCGCAGTGACCGCGATTACCGCGCAGAATACGCTCGGAGTCACCGCGATTCACCCGATCCCGGCCGAAATCATTCTCGCGCAGATCGACGCCGTCGTGGCCGACATTGGCGTCGACGCAGTGAAGATCGGCATGATCGGCGGCGCTTTTGCGGCGGAACAAGTCGCGGGGAGGCTGGCGCGCCTCCGGGCCGAACAACCGGGCATTCCGATCGTCTTCGATCCGGTTATGGTTTCGACCAGTGGCTCGGTACTCGCTGACGAGTCGACAGTCGCGGCCTTCAGCAAGCTGATGGATATTGCGACCATCACCACTCCCAACCTTCCCGAACTCAAGCAACTGACCTCCGAGGAAGATCCAGTCGCCGCGGCGCTGCATCTCGTCGGGGCGCACGGTTGCGCGGTGCTGATCAAGGGGGGCCACGAAGACGGCGATGCGCTCGCCGACGCACTGATCGAAACCGACAATATGACCAGCTGGCAGGGGCAGCGGATAGACACGCAAAGCACGCACGGCACGGGGTGCACACTCGCCAGCGCCATTGCGACGTTTCTCGCGCAGGGTTCATCGCTTCCCGATGCGGTCGCCCGCGCTCGGGAATTTGTTCGGGTCGCGCTCCGAGAAGCGCCGGGGCTCGGGCAGGGCGCGGGGCCGATCGGGCAGCAGAACGTTCGTCTCGATTCCGGGGCCGCCCTACGCCTCAACCAGGTGACGGTGACTGGTACGGACTATGAGCGTTCGGTCGACTTCTATCGCCGGCTCGGCCTCAAGCAGATCGTCGACAATCCGCCCGACTATGCCCGGTTCGAGACCGGCGGCGGCGTGACCTTCTCGGTCCAGATCGACCCGGAAGAGAAGATCATCGCAACGACTGCGATCTATCTCGAGTGCGACGATCTCGACGAGCGCGTCGAGCAACTTGCTCGAAGCGGTATCCCGTTCGAGCATGGCCCGAGGAACCAGCCCTGGATGTGGCGTGAAGCCCGGCTCCGCGATCCCGACGGCAACATCATCTTCCTCTACAAGGCCGGCGAAACGCGGCGCTTCCCGCCCTGGCGCATGGATAGCTGATCGTCATCCCCGCGAAAGCGAGCCCCGGCCAATTTCTTTGTGGATGATTGACAAAACTGGGTTCCCGCTTCCGCGGGAATGACGAATAAGGATCATCGATGCCCCGGCGCTGTTCGTTCAGGCTCGAACTCGACTATCCGCAGCCGCTCGCCGGTGTGGACGAGGCGGGCTGTGCACCCCTCGCTGGTCCGGTGGTGGCCGCCGCCTGCATCCTCGATCGCCAGAAATTTCCCCGCGGGATCGACGATTCCAAGAACCTCCCGTTCGAGAAGCGCGAGGCTATCTACAAGCGGCTTGTTAGATGCTCGGCGTGGGGCGTGGGCGTCGCGTCGGTGGAAGAGATCGATAGCATCAACATCTATTGGGCACGGATGCTGGCGATGACCCGCGCCGTCGAAGCGCTGGGGCTCGAGCCGGCCTGGGTGTTGGTCGACGGCAACGCCTGCCCCAGGTGGCATCGTCCGTCGAGGGCGATCGTCGATGGAGACGCCAAGTGCCGCTCGATCGCCGCTGCCTCGATCATCGCCAAGGTGACTCGCGACCGGATGATGGTCGAGCACGCGCGCCACTATCCAGGATATGGATGGGAGCATAATCGCGGCTATCCCACGCCCGATCATCGCCGCGCATTGCGCGAGCTTGGCCCCACTCCGTTGCATCGGCGAAGCTTCGGCTTCGTGCGCCAAATGCTCGAGGCGGCGGCCCAGCCGGAGCTCGCACTCCCAGAAATAGAAACAAGCGAGTCCTTTGCGCCACACCCACAAGTTGTTGAGTCCAGGACTCAAGTACAGACTCAACATCTTGTGGAAGAACCGCGCTCCGCCGCATAGCTGTTGCGACCTGGGATCCTTCATTAACCCTTGTTCGCTTGACCGCCAGGCCCGCCTGACTCACCCTTCGGCCTAGAGTAAGGGGGCCGAAGGATGAATCTAATCGCCCGCATCGCGGAGCCAGTGTCCGTTGCGCGCTCCCGGCGCCCGGCATCACGCGAGCTCCCGTTCGACGAGATCCTCCAGGGTGATTGCATCGCCGAGATGGCGCGGTTGCCGGACAACAGCGTGGACATGATCTTCGCCGATCCGCCCTACAACTTGCAGCTTGGCGGGGACCTGTTCCGACCGGAGGGCGGGCGGGTCGATGCGGTGGACGACGAATGGGACAAGTTTGAGAGCCTCGCGGCTTATGACGATTTCACGCGCGAGTGGCTCGCCCAAGCGCGGCGTATCCTGAAAGACAGCGGCACGATCTGGGTGATTGGGAGCTATCACAACATTTATCGCGTCGGGGGCTTGCTCCAGGACGCGGCGTTTTGGATCCTCAACGACATCGTCTGGCGCAAGACCAATCCGATGCCGAACTTCCGCGGTACGCGCTTCACCAACGCGCATGAGACGCTCATCTGGTGCGCCAAGGACGAGCGGGCGCGATATACCTTCAATTATCGGACAATGAAGGCGTTGAACGACGATCTTCAGATGCGATCTGACTGGGTCCTGCCGATCTGCGCTGGCGCGGAGCGGGTCAAAGGAGCGGACGGGTCGAAGGCGCATCCGACGCAGAAGCCGGAAGCGCTGCTCTACCGGATTCTACTCGCCTGCACGAAGCCGGGAGATGTGGTGCTTGATCCGTTCTTTGGCACCGGCACGACTGGGGCCGTGGCTCGGCGCCTGGGTCGGCGGTGGATCGGCATAGAGCGCGAGCCGGAATATGTGAGAGTTGCGCAAGAACGGATCAAATCGACCCTGCCGCTCGACGAAAGCGCGATGAAGACCGTGCCCGACAAACGCGGACAGCCGCGCGTGGCGTTTGGAGTGCTGGTCGAAAGCGGACTGGTGCCGCCGGGAACCACTCTTGTAGATGCCAAGCGCCGTTGGGATGCGGTTGTCCGAGTCGACGGGTCTATCGCTGCTGGAGTCCACATCGGCTCGATCCATAAGGTTGGAGCGGCGCTTCAGGGGGCCCCCTCGTGCAACGGCTGGACTTTCTGGCATGTCCAGCAGGACGGGATGCTCCACCCGTTGGACGTCTTGCGGCAACGGCACCTCGCCGCGCTATAGCGCGGGCCCATGCGCACTCTCCTCCGCCCCACGGCCTTCGTCGATTCTCCCTTCGGTCAGGACAGCAAGGTCGCCAGGCTCGCCGGCGGTTTGAATTGGTTCGCCGCTGTGGAGCTGATCCAAGTCGATGGACACGAGCGCGTCTCGACTGAATTGTCGCCGGTCGAAGGCATCGAGAGGCGGTTCGACGATGATATGGCGGCGCAGTGGCGGGCGCTCACGTCATCACGTTCTCCGCTTGAGCTTGGCGAGCGCATCATTCGCTTCGACCAGCCGCAGGTCATGGGCATCGTCAACGCGACTCCCGACAGCTTTTCCGACGGGGGGCAGTTCGCCGACGCTCCAGCGGCGGCGGAGGCCGGAGCAAGAATGGCCGCCGAGGGCGCCGCAATCATCGACGTCGGTGGTGAATCGACTCGCCCCGGGGCCAGCATGGTCTGGGAGCGAGACGAGATCGAGCGGATCGTTCCCGTGATTCGCCAGCTCGCCGCCGGTGGGACGGCGGTCTCGGCCGACACCCGCAAGGCCGACGTCATGATGGCGGCAATCGAGGCTGGCGCACGTCTGGTGAACGACGTTTCAGCGCTCACCTATGACGATCGCTCCGCTGCCCTCGTCGCTTCGGCCGGTGTGCCCATCATCCTCATGCATCATCAGGGCGCGCCCGAATCGATGCAGGACGACCCGCGCTACGACGACGTGCTGATCGAGGTCTATCTCTGGCTTGAACAGCGGATCGCGGTGGCTCAGGACGCCGGGGTCATCCGGGACAGGGTCTTGGTCGATCCGGGCTTTGGCTTCGGCAAGAACGTTGGCCACAATCTCGAACTGATGAACGGCCTCGCCTTGTTCCATTCCCTCGGTTGTCCGATTGTCGTCGGCGCCAGTCGCAAGCGCACGATCGGAGCATTGTCGGGAGAAGCGCCTCCGGGCGAACGTCTCGGGGGAAGCATCGCGTTCGCTCTGAAAGCGGTGGAACAAGGCGCGCAGATTGTACGAGTGCACGACGTATTCGAAACCGTGCAGGCGCTCCGTGTCTGGCGCGGCCTGCGCGATCAGGCGCTCAGTCCCCGCGGTTAAGCGCTGCCGCATGAACGGGATGTCATCAGCCTGTCCCGGTCCCGCAATTTAATTCGTGAGATACCATCCGCGCTGCCGGTTGGCAGGTGCGGAGCATGCAATGGCGAGAATACCGCCGGCCCGACTCAAGCGGATTCCACAGATAGCGCCCCTACGTCGGCGAATGACCGAAGATTCGCCGAAAATGCCTTGGCGACCAATTAGCATCTCCTCTTCCGTGGTTTTGCCACCGTCTGCCGCTGGTTTCCCAATGAGGCGACGGAGGCGATTGGCGAAATTCATGATCAAGTCGTTCGGGCGCGTCGCGCGAGTTCACGGTACTGCTTTCATCTATCGCGTTGCCGGTCTTCCGATCGCAGTACGTGCTTTAAGGCATCCGCCGCGACACAGCCCGGGAAAGCTCGTCCGAAGCGCGTACAGGGCGCGCTATTGGGCTCTCCGCTCGCCCGGAGACTTTGTGATGGCCATGCTCGGGGTCGTGCTTTCGCCGCTTGTCGTCATCGGCATGATGATCTGGTTCACCGTGCGCAACGGTCACACGATCCACAGTAGAACGAAAAGATCGATCGTAGGCCAGCTCGGCGATCAGCTGTGGCTGTACCTGAAGGCGGGAGTGCTTCCGCCGTGGTATTATATCTACGAACTCCACAGGCATCCCGTGAAGCGCGAGGCACGAAGCTTCATTCAGCGGTGCGAATGCAAGGACGGCGTGCCCGCTCTTTTCAAGGATCTGAAGCCACCTTCTTCGGAGCTGACCGACAAGACTGTATTTGCGAGCTGGTGTGAAGCTCGTGGGATTCCCGCTGTGCCCGTCCTGGCGATCGTTCGCGACGACGGAGTGGATGGACTTACTTCGCTCGACCAGCTTGCGCGCGATCTGTTCGTGAAGCCGGTGAGGGGCAAGGGCGGACGGGACGCCCAACGATGGGACTATCTCGCGAACGGCCGCTATCGCTCGCCGGATGGAGAGGAGCTCGACGCGATTGGGATGCTGATCTCGATCGCAGCCATGTCGTGGAACGGCCCGCGACTGATTCAGCCGCTCATTCACAACCATCCGGACCTGGCTCCGCTCAACAATGGCGCATTGTCTACGGTGCGCGCGCTCACCTGTCTCAATGAGTCGGGAACTCCGGAGCTGCTGGGCGCGGTGTTGCGCATGGCAGTTGGCGAAAACCACGTCGTCGACAATCTGCATGCCGGTGGCATCGCCGCGGCGGTCTCCCTCGATACGGGTCGCCTGGGGCTTGCAAGCAACCTCGGGACGAGTAGCAGCCTAGGCTGGCTCGACCGCCATCCCGTCTCCGGCTCTCGAATCGAAGGCGTCAGGTTGCCCTATTGGGACGAATTCCGATCGTTTACGGAAAGGGCCCATCGCGCGTTCGCAGATCGGATCTTGGTAGGCTGGGATGTAGCCATTACCCCCGGCGGCCTGATCTTGGTCGAGGGCAACGGTGGCCCGGACCTCGACATCATGCAACGTGCGTATCGCCGCGGCTGGATGACGGACCGGCTCGGGCAGCTCCTTGGCCATCATGTCGTGCAATTCGGTTGCGTCGATCTGGCCGCCTAGACTGATTCGATGGATTGAACTGCAACCACAGCCTGAGCGAATTTTGCTCCTTAGGCCGCGGTTTCAATCCCCAGATCGCCTAGCTTTCGGTAGAGCGTTGAGCGGCCGATTCCGAGGCGGCGGGCGACTTCGGTCATCCGGCCTCCGTAGTGGCCGATGGCGAGGCGAATGATGTCAGCCTCGATATCCTCGAGCGCCCGTAGATGGCCTTCGCTGGTGTAGAGGGTGACGCCGGGGGCACCGCTGATGGCTTCATCGCTGTTCGCCTTGCTGAGATTCGGCGAGAAGTCGCTGCGCCGGTTGGTGTAGCGGGACTGGACCGCGATGTGGGGGAAGTGTTCGGCGGTCAGCGAGCTGCCGTCGCAATGCAGGCCCGCGCGGAACAGCACTCCGGCGAGCTGACGCACGTTGCCGGGCCAGCCATAGCGCATCAGGACGGCCAAAGCGTCGTTGCCAATCGATAGGGGACGCATTCCGGCATGATCCGCGAAACGGGTGAGCAAATGCCTCGCTAGCGCCGGGATATCGCCGCTGCGTTCCCTCAACGGCGGCAATTTGACGGTGGTCGAGGCGATTCGGTCTGCTAGGGCGGCGTGGAAGCTTTCTGGCAGTTGACGGCTGCTCGTGGCAATGACCCGAACATCGACGGAATGGCTTCCATTCAGACCGACGGGGCGCACCTCGCCGGTGGCAAGCATCCGGTCCAGGCGTTCTTGCGTTTCCGCCGGAAGTGCGGCGATCTCATCGAGGATCAGGGTGCCGCCGTCGACTTGAACCAGCTTTCCGACCTTGGATGAAAATGCGCCCGGAAAGGCGCCTTTTTCGTGGCCGAACAATTCGCTGTCGATGATGTTTGCGGCAACCGCCTTGCAATCCAGCGCGAGAAGCGGACCCTTGGCACGAAGGCTGGCGGCGTGGATACCCCGTGCGACTGTCTCCTTGCCGCTGCCGGGCTCACCGACGATCAGAATCGGCAGCCGATTGCGCGCTGCCTTTGCCGCGACAGCTAGCGCTGCGCGGAATTCGGGTGCGGCGCCGACCAACTGTTCGAGCGCAAGTGGCGGGGCGAGTTTCTCAGACACCGGGGCAAGCTCGCCCGCGCCCTTGCGGCGATCAGCGCTCGCCGCGAGCGCTTCGAGCAGCCGTTCAGCGGCCACGGGGCGAACCAGAAAATCGGTCGCTCCGGCGCGCATGGCGTCAACGGCGTTGGAGACGCTTTCGCCCTGACTCACCACGATCACCGGCAACTTGTCGCGCTGGCCTCTCAGGCTCGCAATCTTGGTGGGGCCGTTGTCGGCGTCCCAGGACGCGATCAGCGCAGCGAGAATGTCTCGGCCGAGTGGTCCTCGAAGCAGCGACTTCGCAGCTCGCTCGTCGCTCGCGGTCGCGACGCTCCAGCCGGCCCGCGCGGCAATAGCGGAGATCAGCCGGCGCTCGTCGGCGTCGGCGTCGAGTAGGAGTAGAGATCGAATACGTTCGTCGGCCATGTCTGTACCTCGGTCCCAGAATAGGACGCGAAGAGTAAAAGCCGCCTTAAGAGATCGACCGGCCAGGGGGGTTGGGCGCGACGCGCTGGC
The DNA here is from genome assembly GCA_046733135.1 of Pseudomonadota bacterium. Classification (GTDB taxonomy): domain Bacteria; phylum Pseudomonadota; class Alphaproteobacteria; order Sphingomonadales; family Sphingomonadaceae; genus Sphingomicrobium. Next base: position 407 of record JBKPON010000010.1, on the reverse strand, counting down.
TTGTTATGGAGCCAGCAATACTCGCGTCTCGGATACAAGGGGATTGGCATGGCCGAAGAGGAACCGCTGCTCGTGAGCCCTCCGACGAGAGAGGTGGCCTCGCACGTTCGCGATTATGAGCGGTTCACCAAGATGCTGAAATGGGGCGCCATTACCTGTCTCGTCATCGCCTTCATCGTCCTTATGATCCTCAAATAATTCGCCGCTCTGCATGAAGATTGCGGTCCTCAAGGAGACGGCTGCGGGCGAGACGCGTTGCGCGGCGATCCCGGAGACGGTGAAGAAATTCGCGGCGCTTGGCGCCAAGGTGGCGGTGGAGCGCGGCGCGGGCTTTCCGGGGATTAGGGCTGTGGTGATGACAATGTCCTGCTTGGAGATGTGGTTCGAAACAAGCTCCGCCTGCGCCT
>JBKPON010000009.1:0-10621 GCA_046733135.1 Pseudomonadota bacterium | reverse complement strand
GTCCAGCAATTCAAAGTCGAGCTTTCCATGGCCGCCACCAAATCACGACCTTTGTCACCCCATCTCACCGTTTGGCGATGGGGGCCAGGCATGCTGATCTCCATCCTCCACCGGGCCACGGGAGCCGCGCTTTCGGCCGCGGGCCTTGCGATCCTCACTTGGTGGCTAATGGCAATCGCCCTGGGCACGGACTCCTATGGGAGGTTCAGCAAAGTGGCGACGCATCCAGTCGGGTTGGTCGTGCTGGTCGGCATCACTTGGGCCTTCTTCCAGCACCTGCTCTCGGGCATCCGCCACCTGGTGATGGACACGGGGGCCGGGTTCGAGCTGAAGGTCAATAATCGCTACGCGGTCCTGACTCTCGTCGGGTCCGTGCTGCTGACCGCCGCTTGGTGGGTCTATTTCCTCGGAGTCGTGAAATGAGCCTCGGCGACAGCGCAACGCCTCTCGGGAAGGTCCGCGGCCTCGGCTCCGCGCGCGAGGGCGGCGAACATTGGCTGACGGAGCGGATCACCAGCATCGCCCTGCTGCTGCTCGGCAGTTGGCTGCTCGCTTCACTGCTGCTCCTGCCCGGGCTCGACCGGCAGACGATGATGGAATGGCTGCGCCCGCCAAGCGGTGCGGTGCCGATGGCCTTGTTCGTGGTCATCTCCTTCAAGCATGCGCTCGACGGCCTGAAGGTTGTCGTTGATGATTACGTGCATGAGGAGGGCAGTCGCTTCGCGCTCAACACCTTCCTGCTGTTCCTCGCCGTCGGAGGGGGTGCGCTCGCTTTATATGCCCTCGCCAGCATCGCGTTTGGGGGTGTGGCTTGAGTGCCTACAAAATAGTCGATCATACGTATGACGTGGTAGTCGTCGGAGCAGGCGGGGCGGGGCTTCGCGCCACGACCGGCGCATCCGGAGCGGGCCTCAAGACCGCCTGCATCACTAAGGTCTTCCCCACCCGAAGCCATACCGTGGCGGCGCAAGGCGGGATCGCCGCCAGCCTTGGCAACATGGGTCCGGACCATTGGACTTGGCACATGTACGACACTGTCAAGGGCTCCGACTGGCTCGGCGACCAGGATGCGATCGAATATATGTGCCGGGAGGCTCCCGCCGCGGTGATCGAGCTCGAGCATGCCGGCCTACCGTTCAGCCGCACCGCCGAGGGCAAGATCTACCAGCGGGCGTTCGGCGGAATGACGCAGGACATGGGCGAGGGGCCGCCAGCGCAGCGCACCTGCGCCGCGGCGGATCGCACCGGCCATGCGATGCTCCACACGCTCTATTCGCAGAGCCTCAAGCAAGACGCCGACTTCTTCATCGAATATTTCGCGCTCGACCTCATCATGGAAGACGGCGCCTGCCGGGGCGTCGTGGCCCAATGCCTCGACGACGGATCGATTCATCGTTTCCGCGCGCAGGCCGTCGTGCTTGCGACTGGCGGTTATGGGAAAATCTATTTCACGGCGACCTCGGCCCACACCTGCACCGGGGACGGCAACGCGATGGTGCTTCGCGCTGGCCTGCCGCTCCAGGATATGGAGTTCGTCCAATTCCACCCGACCGGAATCTATGGCGCCGGCGTACTGATTACCGAGGGCGCACGGGGCGAGGGCGGTTATCTGACGAACAGCGAGGGCGAGCGCTTCATGGAACGCTACGCCCCGCACGCGAAGGACCTCGCCAGCCGCGACGTCGTCTCACGATCGATGGCGATGGAAATTCGAGAAGGCCGCGGCGTGGGAGAACAGAAGGACCACATCTTCCTTCATCTCGACCACATCGACCCGAAGATCCTGCACGAGCGGCTGCCGGGCATCACCGAGACCGCGAAGACCTTCTCGGGAGTCGATCTGACGCGCCAGGCGATTCCGGTGGCGCCGACCGTCCACTACACAATGGGCGGAATTCCGACGAACTATCGTGGCGAGGTCGTCACGCTGAAGGACGGCAATCCGGATTCGGTCGTGCCAGGATTGTTCGCGGTCGGCGAGGCGGCCTGCGTCAGCGTCCACGGCGCGAACCGTCTCGGCTCGAACAGTCTCATCGACCTCGTGGTGTTCGGCCGCGCCGCGGGGTTGAGGCTCGCGGAGCTGGTCAAGCCCGGCATCATTCAGGAGGAGTTGCCGAAGGACGCCGCCGAGCTGGCGCTCACTCGGTTCGACCGCTTCCGCCACGCCGAGGGCGGCAGCCCGACCGCCGAGGTGCGGCTCGAAATGCAGCGCACCATGCAAGCCGACTGCGCCGTATTCCGCACCGATCGCACGCTTGCCGAGGGGGTCGGCAAGATCGACAAGGTCTTCGAACGTATGGCCGACGTGCGCGTGACCGACCGCAGCCTCATCTGGAACAGCGACCTCATCGAGACGCTCGAGCTCGACAATCTCCTCGCCCAGGCGGTGGTGACGATGCACTGCGCCGCCAACCGCAAGGAAAGCCGCGGCGCGCACATGCAGGAAGACTATCCCAAGCGCGACGACAAGAACTGGATGAAGCACACCATCGCCTGGTTCGACGCGTGGGGCGGGAAGTGGCCTCAGGGCGGCGTCAGGATCGATTACCGCCCGGTGCACGAGTTCACGCTCACGGACGACATCGAATATATCAAGCCGAAGGCGCGGGTTTACTGAACTAGAGCTTGCGCAGTTGCTCCGCATAGCGCCGCGCCTTGTCCGCATAATGCGCCGCCGAGAGCCGAAGCGCCCCTTTTTCGGCATCAGTGAGCTGTCGCACCACGCGCGCCGGGTTGCCGACGATGAGGCTTCCGCCCTCGAACCTCTTGCCCTCGGTTACGAGCGCGCCAGCACCGACCAGGCACTCACTGTCCAGCACCGCGCCGTTGAGAATCCGCGCGCCCATTCCGATCAGGCAATCGTCGGCGATCGTGCAGCCGTGGAGGATTGCCTGGTGGCCGACAGTCACCCGCGCACCGATCGTGAGCGGTACGCCGGGATCGCTATGCCCGATCGCGCCGTCTTGGATGTTGCTCTCTTCGCCGATGAGGATCGGAGTGTTGTCAGCGCGGATTACGGCGCCGAACCATATGCTGGCACGGGCGCCCAGGCGCACGTCGCCGATCAGATCGGCGGAGGGTGCGACCCAAGAGTCGGGCGCCAGTTGGGGTGATAGATCGTCGAGCGAGTAAAGCGGCATCAAAGGTCCCCCTCGAACGCTCCGACGAATTCTTCCTCGCCGGCCACTCCTTCGAGCTCGGCGTCGAGCGCGCGATACTCAGTCCCGAAGCGTTGGCCGAACGCTTCGAAGTCGCGCAACGATTCCCAGCGATCGATCGTCAGCCACCAGCCACCGGGTTGCGCGGGCTTCAGCAGTGAGCTTCCACAATAGCCTGTGGCTTTGGCGAACAGTGTCGCCCAAACACCCTCTCCGTCATAGGCTGTGGCGAATTCCTGCTCGCGACCCTCACGCGGCCGAAACTTCCAGATGCGGTGATGTGTCATGCTGTTGACCCCCGGCTCGCTCTGTCCCGACATAGCTGCGGGCGAGGATCTCAGTTAGCGGGAATGTCCGTTTTCCATTCATTCCGGAGATTAGGAGCTTGGTTCGGTTTCTACCCATTGCAGAATATTACAGACAAGCGCCTGTCCTAATCGACTATAAGCTGGGCGCCGATCGTCTTCATGAAGGCCGCGACCTCGTCCTCGGTCGCCTCTGCGGCGCGGACGTCTGTCCCCTCCAGATAAAATATAGTCCAACCACGACCTTCGTTGCTCATGCGGATGACGTAACGGTGGGAGATGAAGCCGTGCGTGGTGTTGATCAGTATGATTGGTGCCACTTCACAGATGACCCTCTTGGTTGTCGTATGGGCATTTGAAGGTTGCCTTAGACCGGGGGCGCACTCGGTATGAGTTCCGAAGGCTCAAGAGTCGCACGCAGGTCGATCATACAGCGCCGAAAGCGAGCGGCCGGGCACGGGCGTATTGCGTTTGATGAAGGCTTCTGCCTCTCGCATCGTCGCGAAGGAATGTTTGGTGGCTTCGCTGTCATGGTGCGTGAGGACGACGGTGTACGGCTGCTTGGCGCCAGTGACACGCGTGACGCGGCCCGTGGTCGAGCTCATGTGACCGCCTTCATTGTCCCAGGTTTGCTCCTCACGGGCCATCGCGTCGCTCCCCCGCTTCGTATCGGCCGCCTCGGCAGCGGAGCGAAACGCGGCCAAGCTGCTGCCTTTGGAATCTCTGGGAACGTCCATTAGTCTTCTCCTCTTGGCTGGCCGCGTCAGGCGCCAGATTGCTTGATGCTTCTTCTGACCGCGGCATCGATCGCCTCGTCTTCTGCCGAGGTTTCCTCCAATTTTTTGATCAACTGTTCGACCCGCTCCAGCCCGTCATCGCTCTGGATCGCGAGTTGGAGCGGTTGGCCGTCCAGGGCTGCGTTGCGGGTGTTGAGGAATGCGATCATCGGAGGCGCCTCGCCGAAGTGACGCCAGGCGGACTGGATCAGGTTGCTTTGCCGCCGCGATTGCTCGCGCGTGAGCAGCGGGAAATTGCGGCGCTTGCGGAAAGCCATGCTTCGGGGGCGGGGTGAACCGGCCAGAGGCGAGTCGATACCACCAGGTTCCGTCATGTCACCGCTCCCGGCGACGCGGAACTTGCGCCGAGCGCGGCGCGGACGAAGTGAATCTGTTGGGCATAGGCGCGAGCGAACTGCTCATGAGCGCACTTGTCGCGCGGGGTCATCGTGCGATCGGCAGCCATCAGTGAAAGCTGGTGCCTGCGGAGTAGTGAATTGAGGTCCATGATTGATACTCCAATGCCGTAAGCGGGAGCTCATCATGTCTCTCAGCCGCTGGCGCCTAATAAGTGTCGTGCCAGCGATGCTCCTAATATGGGTACTGTGCTTCAGAATACCAATGGCAAGCCGGCACTCAGAAGAACGCAAAACCTGGCGCCGAGCCGATGACAATCACGGTGATGATGAGCGGTACCGCTGCAGCGCGCCAATTGCTTCGGAACGTGCTTTCAATGACAACTTCCCGGAGTGGAATGGTCTCAGGGGCTCACCCGGACAGCGAGGACCAAAGTCGCTGCCATCCGGGATTACCCCCCCAAACGCATTACAGGACAGGCGGAAGCCAAGCTCCCGCCGGCCGGTTAGATCGTCTGTAGATTGAGCGCGCGGGGCTGACGCTCGTTGTTCGTGCCGCGCTCATAGCTGAGGCGCTGACCGACAGTCGGGGAAACGTTCTTGTCCCACGAGATCGCGCTCTTCTCAAAGGGCAGATCGTCGCCGCCGGCTTCCTGCTTGATTTCGCCGTGACCCGAAGCGGTATCGAATGACTTGACGGTTCCAAAATATTTCATGGTGAGTTCCTTGGTTCGCAGGTGCCGGAATGGCCGCTGCCGCTAGGAGGCGTGAAAGATGGGCGGAGGAGCGACTTAGCGCCAAGGACCGTCGATTGCGACTGGTAGCGAGGAATCAGGTACACGCATAATGTGCGACCCACAATGCCTCATCGAAAATAAACAGAGCGATATTTAAAGATTGATCCAAATAAATATTATTACATCCTCATAGCAGCGGTAAATAAACTGCCATTTAGGACCGGTGAAATATTTTGGTGAGGTGATTGGTTATATTTGGGTTTACTAGTGCGGATAGCGCCTAAACCGTCGCCTGAAAGAGAGGCTACAACGCGAGCTCTATATCTGCCGGCACGCCCGGCAGCGATCGGGGCTCGTGCATGGTGCAAACGTGACGCCGATTTGGTGAGTGACTCGTAGGAACTAGGGTTCAGGGTACTGGTCTGCCAATGTCCGCTTTCCACCCATTGCGGACGCCGCAAGAGCGCGAGCTCGACTGCCGGCATTTGGACAAGAATCGTTTGACTGTCATAGGTTAGAGGCGCAGCCTCTCCGTCCGGCGCGAGCGGCATTTGCGCCGAAGCAGGGGATAGCTCATGAAACACCTAATCAAATACGCGGCCGCCGCGGCCGCGGGTGCAGTCGCGGCCGGATCAATCGTCTATGCGCAGGCTCCAGTGGCTCCGCCGCCGCGCGCGATCGTCTCGCTCTACTATGCCGCGCCAGGACAGCAGGAAGCACTGCTCCGCTGGTTCGCCGATCAGGACCGGGTCGCTCAGGCTGCGGGTGTGGCTCCGATGCAGCTCTATATCCACACAGATGGGGACAGCTGGGACTTCATGGGAATCAACCCCGTCACCACGGATGCGCAAGATCAGGCCATGGATGCCGCGGCGAAAAAGCTCGGGCTGCAGTCTGGCCCGCGAGTGGCCCTGGAGTTGCGTAAACATATCGCGAGCCACACAGACACGTTCACGGTGGGGCCGATTAGCGCCGCGCAGGCGCTCGAGCGGCTGGGTCGACAGTAAGCAAGAGACTAGTCGCCCTCGCCTAGTCGCCGGGCATGCTTCGCCAAAAGCCGTCGGAACTGCGCGGCCCTGCCTTGCGTGAGCAGGCAAGGCACCTTCGTGATCGCGACTCTGTCGCGATGCCTCTAGCTAATGTCCGCTTTCGACCCATTGCGGACATTAGAGTGCGCGCGAGTCCCAACGGAATATGGAGCATCTGCTCCGGTGAGCGTGCGCTTGTATCAATTATTTGCGCGGTAGGCTCATCTCCGAGCTCGAGGCATCAGGATTGCCTCCACTCTGTTCGATCATCGATTCCACCCGCTCGAGATGCTCCTTGAACTCATTGGCTTCCCGCGAGTCACCGCGGCGCTCCGCCTCCTCCATGAAAGCGATACAATCGCGTTTCATGCGATAGAGGTTGTTCAGGAATTCTTCTTTCGTCGGCGGCGACATACGGGCTCTCTGGAGGCTCAACGCGAGGGGAGTCAACGAACGCGCGGATCTCGGATGACGTCGCCCTTGTTTAGCCGACCGACGACGGCTCACCAGAACGGCGGGGCCGGAACTCGGACGCTGAAGCTCAGGGCCAAAAAGGGCGCCGCAAAACGGCGGCGCCCAAGTTCATGAATCAGTTCCTGTAAACTTGCTCCTGAAGCAGCATGGTCCCGCCGATCTTGCGGAACTTCGCACGGTTGCCGCTGCCCGCCTCGCTTTGGCGAGTTGTCATCGCCATGTGCGCATTCATTTCCTTTTCACGGGCAATATCCTCGGCCGGCGTCGTCATGTGATCGAAGATCTGGACCAGATACAGGTCCGGCTCGTCGGCGCGCTTGCTTCCGTTGGAAAGGATGTAATAATCCTTGATCCAACCTTTGGCCTTCATGAAATCCTGCTGCTTTCGATACTCGCCGGCGAGATAGTCGGCATAGTTCGAGAAATGGCCGTCATCGATCGTGATTCCGGTCACGCTCCAGTAATTGCCATTGACCAGCGGAATGTCCTGGGCTGCCGCCGGAAACGCGAACAGCATCGTGGCCGCGCCGAGCGCGGCTATCAGAGTCTTGCGCATTTGATTGTCTCCCTTGTCGCGTAAGCTTCAGTGCTATCGCAACTGGGAGCGGCGTCGCCAGATCGGCGGAAGCGCCAGCGAGTGCGGCGTCGTCCCCGCGATGGGCCATACGCTTATTATCGTTAGAGTCCTAATCGCAATTAAACGCGCCGCAGCTCGTCTAGGGGCGTGGGACGGTGCCGGGCAAATGAAGATAGGCCGCGTTGAAGTCGCCGACTTCGGCCAGACGAGGCCAATCATTGATCCGAACCACGCGCTTGGTGCGGCTTATCAACCCGTCAGCGGAGAGGGCCATTAGCGTCCGATTGGTGTGAACCGAGGTGAGGCCGAGTGCGTCGGCGAGCTGTTCCTGCGTCATGGGCAGCTCGTAACCATCCTTCTCGCCGAGCCTCGCCGCTTCCAGCCGAAGCGCAAACTCGCACAAGAGATGGGCGGCGCGGGCGCGCGCGTCCCGGCGTCCCACGTTCAAAGTCCATTCGCGGAAGATCGACGCTTCGACCAGGGTTTGGAACCACATCGCTCGGCCGATCGCCGGGCGCGCGAACGCAATCTCCTGGATCGCTTCCACTCGGATGAGCGCCACGTCGACGCGATTAAGTGCCTGGAGATTATGGTCAGCGATTCCGAGGAGAGAGTTCTGCAGGTCGGCAATGTCGCCCCGCATATGGATCGAGAAGACCTGCCGTCCGCCGTTTCCCGCCATCTTGGTCCGGATCGAATAGCCCGAGAGCATCAGGCACGTGTTCTGAGCATCATCGCCCTCCCGGACGATATATTCCTGCGACTTGAAGGTAATCAGCCGATGCGGAAGAGCGAGCAACGCTTGCTGGTCGTCGGCATCGAGTGGCCGCCGTTCCTGAAGCTTGGTCACCATCGGTGCGAGTGGGTGGGATTTTGGATCGTCTGACATCGAAGGCTCCACGGGCGGGAGCGCTGCAGAGTCTCTCAGCCACCAGTGTGCCACGATAGAACGCTGGCGATGCTGTCACTTTAATCCATATAAGGCATAACCCCTAATTTAAATTGAACAAATTTCCGACCGAGAGCATTCAACGAACATCGCCGGACAAGGCTTGGCGCTCCGGCGACTGAGAGACATCGCGCTCCCGCCTTCGGAGATTGGCGATGCACGCGCTCATAATCGAAGACGAACCGATGATCGCGTTGGTCATCGAAGATTACTTGCGCGAGAGGGGTTTCCACAGCGTCGATATCGCGGCGACCGAAGCCCAGGCGGTTGAGTCGGGGGCTCGACGCTGTCCTGACTTGATTACGTCCGACGTGCGCCTTGCTCACGGGTGCGGGATCGCCGCCGTGCAGGCCATCTGTAGCCGTAACAGCGTCCCGGTTCTCTTCATCACTGCGATTCCGGCAGAGGTGGGCGACCGGTTCCCCGGTGCGACCGTCCTCGGAAAACCGTTTACACCGGACGATCTTGGCGCGGCCCTAATGAGAGTTTGCGGAATCGCCTTTCGGCCACGCCGACTGAACCTGCCGCTAGGCACTTCGAGTAGCCGGACCCGCGCCTAAAACCTATGTCCGTTTTCCAACGATACGGACATTGGTGAAGCTGGTCCGGTGTCGACCCAGGTCGTGACGATCAGGATGAAGGTAAGGAGCGCCGCGAGTGCGGTCTGCGCCTCGAGTTTCTTGAGTCGGCAATCAGGGACCGCCAAACGGCTGATCAAGCGCCTGCGCAACGGCAACGAATACGCGCTTCGCGGGCGACGAGCATATCGTGTCGCGGGGATCATCCGTGAGGGTCGGCCTTTCGTCGCAGTTGCCGGACGCAATGTCGCTGTTGGTCTGGACGACAACGGCGATGTCGGCCCTCGTTTGATAATATACGGTCGTGTTGTATCCAGGCAGCTCGCCCGTATGGCCCACCCAGCCGTCGGAGCAGCCGACGCCGATCCCGTAACCCCCCGCGTCGGGGAATGTCAGGCGCTCCGTTTGCGCGGCCTTCCCCAGCAGACCGTGCCCCGTACCCAAGGCTCGATCATAAACGAGCAGATCGTCCATGTCGGAGATCAAATCACCGGCGGTCCAGGCCCAGGAGGGGTTCCAGTGAGTCGCGTTGCTCGGCGCATCGGGCTTGGCAAAATCCCCTTGAAGGGTGAAGCCCTGAGCAAAGGGCGTCGGCATATCCGTTGAATCGCCGGGCGAGGACGTGTTTCGAAGCTTCAGCGGATCGAAGATCTGCTCCTTGAATACCTGGGCGACGGGCTTTCCCGTGACCTTCTCGATTACCATCCCGAGCAGAATTGTGTTGGTGTTCGAATAATTGAACGATGTGCCGGGCTCGTAGAGGGGCGATTCAGCGAGCCCGATCGCGACCACCTGCTTGGGAGTCCAAATTGTTTGAGGCTTGGAGAACAGGATGTCTGTGAACTTCGAGCTTTGGGTATAGCTAGCCAGACCGCTGGTCATGTTGGCGAGCTGGCGCAGCGTAATGCGATCGCCGTTGGGAATGCCGGGCACATATTTTTGGATTTTGTCGTCAAGCGACAGTTTCTTAGCTTCCGCCAGCTGCATAATTACGGTGCCGGTGAAGGTCTTCGTGACCGAGCCGATGCGGGTATGCATGTCGACGCTCATGGGTGTGCCCTTGGCCGGGTCCGCCTTCCCATAGGCCGCCTTCCAGGTTCCGGAAGGCGTCACCACGCCGACGATCACTCCCGGAGCGGCGGTCTGCGGCAACGCCGCGCGAACCGCCGCATCAAGCTTTGCCCGAAGATCCGGTGAGAGCGGCGTTGCCTTGGCTGGAATCGTTCCAGCGGCAATCACCTTTGGAATGTTCGCAACGCATTGCGCCTTCTCGGCTGCGGATGCGGCCTGGCCGCTGTTATCGGAAGCGGATGCAGCGTGGGAGGCGTGAGCGAGAAGAGCGGCAACGCTGACGCAGCTAATCAGACGATTTAAATACGCTGTCATGACTATCTCCCCTGCTTGAGACGGACGTCACATCACATCGACAATTCTATTGCCCTCGAACGTACAGGCTTCGGAGTCATGGTTTGCAGTCTTATGCCGCACTTGGAAATCGAACGCCAATAAAGCCCCGAACGAGTGCGTAGATGCTTCCGCGCTTGGGGATCTTTCACAGATGGAACTCCCAGCCGGGAAAGGTCCTGGTGTTCTCAGTGGTTTGCGGAGCCGATCAGGGGTTAGCAGGCGATGGTGCCCAGGAGAGGACTCGAACCTCCACGCCCTTGCGAGCGCCAGCACCTG
>JBKPON010000008.1:0-10701 GCA_046733135.1 Pseudomonadota bacterium | reverse complement strand
CCCTAGAGGCTAACGTCCGCATTCCACCCAACGGGACTCTACTTTACACCCATTGCGGACATTACCGATGGGTCCGGCGGTCACCAGACGAACCCATCCCGTAGCCACCGCACGATGGAGAAGAGCACACCCAACCCAATCGGAGCGAAGAATGCGACGGGCAGTCGGGCACTCTCCGGTATGTCGCGCCCGAACAGCATGAAAACGACAAACGTCGCCGAAAGCGACCACCCAATGGCCGCCCAGAAGCTCAACAAGTGCGACCGACGGACCTCGTCCGAAGTCAGCCAATTCCATCTCGCAACCACCACAAGAGTCCCAAAGAAGGCCACGAAGACCGCAACTCGCGCCATGATCGGTAAATTCCAGCCAGGGGCGAAGGTTTGCGGGAAGATGACATTCTCGCTGCCCGCCACTTTCATCACGACCGGTGCAAGACTCGACAAAACTGCGCACACGCCAAGTACGAAGAACCTCTTGCGCCTTTGAGTGCGCTCCAAGCTTTCGCCGGTATTCTCCATCATTCCCTCTCCGTGAAAACCTCATCGACCCGAAGCCCCAAGACGCGAGCGATCGCAAAGGCGAGCGAAAGAGACGGATCATGCTTGCCGTTCTCGACGAGATTGATCGCCTGCCGAGACACGCCGACCCGACCCCCGAGCTCTGCCTGGCTGAGAGCGCGTTCTCCACGCAATTCGCGCATTCGGTTCTTCATTCTGGTTCTATGCTAATGTCAGCTTTAACTGACATGTCTCGGTTTGAGATGTCAAGAATAGCTGACATAATTGGAATACGGCGATGCATGTGCTCGTGCCGAAGATGCTCGCATTCTTCGGGAGCTAGCGTCCGCTTTCCACCCATTGCCGACATTTCATCCGACCATCTGTTGGTGAGCGCGATGGATCGTCTGTGCGCCCGACGGCACTCGGGTCGAATGCCGACCCTTTCGGTGCGATCGCGCTGGAAATGATCGCTAGCGGCCGAACATACGCTTGAGCATCGGCTCGATCACCGTCGCCATCGCGTCATAGCCCGCTTCGATGGGATGCACGCCGTCGGAGGCCAGGCCCGGCTTCATCGCGCCGCTCCCGTCGTCCAGCACGCGCCAATAGTCGACCCATGTCGCGCCGGACTCGCGCGCGAAGCGCTTGAGCCACAGGTTCATGGCGGCAATCGGCGCACGAGTTTCCAGGCCGGGCCGCCATGGAAAGCTCGCCGCTGGTGGAATGGGTGCAAGCAGCAGCTTGATTCCATGCCGCGCAGCAATGTCGCTCATTGCCCGGATGTTGTTCTGGGTCATTTCGGCAGTCATCGGCCCGGTGTTCCCCGCGACGTCGTTGGTGCCGGCCATGATGTGGACCGCTCTGGGTTTCAGCGCGACGACGTCGCTGAACATGCGCAGCACCATTTGGGACGTGGTCTGTCCACCGATCCCCCGATCGATCCGGCCGGGCGTGAAAAAGCCAGGGCGCTTGTCGAACCAGCCTTCAGTGATCGAGTCTCCCAAGAACACGATGTTCACTGGTTCGCCCGACGCGAGCAGCTTGGCGTTGTCCTCGGCGTAATAGCCGAGCATTCCGAAGTCGCGCTCGAACCAGCCGTGGAACCATTTGTTCCAGTCGGCGCCGGGCGGCATGCTCTGCTTGGCACAAGCCGCGGCGGCCGAAAGCAGGAGCGGGGCGCCAAGCGCGCCTTGGAGGAATCTTCGTCGTTCGATGGTCATATACGGTCCAATAGCAAGCAGATTTCGGGTTGGAGCGCACCCAACTCGACGCGGTTCGAGCCGAGGATCACCGCTGACTGGCAGAGATAGGACCGACCTCCTGCTACTCGCAACCGCATCGGTTGCCGTTACGATGATGCTCTCCATCATTCACGTGGTGCTGCACACGCACGCTCAGGGCATCTAACGCCCGCTTTCGACCCATTGCAGACCCAAGCGCGATGATGGAAACTCCGAGTGGCAGTCCGCGGGGAGGCCTACAATGAGGGAGTTAGTAGCAGCGATTTTGATTTTGAGCGGCAAGGCCGGTGCGGCGCCGTCGGCCGGCCTGACTGTCGAACATTTCCCCGCCCCTGCGACTAATGGTCAGCCCGCGCCCTACGCGAACGCCGTCCGAGCTGGAGACATGCTCTACCTGTCAGGGCAAACCGGGGATGTGGATGGGCACCTGATGCAGGGTTTTGAGGCGCAGGCGCGACAGTCGATGGAGAATATCGGGGCGGTCCTAAAGCAGCACAATCTCGGCTACGCCGATATCGTAAAATGCACCGTAATGCTTGCAGACATGCATAATTGGCCCGCATTCAACGCCATCTACGTTCCTTATTTTCCTTCAGGCAAGCTTCCAGCCCGCAGCGCCATTGGCGCAAACGGCCTGGCTCTGGGCGCCTTGATTGAGGTCGAATGCTGGGCTTGGGCAGGAAAGAACTAAGGGCCTCGCATGAGCGACTTCGAGTACGTCTTTGCCCTGTTCGGGATACTTTTTGGCCTAATCGTCGCCGAGGTTTCGCTGAAATTCGCGGATGCCATAGAAGCCAGGCGAGTCCGTCCGCTGGGCATTCTTACTCCAGCACTTGCCTTCCTGATCCTCACCGACCTTACAAATTTCTGTTCTTATGGGGATCGCGAACCGACGTGGTGGCGAGTTGGCGGTTCGTCTTCACCGGGGTCCTGCTAGCGATGGTCTACTTCCTCGCAGCAACGCAGACGTTTCCGCGCGGAAATGCCGAGTGCAGGGATCTCGACGAACATTATTGGTCGCATAAGCGGATCGTCGCCGGCGGCATCCTCTTCGTCAATGTTGTGGTGACGGGAGCGCTTTTGACGCGCGCGGCTCCTGCGTGGGATGACTGGTGGTTCTATTTTTACTTTCCAAGCTACATGGCTGCGATCGCCGGACTGGTGTTCAGCCGCTCCCGATCGCTCGACTTTTTCTTCCTTGGGTGGGCGCTTCTGGTGAACGTTAGCGCGGGATCGGATTTGGTGCCGCACTCGCAGTTCGCACGCACCACGGGGATTGTTGCCAGTTACGATTGAGACCGGTGGTCTTTCGAAGCGCTTTTATGTCCGCTTTCCATCCAGAGTGGCCACCAGCAGCGGAAGGCCGCATCCGACGCATTCGAAACATTATCGTAGAGTCGGCCGCAGGACTGTCACGCTCCGCTTGTGAATTGAGGCTCAAACCGTAAATTCGGCAATCGACACATTGCTCTGGGGGCTGCAATGGTGAGTTCGGCGACGGACGTTTTCATCTCGTACAAAGCTGAAGATCGGCCTCGGCTGAAGGCGCTTGTGGCGGCTCTCGAAGCGGAGGGCTTCAGCATCTGGTGGGACGCCCACATCGGAGGCGGCGCAAACTGGCGCGAAGACATCCAGGAGCACCTCGATGCCGCCAAATGCGTTATTGTCGCGTGGAGCAAGCGCTCCGTTGGGCGAGAGGGCAATTTTGTTCGCGACGAAGCGACCAGAGCGCAACGGCGCGGCGTTTACCTGCCGATCCGCCTCGACTCGGTAGAGCCGCCCCTCGGCTTTGGCGAAGTGCAGGCGATCCAGTTCAAAGGGTGGAAAGGCGATCGCACCGACGAGAGGTATCGAGCGCTTCTCGAGGCGGTGCGGAAATGCAGGTCCGGCGAAGGCCCCGGGTATTCCGGCGGTTTGATTCATGAACCGCCGAAACTGTCGCGCCGCGCGGCCATCGCGGGCGGAGTGGCTGCAGCGGCTGCTGCCGCAGCGGGGGGGTGGGTGCTTCTCAAGCCCGCTCGGGCGGATGCGAAGCGCATCGCCGTTCTTCCCTTCGCTGATATGTCCGGCGCCCCCGATCAGGCTTATTTCGCTCAGGGCATCGCCGAGGAGTTGCGCGGTGCTCTTTCGCGCATCGGGCTGCAGGTCATCGGCCGCGCTTCGTCCGAAGCGGTGCAGGAACTCGACACTAAGGCAGCAGCGAAAAAGCTCGGAGTCGCGAACATCCTGACTGGGAGCGTTCGCCGATCACCGCAGACCGTACGGATCAGCGCCCAATTGGTGGAGGGCAGCGACGGGGTGGAGAGGTGGGCGCAGAGTTACGACCGGGCGCCGGGTGATGAGATCAAGATTCAGACCGACATCGCCACTCACGTCGCTCAGGAACTCGCTGTCGCGCTTGGGGCGGCGGGCAAGGCGGCGCTCAAGTTGGGAAGTACGACCGACGCTGCTGCGCACGATCTTTATTTGCGCGCGAGAGCTCAACTCTACGCGGCGAACCCTGAGGCGCTGCATCAGGCGCTCGGTCTTCTCGATGCCGCAATCGCGCGGGATTCGAACTATGCGAATGCCTGGCAGCTCAAGGCAAGCGTATTCGAAAGGCTCGCCAACACGGGCACGGTCGACCTACCGGCCACTCTGGCGGAAGGGGCTGCGGCCGCAAAACAGGCGATACAGATCGAGCCGCGGATGGCGCTCGGGCACGTTGTTCTTGCGCAGATCGAAGCCGACCGCCTCAACTTCCCCGTCGCCCTTCAAAGCATGCGGCGCGGCCTTGCGCTTGCTCCCAACGACATCGTTGTCGTTTCGAACTCGAGCGGATTCATGCAGTGGTTCGGCGACCCGCGCAAAGCCGTCGGTCTCGCCGACCGCGCCGTCTCACTGGACCCGCTAAAAGCTATTAATCACCAACGGCGCGCAGAGGTATTGATGAGCGCGCGGCAGTACGAGCAGTCGATCGCCGCGAGCCGCAGGGCGCTGGAGCTGGATCCGAAGCTGTCCTCCCCGCCGACTGAAATTGCTTTCTGCCTAATTTTGATGAACCGGTCCGGGGAGGCCAAGGCCACTTACGCGAACGTGCCTCCGGACGATCCTTTTCGATTGACCGGCGAGGCCATCCTGGCAGGGCGTTCACGCGACTTTTCTGCGATGGAGCGAATTCTCGCGGGAATGCGCCAGCGATTCGGCGACTCCGCGAGTTTCCAGTATGCGGAAGTCTATGCCCAAGGGCGAAATCCTGATCGCGCATTCGGGGAACTCAACAAGGCCCTCGCCGTGAGAGACCCGGGGTTGCAGACTCTTAGAACGGACCCCTTCCTCGATCCGATACGTGGCGACCGCCGCTATTCCGACTTGCTCCAGCGGCTCAATTTCCCGACTTGGGCTTAGGGTAAGCTTTCAAGCGTTGAAGACAACGGCGGCTAATGCCGCCATTCGACGATTACCGACATTCTACGCGGACTGTCGCCGAATAAGACGGAACCCGAGCGCGATGTCCCTTATCAGCGTTCTTCATGTTGATGCTCAGCACCAAAGGGTGACTCATCCTTGGAGTACTGTCCCATTTCTAACCATTTGCATGCCAGACTCGGAAATACCCTCTGTTGGAGCGGATGCGGACTTCGGTGTAACGACAGAGAATGTTAGCATTGGCGCGCCGACAGTGTGACTAGCCGTCGATGAAGCGATCGACATGGCCTGAAAGGGCCGGTTTTTAGTTGGAGGTCCGCCTTTTATCGGGGCAAGATTGCGATGACTGGTAGCCAGCCCTTTATAGACTATTACAATACCTTGCAGGTTAATCCGGATTGCGATGCAAAGACTCTAGAGTCCGCATATCGCTATCTGGCTAAAATGTATCACCCTGACCGTACGGACACGGCCGACACCACAAAATTCAATGAGGTGATCGCGGCTTATAGGGTTCTTCGAAACCCCAATCAACGTGCCAAATATGATCTTCTCCATTTCCAAAATAACGGAGCGGATTGGTCGGAATTCCCTTCAGGTAGCGAAGGACAAATTGACGAAAAACCAGCACTCAATGATGCGGACGCCCATGCCAGGATCCTCATGTTTTTATACAAGAAAAGGAGAGAAGACGCCCAGGACGCCGGTGTAGCTGGGTTTTACCTTCAGGATATGTTGAACTGTTCCGATGAGCATTTTGAGTTTCATAAGTGGTATTTGAAGGAGAAAGGTTTCATTGTGCTCACCGAACAAGGAACTTTGGCGATCACGATCGAGGGCGTGGATCATGTTATCTCCATGTCCCGAACCACGAGGGCAGAAAAATTGCTGATTGCTCAATCAAGAAATACCGAGGATTGATTCACGGTAAAAGCGGATGGAAGGTCCGTGCCGAAGGCCATCTGCTTTGACAGTCTTGTGTCTTGACGCTCCATCATCATCAGCCCGAACTCCGCATCGCACCGATTGCGGATGCTAGCTGCCTTGACCGCGGGCAGTGAACTCTCTGAAGCCATTCACAACAGCGCGGACACAGTCTTTCGGCGTTGGTCCACCTTCCCAAATCCCACGGCACGGGCCGGTGAATATCGCGGGCCTCTCGCGGCGAAGCCATTCCATCGCCTCGTGAAACTCGGGCGGATCATTCGAGCTGTTCCAAACTTTGACGATGCGGCCGTGCTGGAGCGCAAAGTGGAAGTTGTCGGTGACATGGAAGCTCAAACCGAGTGCCGGGACTAGATCATCCTTGACGGTGACTCGGCAGACGACCTCATCCTGCTTCTCGAAGCGGCACGGTTTGCGGTCCAGCACGACATAGTGACCAGCCTCCGCCCATTGCTGGTAGTAAAGCGTATCCCCCATCGAGCCTGGAGCATCCGCCATGGCGGCCCTCAGACGGGGAAGATCGAACGAATAGAAGGCGTCAATGAATTCCTCGGCCGTAGCCAGGGGCGCTTCCTTCTGCATGGGTTGGACTGGCGGCTGACTTGCGCACCCGCTCACCAAGGCAGCCAGGAATATGTGCCCCGCTCGCATCATTTGAAAGATGGCACGGCTAGTGTCCCCTGCCACCCCAAGCAGACATAGCTTAAGCCAAGCTTTGCAGTCCCGTGGGGCGAGCATGGATCGTTGACCCCCTTGCGGACCGTCACCCGTGCGCGCAGTAATGCGGAACTGTGGAAAATTCCCACGGTTCAAATGCTTCTGCCGATGAGCGGCTCATATCTGGCACGCGTGCGAAACGGCCAGACCCGATCTTCCAAATCGGCTTCAACAGGTGCGGGACTGTAAGCCTCCACAAGTTCTTGCTGTTTAGCGGCCTTCCCTCGCTGCACTGGGCGGAGGAGGTTCTTGCCGTGAAGATCGCGAACCGGATCGACGCTGGCGAAGACCCGATTAAGGATTTCCCGCGAGCAATCGGTTTCACGGATATGATTGGCGCCCGAGCCGGTTTGTTGGTGGAGCCTTACAAGCGCTTCGACTACCTCCATCGTTGGTACCCGAACGCGCTGTTCATTTTGAACACGCGCGACCGGGAAAATTGGATCGCCAGTCGATCGGCTCACCAGTATCGAGGCGGACGGCTGATCAAAAGCTACGCGAATTATCTTCGGATTCCGGAAAGTCGCGTGCCTGCTTTTTGGCGTGCGGAATGGGATGTCCATCATACCCTCGTGAGGGCTTACTTTGCGGACGCACCGAACTTCCTCGAGTTTCACATCGAACGCGATGATCCTCAAAGACTCGTATCGTTCATCGCAGGACGATACCCGCAATGTGCGGAGACGGCCTTCGGTGTTCACAATCAACGAATTCGTCAGGACTGACAAGTCAATTGAACGGTTCGGCGGTGAGCCCGGATCGTCTGCTCGACCGAAATCGAACATTAGGCTGGCGGCAGCTCAGCGCCCGTGACCAGCCGCGACTCCGAATTGCGGACTCAATGCCTACGCCGACGTTCAACCAACAAAGTTAAACAGGAGCCTGCATGGCCGAATTTGTATCGGACCGGTGCAGCCGCAGCAGCCGAGCCAATGCTCCACTCGTCCCGGCGTAAACTTGCGTGATGAACAGGGAGATGGACGTTTCCTCGCAATTACCACGCGCAAAGGAGTGAAAAGTGAAGGACCTGTTGGATTATGTGGCTCTGTCCAACGCTGAACGCGAAGCTGCCGATTTAGCACCCACTCGAGAGGAACGAATTGCTCGTCTTGAGCAGGCCTATCGCTACGCGAGGCTTGCCGTTGAAGAGCGCGCTAAACAATCCAGCATTTTTCAATGGTCAGTCCGCGCCTGATTGGAATATCCGCTTTCCGTCCATGCGGATATCAGGAGTCAAAAAGACGCGGCGTTCGACCCAGGAGCGCGCTCGCTGGGGCGCGATGGAGGTCGGCGACCACCTGGGTCCCTCGGGTGCTCACTTACTCCCATAAACCGGTGAAATGATGCGCCGTCATTTGGAGTGAAACCGCGGGTCGCGTTCAGTTTGGTAGCGTTGCCTTGGCCAGACTAGTGTCCGTAGGCAGTCATGATTGCGGGACCCAAACCGAGGCTCAGGGAAAATTGATTTTCTGTTCGAGCGCGCGGAAGCGCGGATCGCGTCGTATGGGATCGAGAAAGGGGTCGATGCGCAGACCCGATGCTCCCGAATCGTGCACGGCAATGGCCATTTCGAGCTGCTTGAAGGCGTCATCCACCATTCCGAGTTGAGCGTAAATCTCTCCATATTGGTAGAGATCGGCGTCGCCCTGCGAACGCTTCATTCTCCCCAGGATATCCAATGCGTCTGATCGCCGACCCTCCCGCGCAGCCATAATCGCCTCGCCAAGGAGCCTGCGGAAGTTATCGGGCGGCAACTTGAGAAACTCGGAGGCGGCTTCCGCAGGTTTCCCCTGCGCCAATAGGGCATATCCCAAGAAAGCAGTCGCTCTTTCGTTGCTTGGCGCGATCTGAAGCGAGCGGCGTAAGTTTGCGACCGCCTCTGAATAGCGACGAGCATTATACAAGATTATTCCCTGGGCCGCGTGTGCCTGCGGATTGAGCGGATCGAGAGCGATCCATTTAGCGCCGACATGCAGTGCGTCTGCCTGACGGCCCAGCTGACTCAACAGAACGGCTTGGAAGCCAAGCACCTCAAAATCGTTCTTGCCAGGAAGGGAGTTGGCGCGGTCTGAATCCATCAGTGCGCCTCTAGGGTTCAGCAGCTGACGAGAAATGTCGCCTCGTGTCGCGTAGCCGAGTGCCATCATGGGCGCGATTCCGATCGCTTTGTCGGCAACCTTCAGAGCCTGCAGATGACCCCGATAGGCCTCAGCCGCACTGGTGGAGTAGGTCCCTGCCTTTATCATGAGCAGAGACGCTTTCTGGGCATAAGCCCGAGCATAATTGGGATCGAGCGCCAAGGCCGCGTCCAACAGTGCTATCTTTCTTTCGAAGCCCTCCCGGTTGAAGGCTTGATCACGATCGATTTGAAGCAAGAGGTCCTGCGCAGCGGGATTATTCGTGCCGCCCGCTTCCAGTGCCGCACGCGAGCCCTGACTTAGGCGGATACTCAGCGCGGCGGCGACTTTCTGCGCGATATCAGTCTGAATGTTGAGCGTGTCGCCGACCGGGCGATCATAAGCCTCCGACCACCGTTCCAGACCATCGTGGCCGTCTACCAGCTGCGTGCTGACGCGGATCGTGGTCGGCGAGCGGCGCACGCTTCCCGTGAGAATATTGGCGACGCCAAGCTTGCGGGCAGCGGTTTGGACGTCATCTTCCCGCACCTTCTCCGAGGACGTCCGGGCCATGACATTCAGTTCTGGGATGCGCGACAAGGCGTTGCGGAGTTCCTCGGCCAGACCATCGGAGAAGTACGCCTGCGACGGGTCTCCGCTGAGATTGGCGAAGGGCATGACGGCAATGCTGTTCGACGCCTCCGCTGTTCCGCTTTTCAGAAAGTACCAGCCGGCGACCGTGGCAGCGGCGACGACCGCCGATCCCACGAGGACAGTTCGGCGACTGCCCAGCAATGGCGCGGCTGAGGGAATCGCGGGAGCTTGGGAAGTTCCACCAGTTACCACGCGAACTGCGTCACTGATCGCCAGAAATTGCGGAGCGGTGCGGTCGCCTTTCCAACCGCTCAGCGGCAGTGCCTGGGTTTCCCCGAAGCCGAGTGGCGGGTGCACTTTGTCGATAAGGACGGGGACGTAGACGTGCCTGTGTTGTGCCCGCGTCGCCTCGTCCTGGACAAAAGCGCCGTCAGGCCCGACCGAGCGTTTGCTCCAAACGACAACCACGCACTTCGCAGCGTTCAGCTCAGCTTCGATTGCGCGACGCCACGATGCTCCGCCACCGATTTGCTCGTCCCACCAAACGGAGTAGCCTTCCGCTTCAAGCGCCTGAACGAGCGGTTTTACGCGTTTGCGATCTTCGGCCTTGTACGAGACGAACACGTCGCTCATTTCCGTGCCCCCAGGTCAGGCGCAACTTAGAACGATCGGAAGTGCGCGCAATCAGCCATTTTACGCGTAGGGGAGCTTGGCGCTGGAGCACTACTAATATCTTCCCATGACTACCCGATCGCCAAACCGATCACGAGCAACTAAAGGAACCTTCACCAGTTCACTGAGCAAGGAAGAGCGCCGGGCGGTCCCGAAGCAGTTCTCCAACAGTTGAAGACGGCTCAAGCCACTTTCCTTGAGGGTCTACCAGTTCAACACGGCTGTGAGGGTCAAGGGTCTCTTCCGCGCACTTGTCCCGGACCAGCTGTTTGGCCCAGAGCCAAGCTCCAGCGTCGCTATCTGCTTCGATCAGCCCCAGCGGAGTGGTAACCTTTCCCGGCGGCGTGATCATAAGCCTGAAGTGTCCTGGCAGCCTTGCATCGTCCATCGTCGCCTCCGCCGGTCATACGCAGACCGATGCCCGGTGTTCCTTTGGGGCGTCCCGAAAGGGCCCTTTGGGTGTAAAGTGGACGCTCCTCTTGGATGAAGCTCGCCTATTTCAAG
>JBKPON010000007.1:0-2743 GCA_046733135.1 Pseudomonadota bacterium | reverse complement strand
CAGTACGACCTGCCGGGGCTACAGCGGCAAGGCGATCTTTACCTTGGTGAAGGCGGGTTCAAGACGACCTGGTTCAAGGACCCCGATGGCAACATTCTCAGCCTGATCGAGGAGGGCAACTGACCCGATGCAGAAGGGCCGCCGTGTCCGCGCGGCGGCCCGGTTGCATACGTCCCCCCAGCTCAGCTCGGAATGACTCGGATCACGCGGTATGTCCGGGGGTTCACCACGTAGATGAACCCGTCGCGATAGACGTAGCGGCCGTTGTCGCGCAGATGATAACGCGTGACGATCGGCTGCGGCAGCGCGCTGAACTCCGTATATCCGTAATTCGGCCCGAAGACATAGCCGACGCGATAGGCGGCGCGGCGGGCCTCTCGGCGATTCATGTCACGCCACGCGGTGCAGCGGCCGTTCTCGTGTTTCATGCAAACCGCATCGTTGGAATGGCGTCGGGCTTCGGCGGGTATTGCGGCCAAAGCGACGGCCGCGCCCGCCAAGGCGAGAAGAGCATATTTCATTGGAACTCTCCTGAAGTTGACGGGCCGGAAACGAACCGCCTTTTCGGCCGTTGCCGGAATCAGTGAGAAGCAATGATCATTTAATCCCCTTGCAATGAAGGGAGGTGCGGTTGCGGCGCGCGGGACACCCCGCTAATCGGTCGCCGCGTCCCCCAACGGCGACTCCGCAGAAGCGCCGCCCGACAAGCAGAAAGGCAAGGAAGCGGCCTCATGGCTCGGAAGAAGATCGCGCTGATCGGCGCTGGAATGATCGGCGGAACCCTCGCTCACCTCGCGGCGATGCGGGAAATGGGTGACATCGTCCTGTTCGACATCGCCGAGGGTATTCCTGAAGGCAAGGCGCTCGACATTGGCCAGGCGGGCCCAGTCGACGACTTCGATGCCAACCTCAAAGGGACGTCCGATTATTCGGACATCGAAGGCGCGGACGTGTGCATCGTTACCGCCGGCGTGCCGCGCAAGCCCGGCATGAGTCGCGATGACCTGCTCGGCATCAACCTCAAAGTGATGAAGGCAGTGGGGGAGGGCATCAAGGCGCATGCGCCCAAGGCATTCGTCATCTGCATCACCAACCCGCTCGATGCGATGGTCTGGGCGCTGCGCGAATTCGCCGGGCTTCCGCACAACATGGTCGTCGGAATGGCGGGCGTGCTCGACAGCGCGCGTTTCCGCCATTTCCTGGCCGAGGAGTTTCAGGTCAGCGTCGAAGATGTCACCGCCTTCGTTCTCGGCGGCCACGGAGACACGATGGTTCCGGTGGTCGAATATTCGACTGTCGCTGGGATCCCGATTCCCGACCTCATCAAGATGGGCTGGTCGACCAAGGCACGGATCGATGAGATCGTGAAGCGCACCCGCGGCGGCGGCGGCGAGATCGTCGCACTGCTGAAGACCGGCAGCGCCTATTATGCGCCGGCGACCAGCGCGATTACGATGGCCGAGAGCTATCTCAAGGACAAGAAACGGGTGCTGCCCTGCGCCGCGCACCTCACCGGCCAATATGGCGTCGACGACCTCTATGTCGGCGTCCCGGTGGTGATCGGCGCTGGCGGTGTCGAGCGGATCGTCGAGATCGAGCTGGACGAAGCCGCCCGCGCCAACTTCCAAGCCAGCGTCGATGCGGTGAAGGAGCTGCTTGTCGCCTGCAAGCAAATCGATGGAAGCTTGAACTGATTATGTTCCCCGGCGAAGGCCGGGGCCCAGGAGCCGAAGGCTTTCGCTTGGTGGATGAAAGAATGAATTTGATTCGACACTGTTTTAACCCCGGCTGTCGCCGGGCCTGGACCCCGGCCTTCACCGGGGAGCGAGATTCGGCGTGAGCATTCTCGTCGACCGCAATACCAAGGTCATCGTCCAGGGCATGACGGGCGAGGCCGGGACGTTCCACACGCAGCAGGCGCTCGCCTACGGCACGCAGATGGTCGGCGGCGTCACTCCGGGAAAAGGTGGCTCGACGCATGTTGGCTTGCCCGTGTTCGACACGGTCGAAGAAGCGGTTGAAGCGACCGGGGCGAATGCGTCGGTGATCTACGTTCCGCCGCCCTTTGCAGCTGACTCGATCCTCGAAGCCGTGGACGCCGAAGTGCCGCTGATCGTCGCCATCACCGAGGGCATTCCGGTCCTCGACATGGTTAAGGTCAAGCGCGCGCTCGAGGGCTCCAAGTCACGCCTGATCGGGCCCAATTGCCCGGGCGTCCTGACGCCCGACGAGTGCAAGATCGGGATCATGCCCGGCAACATTTTCCGCAAGGGCAGCGTTGGAGTCGTCAGCCGTTCGGGGACGCTCACTTACGAGGCCGTGTTCCAGACGACGAACGAAGACCTCGGCCAGTCGACCGCGGTCGGGATCGGCGGCGATCCGGTCAAGGGAACCGAGTTCATCGACGTGCTCGAGATGTTCCTCGCCGACGAGGAGACGAAGTCGATCGTCATGATCGGAGAGATCGGCGGAACCGCCGAAGAGGATGCCGCGCAATTCCTCGCCGATGAAGCGAAACGCGGCCGCCGAAAGCCGGTCGTGGGCTTCGTTGCCGGACGTACTGCTCCGCCGGGCCGCCGAATGGGCCATGCCGGCGCGATCATCTCCGGCGGCAAGGGCGATGCGATGTGCAAGATCGCCGCGATGGAGGCCGCTGGAATTACCGTCTCTCCGAGCCCTTCTGAAGTGGGCAGGACTCGGAAGGAATTATTGGCCGGTGCCCCGGCGTCGGCCGGGGTCCAGG
>JBKPON010000006.1:0-3919 GCA_046733135.1 Pseudomonadota bacterium | reverse complement strand
GCCGGCGCTCTAACCGACTGAGCTACACCCGCGTTTTTGGCGTGCGGGGCACCTAGGAGGCGGGCTTTTCAGTGTCAACCATAGCCGGTCCCATTTCGCGCCGCTCATCCTCCTCCTCTTCGTCGGGATCGCCGATGTGGGTCAGCGTGCCATGTTCGAAGAGGAAACCGGCGATGTCCGGCGTTCCGGCGGCCGAGAAGACCGTCTTCATGATGATGAGCAGCGGAACGGCGAGCAGCGCCCCGGTCGGTCCCCAGACCCACGCCCAGAAGGACAAGGAGATGAGGATCGACAGGGGGCTGATCGTCAGCCGATGGCCGACCACCATGGGAGTGAAGAAATTGGCTTCGATGAGGTGGAAGCTGATGAATGCCGCGGGCGGCAACAGCGCCCCCCAAATGTCGGGATAGGTCATCAGCCCGCCGACGAACAGCAGCAGCGCGCAGACAATAGGCCCGAGGTAGGGGATGTAATTGGCGACTGCGACGATGCCGCCCCACATCACTGGCGAGGGCATGCCGAGCCACCACAAGGCAACGGCGGTCAACGCTCCGAGCCCAGCGTTGATCAGCGTAATCGTGCCGAGATAGGTCGAGGTTGCGTCGACCACCTGCTGAATGACCCGCGCTGTGGTCAGCGCCCCTTCGAAGCTGCCGCGGCTGACGATCGTCTTCTTGCGCATCGCGGTCCAGCCCGCGAGGAAGAAGAAGATCACCAACAGCGAAAAAAACAGCTGGATCATGAGGTGCGGCGCGGAGCTGGTGAGAAGGCCGAGCATCGAATTGGGCGTTTCGATCCGGACCGCCCGGGTCTGCTCCTGGGAGATGGCGATCTGCGACGTCGTCTTGGCGATGAACCGGTCGAGGTTCTTGTAGAGATCGAGCACCGGCTCGAGCGCCGCCCGGACTTTCGGGATCTTGGAAGGCACCTGCGCCACCCAATCCGTCGCCGGAATTACGATCGATCCGATGGCGAACAAAGCGATCAGGAGGAAGATGATGAGGCACAGCCCAGCGGCGAGCTTGGACGGAACGCCTCGGCGCTCGAACCACTCGAGCAGCGGCACCAGGGCGATAGCGATGACCAGTGCCGCCGTGACGGGCATGAAGAATTCGGCGCCGGCGCGCAAAGCGAACGGCATTGCGACGATGAGGCCGATGCCGGCGATCAAGGTGAACGATGCGAGCAGCCGGTCCCGTTTGGCGCCCATCGCCTCGGCGAGCACTTGGGCTTCTTCGATCGCTTCGTCGTCGACCTGATGCTGCTTCCTGGTCCGCGCGTCCATGACCCGAGCATATCGCGCGGCCTTGCTGGGGGCTAGGGCGTAGGTCTGAGGCGATTGGTCAAAGCTTCACGCCGGTTGGCGGGCGCGGCGGTTGCCCGAGCCGCCTTTGGTAGCCAAAGAACAAGGCCATGAGCATTGCCACGCATAGGGCTTAGGGCGACGCACCGGTGAGTGTAGCGCGCCATACCCTGTACAATCTCCTCGGTGCCCTTTCGCCCGTGTTGCTGACCATCGTAGTCACACCACTCTACATCGCCGCGATTGGGGTCGAGCGTTACGGCGTTCTAGCCATCTTCTGGACCTTGCTCAGCTCACTGTCTTTCATGTCATTCGGAATGGCGCCGGCACTTACCCAACAGCTCGCCGGAATGACCGATGTACTAGCGAAGGAACGGTCTGATTTGGTTTGGACGGGGTTGCTGCTCGGCCTGCCCGGTGCGCTCATTAGCGGCTTGCTCGTTGTGATCATTGGAAGCCTTTATTTTCAACATTTCGCCCACACCGATTCGGCGCTCAACGGGGAGATCCGGCTCGCACTTCCGTGGTTTGCTGCGGCAGTCCCTGCGACGATGATGGGATATGTCCTGGCTGGAGCACTTCAGGGGCGGTCACAGTTCGGAGCCATGAACGTGCTGCAGGTCGGGACGACGACCTTGATTTCTGTCGTGCCGCTGATGATCGCCCTCACAGTAGGCCATGAGCTCAGGGAACTGACGGTCGGAATCGCCGCCGTCAGTTACGCCGCCCTCACGGCCCAATTCGTGATCTGCAAGAAAGCCATTCCGCTACATGTTCCTGCGCGCCCGAAACGCACGACATTACGGAAGCTTGCGGCCTATGGCCGATGGGCGACCGCAACATCGATCGTCGTCCCCGCAGTCATGTGGGTAGATCGCTTCTTCATTGGATCGATCAAGGGTCCAGCGTCGGTTACCGCCTATGTGTTGCCATATAATCTGGTGCAGCGACTCGCCATTTTTGCTTCGAGCCTAAGCAGTGCTGCCCTACCCCGCTTGGCAGCGAGCGACCGGAAGGAAGAGGCGAGGCTACAGGACCGGGCTTTGGAGGCGCTCACCGCGCTTCTCACGCCGCTCGCAATTGCGGGGACGGCGCTCCTCGGGCCATTCCTCACTGTTTGGGTTGGATCGAAGCTCGCATCGGCGGGAACTACAGCGGGTGTGATCCTAGTCTTTGGGTTCTGGATTCAAGGAGTTTGCCATGCCGCGTCCACAGTATTGCTGGCGCGGGGCCGACCCGACATCATCACCAAGCTCCTCCTCTGGTATCTGTTGCCGTACCTGGCGCTCCTCGCACTTCTCACAGATAGGCTGGGCATAGTTGGTGCGGCCATTACCTGGACGGCCAGGGCCTCTTGCGACAGCGTCCTCTTTCTATTCACAAAACCGAGCCCGAAGGAAGTGCGCGGAGCTTGCGCGAATGCGGTGCTCGTACTGTCAAGTCTTGGGATTGCGGTGGCGGTTCCGTGGCCGAGCCCTATCTTTTGGGTCGGCATGGTGACGTTGTTCGGAGCCAGCTTGCTGACGAATCAATCATTCCTGATCGAACAGCTCCGAGGCAAGGGGCTTCCCTTGTTGGCGAGGTTCAATCCACGAAATGAGATGCCAACGAATTTCGAGTGAGGGTGATGCACAATACGGCGATGAAACACGCTAAGCTGTTCTTCGATACCTACCTCAAGGATCAAGCAGACCTGACGATCCTCGACATCGGTGCGCAGGACGTAAACGGATCGTTGCGAACGGTTGCGCCCGCAAGCTGCAAGTACGTTGGCGTCGACTTCGCCGAAGGCAAGGGTGTGGACGTCGTCATTGATGATCCATACGCGCTGCCTTTCGAGGACGCCTCGGTTGATGTCTGTGTATCCTCTTCGTGTTTTGAGCATTCCGAGTTCTTTTGGCTATCATTTCTGGAAGTGTTTCGAATTCTCAAACCCAACGGCCTGTTCTATCTCAATGTGCCGTCCAACGGATATTTCCATCGCTATCCGGTCGATTGCTGGCGGTTCTACCCCGACAGTGGGCAAGCGCTGCAGAATTGGGCCAAACGCAACGGCTATGATGCGGTCTTGCTGGAATCCTTTGTCGGTAAGCAAGAAAGCGGAGTTTGGAACGATTTCGTTGCCGTGTTCGCAAGATCAAGCGCCGAGGCCTTGCGGCATTCGAACCGAATTCAATCGCGCTTTGACGAATACACGAATGGTTGGACGATTGAGCGGGGCGACTTCACGAACGTTCGCACGGTTCCCGAAGATCAGCTCTCATTATCCTGGCAGATAGGTAAGAGATTGCTGTGGCTTGCGGGCCGGCCGCTATAATCGCATGAAGTTCGCGGCGCGAATTTGACTCGCATCTCCATCGCCATGGCGACGTTCAACGGCGCCGCACATTTATCGGAACAATTGGAGAGCATATTGGCGCAGACGCGTCCGCCGGACGAGCTTGTCATATCGGACGATGCTTCGACCGATGCGACCGCGGCCCTAGTCCTGGATTTTGCGGCGAAATCTCCCTTCACCGTGCGCGTGCTGAGCAATCGCGACAGGCTCGGCTCAACACTTAATTTCGGACGCGCTATCAGCAAGTGCACGGGTGATGTGATTGCGCTGTGCGATCA
>JBKPON010000005.1:0-7003 GCA_046733135.1 Pseudomonadota bacterium | reverse complement strand
CCTGGGCCTCGTCGGCTGAGAGCGGCTCGCCAGTGAGGGCCAGCCCGAGCGCCCGCGCCTGGCCGACGAGCCGAGGCAGGATCCAGGTGCCTCCGCTGTCGGGAATGAGACCGATTGCTGAAAAGCTCTGGATGAATTTGGCGGATCGCGCCGCGACGGCAATGTCGCAGGCGAGCGCAATATTGGCGCCCGCACCGGCGGCGACTCCGTTGACTCGCGCAATCACCGGCTGCGGGATCGAGCTAAGCGTGCGCACCAGCGGGTTCCAACATGTCTCCACCGTCATTCCGAGATCGACCGGATGCCCGCCGGACGACACCGCACGGTCGTTGAGGTCCTGTCCCGCGCAGAAGCCCCGCCCGGCACCAGTAAGGACGAGGACCCGCGCATCGCCCAAACTTTCAAGTGCGTCCTTCAACTCGCCGTGCATCGTCGCGGTGAAGCTGTTCAACCGGTCGGGGCGATTGAGCGTGATCCGAGCTATTGGGCCGGAGACTTCGAACAGGATGTTCTCATAGTCGGACATAAGCCGTTCCAATTGTCACCTCGGACTTGATCCGGGGTCTGTCTTGCTCTTTCTGGCACAAGAAGGAAGGCGGATGCCGGGTCAAGCCCGGCATGACGAAAGACGCAAGATGAACCCCGACGAGCTCGCATCGCGCGTAGCGCACCACATGCTTTCCGAGGAGGGCACGGGACCTTCCTGGGACATCAAGATCGAGGAGGCCCGTGCCGGCTATGCGCGCCTTTCGATGGTCGTGCGCCCCGATATGCTCAACGGTCACGGAATGGCGCACGGCGGCATGATATTCGCCCTCGCCGACACCGCTTTTGCCTACGTTTGCAACGGCCGCAACGAGAGGACGGTTGCCGCCCAAGCTTCTATCGTCTTCCTCGGCAGCGCTAGCGAAGGCGAAACGCTGACTGCTGAAGCCGAAGAGCTTGCGACGGCCGGTCGCAGCGGTGTGACTCGAGTCGCTGTGCGGAGCTCGGACGGCCGGTCAGTCGCCGAGTTCACCGGCTATTCGCGCTCGATCGGTGGGCCGATACTCGACGCCTAGGGTTTTACCACGGCTTGCCCCCGTATTGGCCGTGTGGAAGGGGTTTGCCATTCACCACCAGCGTGCCGAGGACCTTGGAACCATAAAGGTCAACCGCGCCGCTGATCGTGGTCGATCCGAGATATTCCCCTTTCGGAGTCGCGGTCTTGGTCGAATGCTGCTTCATGCGGCAGTCGCGATAAATCGCGCGCCAGCTCCACGGCAGCAGGCCCGAACCAAGGAGGTCGAACCGGCATCGATCGAACAGCACATTGTCGCTCTCGGCGAGGTTCACGATCGGCCCGCCGCCCAGGAACACTTTACCGCTGGGAGAAAGCTTCGGATCGTCGGTGAAGCGGCAATCGGTGAATCTTGCGGCACGCAGCGGATCCTTATCGGGGAACGGGTGCACGACCGATCCGACGAAGATGCAATGGTCAAAGCGGAAACGGGGCTTCAGAGGCCAGGCGGACCAGGCCGTCGTCCCGACGAATAGACAATCGACGAAGCGCGTGCCCTCGCTGTCGCCACTGTCTGCGACCATGCCGACGCCCGAATTGTCGATGAACTTGCAGCGTGTGAACGAAATGTCGCGGATCGGTTCGTCCTCGGCCTCGATATCCACGCCAGCGCCGGGCGCGCTGTCGATCGTTGAGCGGCCCGTGTGGCTGAAATCGCAATCCTGGAAATCCAGGCCGCGGCCGCCGGTAATGCTCAGGCCCTGTCGCCCGTTGTATCGGCTGACGAGCCGCCGGAAGCGGCTTCGAGCTTTGCGCTGCGAATTTCCCACGATCATCACCCCATCCTGGCCGTGATGGTGACTGGAGATATTCTCGACAATTTCTTCTTCGAGATTCCCCTGGAGCAGAAGTCCGGTCGCGGGGATTTGCCAGCCGGTATCGCCAAAGGGTCCGCCGATGCGCAGCCGCTCAATGTTGCCGTCAAGCTCCAAGTCACTCACAACGACGGGGGCGCGGCAATTCTTGATCCAGACCATAGCCCAATAAGGGCTCGCCCATTCGGAACGGCGAAGGTTCGGCATCTTGCGATGCACGGGCTGGTCAGTGGCGGGGTCGAATGTCCCGAAACGAAGACCGGCCTCGCAGCGCAGTCGCGCTCCATTGCCGACGATTCTCAGCGGGGCGACAAGGTCGTGAAGATGCAGCACCGGAACGGGCGACCAAGCGACGTCGGCGCCACCCCGAGTCTGTCCGCCGACGATGTAGGTCCGCATGGGGCCAAACGCGATCGTGCCGCCCCCGCGCCGATTGACCTCATCGCTCAAGCCCGCGAACGCGTGCGAATCGTTCGTGACCCCGTCGCCGATCGCTCCGAAATCCTCCGGGCGCAGGACCGGCCCGGCTTGTCCGCGCGCCGCAACCGCCGCAACGCTTCCAACGGTGGTCGCGAGGAAGGCGCGTCGGTCGAATTCAATCCAATTCACATGCCCGCGCCTGACCGCGCGGGACGTGAATGCGAAACCTTATTCGTCAGACCGACTTTCCCTTGAGGCGGATGGCCTGGGCGATCAGCGCAACGCCGGCGATGAAGGCGTAAATGGCGATCAGCCATGCCGCCGACAATATGGTCGCGCGCGGACTAGGCAGCACCAGCGCCGCGATCCCGATCCCGAGCAGGATCGAGATGGCTCCGGACATGCCGAGCAGCCATTCGCCCACGATCTCCTTGCGCAGCCGGATTGCCGCCATGACCTCGAACAGGCCGGTGACGACCGACCAGATCGCGAGCATCAGGATCGAAAGGAATGCGTAGGTCGCGGTCGCGACCATCGGCAGGAGCACGAACAGCACGCCAATGAGGATTCCGGTCACTCCGCGGAACACAAGCGCGCCCCAACTCTTGCCCGCCTGCGCTCCACTGATACCCGCCATGAGTGAGGCAATGCCGTCGACGAAGCAGTAAGCGGCGAAAACGAGCGTGAAGGCGAAGAGAGCGCTGAACGGGCGGGCGACTGCGACGACGCCCAGGATCAGCGCGAGCACGCCGCGCACCATGAACCAGCCCCAGTTATGCGTTGCGAGGTGCGATACGGTCGAAGTTTCAGCAGCAGCAACCATCAAATCCTCCCCAGTCCGCGCGGCCGATCGTGTGGCCGGCGAAACAATCTAGCGCATTTTCGATTGGTTCGGCAGCCGGCTCGATTTGAACCGCGCCGCCGCAAGGGCTACATCGAGGCCATGTATACGACCGAGTTGCAAAAGAGCGCGAAGATCGAGAATCTCGAAGACCCGAAACTTCTCGAGGAGTTCGAGGCGCGGGTCGCGGCCGATGAGTTCATCGAGCCCAAGGACTGGATGCCCGAGGCTTACCGCCGAACGCTCACCCGGCAGATCAGCCAGCATGCGCACAGTGAGATTGTGGGCATGCTGCCCGAGGGCAATTGGATCACTCGCGCTCCATCGCTCCGGCGTAAGGCGATCCTCCTCGCCAAAGTACAGGACGAAGCAGGGCATGGCCTCTATCTCTATTGCGCCGCCGAAACACTGGGGACGAGCCGCGAGCAGATGATCGAGGCGCTGCACAGCGGTAAAGCCAAATATTCAACGATCTTCAATTATCCGACGCTGACCTGGGCCGACATCGGAGCGATCGGCTGGCTGGTCGACGGAGCGGCAATCATGAACCAGGTTCCGTTGCAGCGAACCTCATACGGCCCCTATGCCCGGGCGATGGTCCGCGTTTGCAAGGAGGAGAGCTTCCACCAGCGCCAGGGCTACGAGATCATGATCGCCATGGCGAACGGCACTCCCGAGCAGAGGCGGATGGCTCAGGACGCGCTCAATCGCTGGTGGTGGCCTTCGCTGATGATGTTCGGTCCGCCCGATGCGGACAGCCCCAACACCGCACAGTCGATGCGCTGGCGAATCAAGCGCGAGACCAATGACGAACTCCGGCAGAAGTTCGTTGATATCACCGTGCCACAGGCGGATTTCCTCGGTCTGACGGTGCCAGACCCGGACCTTAAGTGGAACGACGAGAAGGGCGGCTACGACTTCGGCGAGGTCGATTGGGAGGAATTCTACGCGGTTGTTCGCGGCGAGGGCCCTGTCGCCAAGGAACGGATGAAGGCGCGGCGCGAGGCTTGGGAAAATGGCGCGTGGGTTCGCGAGGCCGCTGCTGCGCATGAAGCCAAGCGTCGCGAGAGGAAGGCGGCTTGATGCGCGCGATTCGTCATGCCGGACTTGATCCGGCATCCGCCTTCCTCCTTGCGACGATGGAAAGAACAGGCGGACCCCGGGTCAAGCCCGGGGTGACGTTTTAGTGCCCGGTGACTGGCCGCTCTGGGAAGTGTTCATCCGTGCCAAGGGCGGCCTGTCGCATCGCCATGTTGGCAGCGTTCACGCTCCTGACCCGGAGCTCGCGCTCGCCCACGCGCGCGATACGTACACGCGGCGGATGGAAGGCGTGAGCCTGTGGGTCGTGCCGTCGGCGCAGATCGTCGCGAGCGATCCTGAACAGGCAGGGGAATTGTTCGATCCGTCGGAGAGCAAGATCTATCGCCATCCGACCTTCTACGACATCCCCGACGAGGTGAAGCATATCTAGCTTCCACGAACGGAGGTTGTTTTGACAGCAATTGTGGAAGCGATAGCCGACCCCCGCACAGACTATCTCCTTCGCCTCGGTGACGACGCACTAGTCCTCGGCCAGCGCCTTGGCGAATGGTGCGGACACGGGCCGGTGCTTGAGGTCGACATCAGTCTCGCCAACCTGGCGTTGGACCTGGTCGGCCAGGCGACGTTGCTGCTGGGGGAGGCGGGTGACGGCGACAAGCTGGCTTTCCACCGCGACGTGCTCGACTACCGCAATTGCCTGCTGGTCGAGCAGCCCAACGGGGACTTCGCGCAGACGATCGCGAGGCATCTGCTCTATACGACCTGGCAGTACCTGCTTCTGCTGCGTCTGCAGGATTCGAACGATCGGTTTCTGCAGGAGTTCGCACATAAAGCGGTGAAGGAAGTCGCCTATCACCGCGAACTCGCGTCCGAGTGGACGATTCGCCTCGGAGACGGGACCGAGGAAAGTACACGGCGGATGGCCGCGGGGCTCGACTGGTGCTGGCGCTTCGTCCCGGAATTGTTCGAGGTGGACGAAACCCTTCTGGCCGCGATCGAGGCAGGCATCGCGCCCGATCCGCGCACCTTCGAAGAGGAATATCGTTCGGCGATCGCGGCAGTTCTGGCCGAAGCCAGGCTGGAAACGCCAGCCGAGCAGCGTCCGCTCTTGGGCGGCCGTCACGGGCACCACAGCGAGCATCTCGGCCATCTCCTCGCAGTGATGCAGTTCCTGCCGCGTACCTATCCCGACGCGAAGTGGTAGAATAAGCCGGTCCCGTGGCTGAGCATTTTCACGCCCTTCGCGTCGCCGAAGTCGTGCCGGAAACGAGCGAAGCGAACTCGATCCGCTTCGACATTCCGCCCGAGCTGCGTGAGCGCTTCGCCTTTAAGCCCGGCCAGCATCTGACCCTTCGAGCGACCCTCGGCGGAGAGGAAGTGCGCCGGAACTACTCGCTGTGCACCGCGCCTGACGAGCATGATTGGCTAGTGACGGTGAAGCGGATCGGCGGCGGTCTGTTTTCCAACTGGGTCGGCGACCAGCTCAAGCCCGGCGACATGATCGAGGTGATGCCGCCGCATGGCAGCTTCACCACCGAATTCAATCCGGCAAGCAAGCGCCACTTAGTCGGCATCGCGGGAGGCTCCGGGATCACGCCGGTCATGTCGCTGATCAAGAGCACTCTGAAATACGAGCCGCAAAGCCGGTTCACGCTGCTCTACGGCAACCGCGACAGCAGTTCCGTGATCTTTCTCGAGGCGCTTGCCGCACTGAAGGACAAGCATCTCGGCCGCGTCGAAATCTATCATTTCCTCGACCAGGAAGAGCAGGACATCGACTTGTTCAACGGTATGCTCGACCGTGCGCGCTGCGAGGATGCGATCGATCATCTCGTGCCGGACGCAGCGGAGGTCGACGGTTGGTTCATCTGCGGCCCCGGACCGATGATGGACGCCGCGGAAGGGGCACTGCTCGATCGCGGAATCGCGAAAGAGCGCATTCACATCGAGCGCTTCACCGCTGATCGGCCGCCCGGGGCGGTTGCGCGAGAAATGGCAAAGCTTCAAACCGAAGCGGAAGGAGTGACCGTCTCCGTCACGCTCGATGGCCGCACGCGGCGCGTGCCGTTCACCGCCGGCAACATTCTCGACAGCGCGCGCGCCGCGGGGCTATCGGCACCCTTCGCCTGCAAGGCCGGAGTTTGTGCGACCTGCAGGGCCAAGATCACCGAAGGCAAGGTCGAAATGGCCGCTCGCTACGGTCTGACGGACGAGGAAGTCGCCGCGGGCTATGTGCTGACCTGTCAGTCCGTCCCGCTCGGCGACGGCGTAGCGGTGGATTACGACGCCTGAGTCAAGGCAGTGTTTTGGCCCGTGTCACCAGCTAAATTCGGTCACATCCGCTGTCGATAGGCCATTAATGGACGGAGTGAATACTACGACATTGAGGTGAAGATGCGCTTCTTCGTGCCACTGGTTCTGGTCTTACACGTGTTACCAGCAGCATTCTGGTTGGGAGTAACGGGCGTGCTCTCAAATCTCGGGGTCAAGGGAGCCGCCATGCCGATGAGGAAGCCGCAGTTGGCCTCTTCAATCTCCGCTATCCTCTTTGGAACGTTATTGTGGTCGCTACTCCATCGGAGCACTTTCGGAACGCCAGAGCAAATGCTGGCAGTTGGCGCACTCGCAGCGATCATCGCTGTTATCATCCAGCAGCTCATTGCTTGGCCAGCCGCGGCCTCCGCTCCGGCTAAATTCGCCGCCGCGCAGAGAGTCTCGGCCATATTAGTGGCGGTCGCGCTTGTGCAGATGATTATCTTCCGATTCTTCTAAAGCCGGCCGCCTTCGGTTGATTACCATCCACTCTTGAGCTTCGCAGAGGAACTC
>JBKPON010000004.1:0-3924 GCA_046733135.1 Pseudomonadota bacterium | reverse complement strand
GCGGACCCAGAGGCGCGCTCGCTCAACAATGGGGGAGAGGTCGTCAACATGCGCGTTGCGACCTCCGAGCAGTGGAAGGACCGTGACGGCAACCGCCAGGAGCGGACCGAGTGGCACAATGTCGTGATCTTCAACGAGAACCTCGGCCGAGTCGCGAAAAATTATCTGCGCAAGGGCTCCAAGGTCTATCTTGAGGGGCAGATACAGACGCGCAAGTGGACCGACCAGAGCGGCAACGACCGCTATACCACGGAGGTTGTGCTGCAGCGCTTCCGCGGTGAGCTGGTGCTCTTGGATAGCCGCGACGGCGGTGGTCGCGGCGCGTTCAATGAGGATTTCGACGATGTCGGCGCGGGAGCGTCATCGCGGCCGCAGCAACGCCCACAGCCGGCGACATTCGATACCGACTTGGACGACGACGTTCCGTTCTGATTCTTATTCCTTGTCGAGCTTCAGCTTCGCCAGCGCTGCGAACGGACTGGCCTCTGCCTCGGTCAACACTCCCGCTTCCCTAAGCGCGGCTTCGGCGCCGGCACTGCGCGGATAGGGATCGAGGCTGAGCGCGAGCGAATCGGCAATGGCACCGCCAAGGTCGATCACGGCTCCATCGTAAAACACGACGTCGCAATCGGGTGCACCGAGTTCGAGCTCTTCGTCTGGCCTATAATTTTGCGGCTCCGGCATGAAAACGAGGTCGAAGGCCTCGTCGACATGCGCTGTCACGGGTTCGCTAGTGATTATGCAACTCTGTTCGAGGGAAGCGGCGAGGCGGCCCTGGGCACGCACGATCTCGCCGTCGCAAGAGAGCACCGCATGCGCCTCCAAACAGGATAGCGATTCGAGCCCAAGGCGCTGCGCGATTCCTTGCCGCTCCATCTCGTCTGCGGAAAGGTCGAGCCGTTCGCCATCGCGAATCTGGTCGAGGCGCAATTGGTGCGCGAAGCGGTCGCTCATGATAGCCTTCCTTCCGCGAGACGGGACAATTCGAGGCGTTCCAACCTGCCCCAAAGTTCGCGCAACGCACTTGCCGAATGGTCGATCGCGTTCGCCGAAACGTCACTCTTGTAAAGACTCCCGCGAGTCGCTTCGGTCCAATCACCCTGGAGGGCGGAACGCCACAGATCCGTGCGGCGGGCGAGTGAACCAACGAGCTTGCGCACCTGACGCCCGAGCTTCGGATCGCCAAGCCCGAGTTCGCGATGCTCCGATTCCATTACCTCGATGAACCGCTCGGTGAGGGCGACGGAAAGCGCATTTCCCTCCTTGCCGGCTTGCTCGAGCCGCACCAGCACGAGCGCCGCGAGGGTGGCGAGTACGGCGAAGCGGCCGTCGATCGTGTCCGGGATTTGCCCTTCGACGTACCAATGCGGACGCCTCGCTTCAGCCGTAACCGCCGCAAAGAGATCGGCGCCCCGCGCGGGATGAGCCGTTAAGCTCCGGAACAGGTTACCCAGCATAGCGTCCCTCGCGCTTGATTTGGAGGTAGCGAGGCTTGCGCCGCTCACCGCCCCCGGCATATTGAGACCCGCGGCCCGCTAGGCAAGACGCGGGCAGTGATGCAGGGCGCAGCGGAAGCGCCGCAAGAGAGGTTCGATCAGCATGAGATTCGCGCGTTTCAAGGGTTCTGTCGTCGCGGTCGCGGCACTGCTCCTCGCGGGCTGCGCCGCTGTGCACGCGCATAAGGGCGCGGTGCTCGACGCGCAGCTCTCCAGCTCGATCCAGCCGGGTGTCGACAACAAGGCGTCGGTCGAAAAACTGCTCGGCCGGCCGAGCTTCTCCGGGGAGTTCACGTCGAACGACTGGTATTATGTGGCGCGTGACACGACCCAGCTCGCCTTTCGCAATCCGCGCGTGACCAAGCAGACGGTCCTGCACATCCAGTTCGACCAGGCCGGCAATGTGGCGTCGATCCAGCGCACTGGGAAAGAGCTGGTTGCCGGCATCGATCCCTCCCATCGCAGAACTCCAACGCTGGGGCGGAAGAAGAGCTTGTTTGACGAGCTCTTCGGCAACATCGGCACCGTCGGCGCTCCGGGAATGCCGACCCAGCAATAAGCCTGACGTCCTGCCCCGCTTTTGCGGGAGTGCAGTTTCGCTTAAGCGGGGGGAATGACCGCGACGCCCGCCGGCATGACCTATGCCGACTATCTGAAGCTCGATCAGCTCCTGTCGGCACAGCAGCCGCTGTCTGACCTGCACGACGAAATGCTGTTCATCGTCATCCATCAGACCAAAGAATTGTGGATGAAAGAGTTGCTCCACGAGCTAGAGCTCGCGATCCGGCTCGTTGGCGAGGACCGGTTCGCGGAAGCCTATAAGGCGATGGCACGGATCAGCCGGATCCAGGCGGTGATGACCCTGTCCTGGGACGTGCTCTCCACCCTGACTCCGGTCGACTATATGAAGTTTCGCGACGTGCTCGGCACCAGCTCGGGATTTCAGTCGTCACAATTCCGCGAGATCGAATATCGCCTGGGCCTCAAAAATGCGGCCTTTCTGGAACATTATGACGAGGGGACTAGCGCGCGCGAACGGCTCCAGGCCGCGCTCGATCAGCCTAGCCTCCGCGAAGCCGCGACCGACGCCTTGACCCGTGCCGGCTTCGATATTGGCGACGGATCGGAGGAAGCGCTCGCCGCGGCATGGCTCGAAGTATACCGCGATGCCGAGCGCTGGTTCGAGCTCTACGAGCTGGCCGAGAAACTCGTCGACATCGATGACGCGCTCGCCGCGTGGCGGCACAAGCATGTTCTCACCGTCGAGCGCATCATCGGGAACAAGCGTGGGACCGGGGGCTCCGCCGGCGCGTCCTATTTGCGCTCGACTCTCGACAAGCGCGCATTTCCTGAGCTGTGGTCTCTCAGGACGGATCTTTGACCTTCAAACATCTGTTTTCGCGCAGCCTCTCGGCTAATCCCGACAGGCTGCATTTCGCCGCTCACAGCCACCACCTTTGGCCCGACTCGAGCTTTGCCGGACAGGTCGAGGCGTGGGACGATGCGGCGCGCCTCGCCGACGTAAAGTGGGACAAGGTGATGGACGACGTCTGGCCCGAGGCCCAGACCCATGTCGCGCGCGAGCTCGGGACCGGCAGTCCGGACGCGGTCGTCTTTTCTTCGAACACCCACGATTTCCTCGTGCGCCTGGTGACGGCCGCGCCGCGCCGCGGCGCCGGTCGGCTGCGGGTGCTCACCACGGACGGCGAATTCCACAGCGCTCGACGCCAGTTCGAGCGATGGGTCGAAGAGGGATGGATCGATCTTGAGCGCGTCGCCACGGAGCCGTTCGACAGCTTCTCAGGGCGATTCCTTTCCCGGGCGCAAAGCGGAGAGCATGACTTTGTGCTGGTTAGCCAGGTCCTGTTCGGGAGCGGCCGCATCTTCGATCGGGTCGAAGAGCTCGCGGTCCTCGGGCGCCCTGAAGGGCCCTGGGTGGTGATCGATGGCTATCACGCCTTCATGGCGCTCGATCGGCCCTTTGGCTCGACCGCTGGCGATACCGCCTTCTATCTCGGCGGAGGCTATAAATATGCGATGGCCGGGGAGGGCTGCGCTTTCCTCCATGCCCCACCCGCTTTTGGTGAACGCCCCCCGATCACCGGCTGGTTCGCCGAGTTCGAGGATCTGAGTCTTCCCGTCGGCAGCGTCGGCTATGCCAAAGACGCGACCCGGTTCCTCGGAGCCACCTTCGATCCGTCGGGGCTTTATCGCTTCAATGCCGTCCGGCGGATGTTGCGGGACCAGGGACTGACGACGGCGCGGATTTCGACCTACCTTGCCGAGCTTCAGGGGAAGTTGCTTGATGGCCTCGACGGGCCTCTCGCACAGGCCCAGCTGTTGAATCCAATCGATGGTTCGCAGCACGCCCGTTTTCTCGCCTTTCGCAGCCCCAGCGCCCAGCGCTGGGGCTGCGAGCTTCTCGCCC
>JBKPON010000003.1:0-3269 GCA_046733135.1 Pseudomonadota bacterium | reverse complement strand
GGTTGGTGTAGAAGGCGGTTCTGCTCTCCGGATCGAAAGCCACGCTCGTCACTTTGTAGAGCATCATCCCATCGAGATCGGTAAGCGGAGTGATCTTTCCGGTCGCGAGATCCATCTTGCCGAGAAAACCGATGCGGCCCGGCCAACGGAAGGCGGCGACAAGGCTGTTCGTCTTCTCATCAATGAATCCACGCGACATGGCCCCTAGGCCGCGTGGGCTGAGGTGGCGCACCTCGGTCAGTGGATATTGCGCCAGGCGCCTGAGATTCTCGTCCTGGAACTTGTGCTCGAAGGCGATCCAGTCATTCCACGCCGCGTCGAGCGGCTTGCCGAAGACATGCTTGAATTGACTCGCGTAAAAAGCCTTGGAATCCTCGGACCGGCGGAGCCATTCGACCGTTTTCTCCGGTCCGTAGGTGAGCGCCAGATATGAGAAAAAGCGCGTTCCATAGAGATAGGAATTGGCCCCGACCATGAAGTCTGACGACGTACCTTCGCTCTCCAGACCCAGCGGAGAATAGATTCGTGTTCCGTCGCGCACCTTGGCGCGGAAGACCATTTCATCATAGCCGCCCTGGGCACGACCGAGTCCTCCAGCCATCCAGGTTTCGAAGAAGACGGCGCTCCCTTCCATATACCAGCGCGGCGTCAGGTTTCTCGGGCTCGTGAGGAAGTTGTAGAGGATCGATTCCGGGTGCTTCTGAAGGGGCACTGGCTTC
The DNA here is from genome assembly GCA_046733135.1 of Pseudomonadota bacterium. Taxonomy (GTDB): domain Bacteria; phylum Pseudomonadota; class Alphaproteobacteria; order Sphingomonadales; family Sphingomonadaceae; genus Sphingomicrobium. Next base: position 2,550 of record JBKPON010000003.1, on the reverse strand, counting down.
CCCCCAAGGAAGCGGCGCCAGAAGGCATCGCGGGGGTTCCAGACGTCGATTGCCGCGACGTGCGCCAGCTCGTGATTGTTGAGTGTGAAGAAGCGCTCGCCGGGCGAGAAGGTCTCCATCGACAGCGACAGGGGCGCGACGTCGAGCAAGACCATGTTGCTCGGAGAGCCGAGGGCGGCGGCGTTGCCGTAGTCGGAAAAGTCCTTGAGCAGGATCGTCGTCCGTTCCCACGGTTTCCAGTGGAATTCTTTCTCGTGGAAGGCGAGCGCATTCTCGAAAGCGCGCGCGAGATAGGGCGTCAGATAGGTCTGGACTGGATCGATATAGAGAAGCGAGAGATTCTTCGTTTCGAGCGTCGACAAGTGAAAGCCGGATGCGTCCTGCGGGACATGCTCGGTTTTCTGCTGGGGCGCGTTGGGCTTGGTTGGGGCCGGCGTGACGGGTTCCACCGGCGGTTGATCCTCGGGCTGTGGCGGGACGACTTCCGGCTTTTCCACGACCGTGGTTGTGTCGGGCGGCGACGGCGGCGGAGGCTGGCTCGACGGAGTTTGGGCAAGCGCGGAGTTTGCCGAAGCGGTCAGAACGAGCGCCAGCGTGCCAAATGCAAACCGGCGCCCGTCAGACCCCTCCACCGACCCCGACCGGCGCGTTAGTCGGAGTGGGACTGCGAGACGCCCGCCTGGTTCAGCGCTGCCGAGAAGCTGGGATTCGCCATCAGCGCCGCTAGGTTGGGCTGCGCCGCGAGAGCAGCCCATGCTTTTTGGTTGGACGACAAGGACGCCAGTGCTGCCGACTGGTTGCTCACCGCCGCGAACGCTTGCGGGCTGGCCGACATGGCGGCGAACGCTTGCGGATTGGCAAGAACCGCTTGAGACGCAGCGGAGTTGATTCGCCCCGCGGCCGCGGCGGACGCCGCGAGCGAGCTGGCATTGAGTGCCTGCAGTGCCTTCGCCGCCGAGCTCAATTGCGCGGCATTGCTGGCCATGTTGGAAAAGGCCGAAGCATCGTTGCCGATGGCAGCGAGCAATTGCGGGCTCAGCTGGTGGGCGTTGCTCGCTAGCGAGGCGAACGCCGCGGCATTAGCGTTGATGGCCGAGAAGACACGCGGGTCAGCTGAAATCGCTTTCATGGCCGCGTTATCGCTAGCGAGTTGCTGGAACGCTGGGGCGTTTCTGGCCAAGCGCGCGTCGGCCGCGGCTTTAGAGGCGGCGTCACGAAACGCATTGGCATTGTTGGCGAAGCTGCTGAACGCCGATGCATTGGAGAGGATTGCCGCCAGCGCCTGCGGATGTGACGCCAACCCCGCGAAGGCGTTGGAGTGCGCCGCAATCGCCGCGAATGCCTTCGGTTGGGCGGAGAGCGCCGCCAGCGCGTTGGAATTCGCCGCGAGCACCGAGAGGGACGCGTTGGAGATGCCCGCCGATTGCAGTTGATGCGCGGCAGCGGCAGCGCTGTTGACTGCGGCGACGAGCGCCTGCGGGTACCCGGACAGCGCCTTGAACGAGGCCGCATTGGCGGCGAGCGAGCTGAACACCCGCGGATCGGCGGAGAGCGCCTTCATCGCCGCATTGTCGCTGGCGAGCTGGGCGAAGGCCGCAGCATTGCTGGCCAGGCGTGCGTCGGCCGCAGCCTTGGACGCGGCATCTCGGAAGGCGTTGGCGTTGGATGCGAAACTGGCGAAGGCTGCGGGGTTCGCGGCGATCGCGGCCAACGCTTGCGGATGGGATGCGAGCGCCTCCATCGCCGCCGGATGGCCGGCCACCGCGCTCATCAATTGGGCGCTCGCCTGGTGCGCCTTGGGCGCCAGAGCGGACGCATTCTGCGCAGCCTGCGCAACCCCAGCGAACGCCTTGGGGTTGGCAGCGAGCGCGCTGAATGCCCGCGGATTGGCCAAAAGCGCGGCCATCACCTGGGGCTGCCCGGCGAGCGCCTGGAAGCCGGGGCTCGCGGCCAGTGCGCGGAAGTTCGGATCCTTGACCATCAGCTCGAAGGCGTCCGTCTGCATCAGCTCCGGAACGGAGGTATCGCCGAGGGTTACGTCGCCTTCGGCGACCTGCGCGGAAACGTAGCGTTGCGCGGGAGCAACTGTGCCCGTGGTCGGTCCCCGTGGCGGATAGACTCGGCCAAGTCCGTAGGCTGCGATCCCGAACGCGAGCACTCCTGCGGTGGTCAGATACATCTTACGCTTGTTGGAAACGGCGGTCGCCATGGTCTTCCCCCTGCGTGAAAGCGCGAGGGACTCTGCGCCTGGGTTAACAAAAAGTCAACGTGACGTAAGGCAACTTAGGGCGCCGTTAACCCACTTATATCTAGGGAAAAAATCGTAGTTCGGAGCAGATTCCCTAGGGAATTACTGTTCCTTCCTTAACCATTTGCGCAAGCGAGTTGGAAAGCATGGGCCGGTTATTCGGCATTATAGATTGGAGGGCCCGGCCATGCATGCTCGCTCGCTTCTGATTGCAGCTGCTGCGCTGACTTGTGCATCCATCGCCGCTGCGGAGCCGGCCAAGCCGGTCGCTCGCGACGTCAACGCCAACACCGGCCGCCCGG
>JBKPON010000002.1:0-17492 GCA_046733135.1 Pseudomonadota bacterium | reverse complement strand
GCGCGCCGGGCGCTTCGGGTACTGCCTTCTCGTCGCCGGGGAGCAAATATTCCGCGCCTTCCCAAGGCATGAGGAAGTCGAAGGTCCGGAAATCCTGCGGCAGCGACACCGGCTCATAGACGACGCGCTTGTCAGCTTCAGAGTAGCGCAGCTCGACATGGCCAGTGAGCGGGAAGTCCTTACGCTGCGGATAACCCTCGAAGCCATAGTCGGTGAGAATCCGCCTCAAGTCCGGATTTCCGGCGAAGGTGATGCCGTACATGTCGTACACTTCGCGCTCGAGCCATCCCGCGACTGGCCAGATCGAGGTGACGCTCGGGACGGGATGCGCTTCGTCGGTCGAGACCTTGACGCGCAGACGCCTATTCTGGGTCAGCGAAAGAAGCTGGTAGACGACTTCGAACCGCTCCGGCCGATCTGGATAGTCGACACCGGCCATCTCCATCAGCTGCTGATATTCGAGGCCCGGAGTGTCGCGCAGCGCGCGCAGCGTGTCAGCGATGCTCTCGCGCCGGACGGTCAGGGTAATCTCGCCGGCTGCCTGCTTCGTGTCGAGCAAGGCATCGCCGAGCGTGGCCTTGGCGGCCTCGACCACACCGTCGTCCGGCGCGGTCCGTGGAACATGCAAAGCGACCATTACCGCTCGATCGTCCCTTCGCGGCGAATCTTCCGTTGCAGCTGGAGGATCCCGTAAAGCAGAGCTTCCGCGGTCGGCGGGCAGCCCGGGACGTAAATGTCCACCGGAACGATGCGGTCGCAGCCGCGCACCACCGAATAGCTGTAATGGTAATAGCCGCCGCCGTTCGCGCAGCTGCCCATCGAGATGACATAGCGCGGCTCGCTCATCTGGTCATAGACCCGCCGCAGCGCCGGGGCCATCTTGTTGCAGAGCGTTCCCGCGACGATCATCACGTCGGACTGGCGGGGCGATGCGCGCGGCGCCGCCCCGAACCGCTCCAGATCGTAGCGCGGCATGTTGACGTGGATCATCTCGACCGCGCAGCAGGCGAGGCCGAAGGTCATCCACCATAAGGAACCGGTCCGCGCCCAGGTGACCAAATCCTCGGCCTTAGTGACCATGTACCCCTTTTCGTTGAGCGACTGGCGAAGCTCCTCGAGCTTCTTCTTGTCGACCCCGCCCGGAACCAGACCGGCAATCCGAGCGAGCTCCTCTTCGGTGGGCATGGGGTCATGCCGGGCGTCGAGCATCACTCCCATTCCAGCGCCCCCTTCTTCCAGGCATATGCCAGGCCGAGGCCAAGCTCGATGAGGAAGATCATCATTGCCACCCAGCCCGAGATTCGGGTGAAATCGAGGCTGACCGCCCAGGGGAACAGGAAGGCCGCTTCGAGGTCGAAGACGATGAACAGGATCGCCACCAGATAGAAGCGGACGTCGAACTCGGCGCGGGCGTCCTCGAACGCCGGAAAGCCGCATTCATATTCGCTGAGCTTGGCCGGGTCCGGCTTATGCGTGCCGGTCAGCCGAGCAACCAGCATGGGCAGCACGACGAAGCCCGCGGAAAGCCCGAGGGCGACGATCAGGAACAACAGGATCGGCAGGTATCCGAAGGCGACGCTGGCCAAGAGGAACTCCGGGGGCTTGAACTTGGCGCGGGCTTTAGGACCTAGACCCCTCTGCCGCAAGCGGAGGAGGTGCTATTGCGGCTGGCAATCGCTCGACAGCGGAACGACGACGATCGGCGTACCCGAAGACCGCGGCACGTCCTGCTTGTCGACCGAGGCCCAACCGGAATCGGCGACGATCAGCAGGCGCTTGCCGTCGTAAGCGAGCTGCGTCGGGTCCGGGAGTTTCAGGTTCGGCAGGGGATCCTTGAACTGAAGGGTCCTTCCGTCGGTGGTGAAGGAGAGGAGGCGCCCCGGAGCGGCGCCGTTGTAAATTCCGTAATAGATCGAGCCGCACCGTACGAGACCGTCGATCCCGCGCAGCGGCTTGCCGTCCTGCCTCGGCAGAAGCGTCCGCCTGAGAGTATCGAGGTCAGCGATGCCGATCCCCTGGCTGTAATCGGCGACGATGAGCTGCTTGCCCGTCCGATCGAGCGCCGTGCCTTGCGCGCTCTTACCAGTGCCGGGCAGCACGACCGCGATGACTGCGCGTCCGCCTTTCGTCAGGCGGAAGACCATCCCGTTCTGGCTGTCGCTGACGAACACCTGCCCGCCGGACACCGATACGTCCCCGGGGTGGAACTCACCGACGGATGGCGAAATACGTGTCCGGATGCGTCCGCGCATGTTGATCGCGAGTAGTGCGCCGCGCTGGCACGCCGTAATCCCCGGAACCCCCGGCGGGCAATCGACCGCCACCCACAAGCGTTTGCGAAGCCCGTCCCAGGCGATCGCGAAAGGGTGCAGCCCTTCGGGCAAGGTCGCCAGCGTCCGGCACTTCACCCGACAGGCGAGCACCTGCCTATCCAGAATGCTGGACACCCAGATGGTCTTACCGTCGCTCGCCACGCCTTCGACCAGGCGATGCTGGGGCGCGATGGTGAGTACAGGCGGCGACCCGACGGATGCCGCCAATGCGAGGACCGCAGCCAGCACTCGAGCCTCTCCCCCATCGGGATGCGCGCCTTCCGGAGAGCGCCCCTACTCTCTACTCGGAATGACCGAAGAACTCTGTGCTGTCGAGCTTGCCGTCGCTGTTGCGGTCGAGTTCGGCGAAACTTGGCCGCGGTGCTCCTGGCGGGAGCTGCGCGGTCACGGCATCAAGCTCGGAGGAGTCTAGCTTGCCATCCTTGTTCCGATCGACCTGCGCGAAGGCGGCATTCATCATGGCGACGTGGAAGCCTTTGAATTCGCTATAGTCGACGGCTCCGCTATGGTTGAGGTCCTCTTTCGCGAACTCCGACTCTAGTACGCTCTCCGGCACGGGCGATCCACGTGCGCCGATGGGAACGGCGTGATGAAGCGGGATCATGAAGGGCGCCGAATGGGCGGGTGATTTCGCCGAATGAACGAACATCCGATCACGGGAATGACCCACGCGGAACTCCTCGAGGGTGACTGCCCCGTCCTTGTTCGCGTCGAACGTATTGAACGCGGCACGAAGGTCAGGTCCTGCCGCCAGCGGCGCAGGCGCAAGCGCAGTCCAAATGATCGCGGCGGCAGCAGCACTAGCGACGGCGACGGGTTTCCAGGCGGTGGCGAGCATGTTCGGCTTCTCCTTGGGTCGGTCCGCCAAATATGCTTCGATGGAATTGCGGATGATCTCGCTCGCCGAGCGGCCCTCGCTTTGCGCTTTGCGCATCAGGGCGGTCTTCACCCCGTGCGGCAAGCGGACTTCGAGGGTCTCGCTCTTCTTCGGCTCGCGTTTCCGTTCCATCGCATCCATCCGGCGGCTGCCATCAGCTTGTCATCCGGTCGCCGCTACGGCCAAGCCGATTCGCGTCCGGATGCAAGAGAAATCCTGTCCGGACAAATCCTAGCGAAGCGCCCCCGCGACCAATTTCTGCAGCTTGCTGTGGATCGCCGCTGAGCCGACGACAAATTCGCCACGCTCCAGGGCTCTGTCGGCACCACGATAGTCGGTGACGAATCCCCCAGCCTCCCGGACGAGCAAGATTCCCGCGGCGCCGTCCCATGGGTCGAGCTCGTCTTCCCAGAAACCATCCAATCGACCCGCCGCCACCCAAGCAAAATCGAGCGCCGCTGAACCGAAGCGGCGGATGCCCGACACGTGCGGGGCAATGGCGCCGTAGATTTTGGCCCAGTTTTCGGGAACTCCCCGCCCGCAGTGCGGGATCCCGGTGCCGATCAGACATTCGCTGAGATCCCGACGGGCCGAGACCCGCAGCCGTGCGTCATGAAGCCACGCACCCCTGCCCTTTTCCGCCCAGAAACTTTCGTCGGTTAGTGGTTGATAGATGAGGCCCTGGGTGATCTCGCTTCGGCCGTCCGCTTTCCTTTCCTCCACCGCGATCGAGATGGAGAAATGGGGCACGCCGTGGAGGAAGTTGGTCGTCCCGTCGAGCGGATCGACGATCCACCGCGGCTTGTCCGGATTGCCTTCGACTTCACCGCCTTCTTCAAGCAGCATTCCCCAGTCCGGCCTGGCGTTGCGCAGCTCTTCGACGATCGTCTGTTCGGCGCGTTTGTCGGCCAGCGAGACGAAGTCGGCGGGGCCCTTGCGGCTGACCTGCAGCTGCTCGACCTCGCCAAAGTCGCGTCTAAGCCGCGGCGCCGCCTTGCGCGCGGCGCGGGTCATTACCGTGATCAGGCCGGAATGAGCAACCACCGACTATCCTCCGTTTGGAGCTTTAGTCCGCGCGGCGGACATATTCCTGGTTGTAGACGTCGACGACGATCTTCGTCCCCGCGGTGATGTGCGGGGGAACCATCACGCGAACACCATTATCGAGCAACGCCGGCTTGTAGGACGAGCTCGCGGTCTGCCCTTTCACCACGGCGTCGGCCTCGACGATCGTGGCTTCCACTTGATCGGGCAGCTCCACGGATATCGGGCGCTCATTGTACATGTCGAGCTTCACCTGCATTCCGTCCTGAAGGAACGCCGCGGCCTCGCCAAGCAAGTCCTGAGGCAGCGACACTTGCTCGTACGTGTCGGTATCCATGAACACGAGCATGTCGCCATCGTGATAGAGGAACTGGAAATCCTTGGTGTCGAGCCGCACGCGCTCCACCGTCTCGGCCGAGCGAAAGCGGACATTGGTCTTGCGGCCGTCGATGAGGTTCTTCATCTCGACCTGCATGTAAGCGCCCCCCTTGCCGGGCTGGGTGTGCTGGATCTTCACAGCGCGCCAGATGCCACCTTCATATTCGATGATGTTGCCGGGACGGATGTCCACGCCGGAGATTTTCATGTGCTTCGTGCCTTCAAAGAACCTTGCACTGACCGTCCTTCGCTAGGCCGCTTCGACGAGCTCAGCGGCTACTCGGGATGAGCGGAACCAACAAAGCCGCTCATGCTGAGTAGGCATTGAGCGAAGTCGAAATGCCGTATCGAAGCACATGCCGAGCGAACAGCGGTTGTGCAGAATGCGGCGCTCTAGCCGCTGGCCTTTTTTCCGGCAAGGAGGGGATAGGGGTTGATCGGAGAGCCCTGCCACCAGCGCTCGCCCGGCTGCATGCGGTTGATTGCAAAGTGAAGGTGCGGCCCCTCTGCCGACGCATTTCCTGTATGCCCCACTCGGCCGAGTAGCTGGCCACGATTCACCCGCTCGCCCTCAGTCAGGCCGGGTGCATAGCCCTGGAGGTGCGCATAATAATAAGTCCAGCGTTGATCGGGCGAACGAACATAGACGGTGATCCCGCCGCCTCCTTGGGAGAAGAATAGTTTCTCGACAGTGCCATTCGCGGCCGCGAAGACGGGAGTGCCCTCGGGTGCCATGATGTCAATCGCGTCATGGGTTCGCGCTCCGCCCGCGCGTGCCTGAGTGTACGTGTCGACCAGCTGGCTTGGCTTCACATTTTGAACGGGGATCGCCAGGCCAGCCGGACCCACCCAAATCCCTTCGGCGAGAGTCACCGGCGGCTGGGCCTTGGGATCGACCGTGATCTTTTCTCCTGCGGCCGTCACTCGCCGATCAAGCACCGTCGCGCCAGGGACGAAATTGTAGAACCAGATCCAGAACAGGCTGGTCACGAACGCAGTCAGCAGCGCAGTCCCGATCACTCTCAGCATCGGCAGTAGCAACCCTTGCGGTTCGACGTTGTTCAGCTGCAACGATGGTAGAAACAACTGTATCCGCAGTCCACGTCGGCTGTTCGGGCTGGGTCTACAAGCATTGGCGCGGGATCTTCTACCCTAAAGGCCTGCCGCAGCGCTTATGGTTCGATCGCTACGCCGAAGAGTTCGATACAGTGGAGATCAACGCAAGCTTCTATCGACTCCCGTTGGAGTCGACGTTCGAAGGCTGGCGCCTGAAGGCGCCGCCAAGCTTCCGCTACGCGGTCAAGGTCAACCGATTCATTACTCATATGAAGAAGCTCCTCGATTGCGAGGCCGAGGTCGACCGTTTCATCGGCCTCGCCCGGCCGCTCGGAGAGAAGCTCGGGCCGCTGCTCTACCAACTGCCGCCCAGCCTCCATCTGAATCTCGACCGGCTCGACGCCTTTCTTGCCCGGCTCCCGGACGATCTCGAGCAGGTCGTCGAGTTCCGTCACAAGAGTTGGTATGACGAGGCTGCCCTTGCGGTGCTCGACAAGCACGGGGTCGGCTTTGTCGTGCACGATATGAAGGGTATCGTGTCGCCGCGCTGGGCGAGCGGACGCACGGCGTATGTGCGCTTTCATGGCGCGGCCGGGAAATACTGGGGCCGCTATTCGGACGAAGCCCTGCTGGAATGGACCGATTGGTGCCTGGAGCAGTCGCGGCAAGGACGGAGCGTCTGGTGTTACTTCAACAATGACATCCACGGTCACGCCATTGAGGACGCGCGGACGCTCAAATCCATGATCGGGCAGATCAGCCGATGATTGGCATTTGCGCGGAAGTGCAGCACAACGATGCAATGTCCGCCGACGAACAGCCCGAGCACATCCCTCTGGAAAAACAGACTTCCGAGGTTCGCGCCGAGATTGGGCGAAGAGTTTCCGAACGGCTCGAATCGACGCCAGGAGTCCAAATCCTGCCGTTCAATCCCGAAAAGCCGGCGCAACTCTATGGTGTTGCCCATTTCCTCGATGAAGACGAATGCGACGATCTGATCGACCTGATCGATGCCGACGCCTATCCCTCCACCTTGTTCGAGGGGAGCGAGGAAAACTACCGCACGAGCGCGAGTTGCAACCTCAACGTCTACGATCCGGTCGTCGCGAAGGTCGAGAAGCGCATTGCCGATTTGCTCGGGATCGACCCAACACTAGGCGAGCCCCTCCAAGGGCAACGCTATCAGGAGAACCAATTCTATAAGTCGCATGAGGACTTCTTCTACATCGACCAGCCCTATTGGTCCGAGACGGAGAAACGCGGCGGCCAACGCACCTGGACCGCGATGATCTACCTCAACCAGCCGCCAAAGGGCGGCGGGACGGCCTTCACGGCTCTTGGCTTCCAGGTCATCCCGCGGCCCGGCTGGCTGCTCATCTGGAACAATATGAATCCTGACGGCAGCCCGAACAAATGGACCGCACATGCCGGTCAGCCGGTTGAAGAAGGCACCAAATATATCGTGACCAAGTGGTACCGCGAGCGGCCGTTCGTTTGATGCTTTAGCGGCCGATCGCCTCGGCAAACCGTCTCACGGCGACTCCGGGATCATCCGTTCCCCACACAGCCTGGCACACCGCGAGGAAATCCGCGCCCGCTTCGACGAGGGGCTTGGCATTATCGGGCGTGATCCCGCCGATCGCGACGCAGGGAATCTCGAACAAAGTCGACCACCAGGTGAGGATCGAGCGGTCCGGCCGATAGTGGGAGGGCTTGGTGGTGGTTGGATAGAAGGCGCCAAACGCGACATAATCTACGCCCGCCTCTCCCGCCTCCATCGCCAGGTGCCGACTGTCGTGGCACGTCTTCCCGATCTGCGCCGAGGGGCCGAGCAGCGCCCGCGCCTCGCCGACGTCGCCGTCCGACTGGCCAAGGTGGACGCCATCGGCGCCGATCCGCTTCGCGAAATGCATGCTGTCGTTGACGATGAACGCCACGCCCGAGTCCGCGCAGATACGCTGGAGAGGCTCGGCAAGGCGCGCAAGGTCGTCCTCCGGCGTGTCCTTGACGCGGAGTTGGAAAGCCGTTGCAAGCCCGGGCTCGAGCGCATCCCTGAGGCGGTCCGGGAAGACAGCTCCCACGTCCTGCGGGCTAATCAGATAGAGCTTGCAAGCGCCGCGTTCGCCAGGCGCGAATGCTTCGGCAAACTCTTGAGTGATCCCTTTCTCCAACGTCAGGCTGGCACCTTCTCGGTGGACGCTTCGTAAATCTCGTCGATCGCGGTCCCCAGCCTCCGGTTGAACTCTTCATCGCTCTGCTGCTGACGCAGGTCCGACAGGAGCGCGCGGCTGAAGCTGGCTATCATCCCGGGGTTCCGGGCAAGCTCGCGGCAGGCTTCCTCGCGGCTGAAGCCGCCGGAGAGGGCAACGACCCGAAGCACCTTCGGGTGATCGACGAGCGGTTCGAAGAGGCCCGGCTCGGCCGGAATGGAAAGTTTCAGCATCACCTGCTGCCCCTCTGGAATTTCGTCCAACTCCTCGAGAATGGCGGTGAGAAGCAGATTATCGCTTTGAGCGCGGTCGGCGCTCCTGATGTTCACCTCGGGTTCGATGATGGGCGTCAGACCCTGCGCGAGCACCTGCTTGGCAACCTGGAATTGCTGGGCGACGAGAACGGCGATCCCGGCCACGTTGGCGGCATTGATCACCGACCGTTCTTTGGTGCCGAATACGCCCAAGGACTTCGCCCGCTCGAGGAGTGCATCGAGCTCCGGCATGGGCTTCATCAGCTGAACGCCATTTTCCTCGGGCTCTAGTCCCTTATCGATCTTGATGAAGGGAACGACGCCCTGGTCGATCAGCACCTGTGGCGTCGGCTTCCCACCGATTTGCGCATCCATCGTACGTTCGAAAAGGATCGCGCCGATGACCTTGCCAGACCCAAAGCAGGGCGACGTGATGATTCGCGATCGCATCTGGTGGATGAGGTCAAACATCTCCGCGTCGTTCCCCCAGGCGCCTTCCTCAATGCCGTAGCCCTTCAGGGCCTTCGGCGTTGAACCGCCAGATTGGTCGAGCGCGGCGATGAAGCCGTCGCCCTGCTTGATTTTCGCGATCATCTCGGACTGATTCATGACTCTTCCTATCGCTCCAAAGCGGCCACGCCAGGAAGCGTGCGCCCTTCCATCCATTCAAGAAACGCTCCACCGGCGGTGGACACGAAGGTGAAGTCCGTTGCTACCCCCGCGTGATTCAGCGCAGCAACCGTGTCGCCGCCGCCTGCGACCGACACGAGCGAACCTTCCTTCGTCAGCGCCGCCGCAGTCTTTGCTAGCGCGGCCGTTGCGGCATCGAACGGCGGCACTTCGAACGCCCCGAGGGGACCGTTCCACAACAATGTCCGGCATGTCTTGAGCACATCCGCGAGCGCCTCGACCGCCGCCGGGCCGATATCCAGGATCATCTCGTCGGGCTGAACCTCGTGCACGTTGCAGGTGCGGACATCGGGCGGGTTTGGTTTCAGCTCCTTCGCCACCACGACATCGTACGGCAGGTGGATCGTACATCCCGCCTCTTCCGCCCGGTCGAAGATCGCACTGGCTTCGCCCGTCAGCTCATGCTCGCAGAGGGATCTGCCGACATCCACGCTGCGCGCTGCGAGAAAGGTGTTTGCCATTCCGCCGCCGATGATCAGATGGTCGACCTTGTCGACGAGGTGGCCGAGCACGGCGAGCTTGGTTGAGACTTTGGCGCCCCCTACCACCGCAGCCACGGGCCGATCCGGGTTGCCCAACGCCCGCTCCAATGCGTTGAGCTCCGCTTCCATCGCTCGGCCGGCATAGCTCGGGAGGTAATGGGTGATGCCCTCGGTCGAGGCATGGGCGCGGTGAGCCGTCGAGAAGGCATCGTCGACATAATAATCGCCGAGTGCCGCCATGGCTTTAGCGAGTTCGGGATCGTTCTTCTCTTCCCCATCGTGAAAGCGGGTGTTCTCGAGGATGCCGATATTGCCCGGCAGCATCGTCGATATGGCGCGCTCAGCTTCCGGCCCTTGGCAGTCCTCGACGAAGCGCACCGAGCGGCCCGTCAGCCGATGCACCGGAGTCACCAATTGCGCCGTGGACATATCCGGCCGGGTCTCGCCTTTCGGCCGTCCGAAATGGGAGAGGAGAAGTACGATCGCCCCGCGATCGCTGAGCTCAAGCACCGTCGGCAGCAAGGCCCGAAGCCGGGTGTCGTCAGTGACCCGCGCGCCTTCCATCGGCACGTTGAGGTCGACGCGGACCAGTACCTTCTTGCCGGTCAAGTCTTCCGGCAAGTCGTCGAGTGTCTTGAACCTGGTCATTTGCCCACTCGAAACGCAGCGAACGCAGCGCAGTCATGCGTGCGCACGCGAAAAGGCATCCACGTGGTCCATTGACGGTGAGGGTTTCGATTCATCGCGAGCGCCATAACGGCAAAGCGCGCGTGTAGGACAGGGCCTATCCGAGTTTCCCCATCGCGGCCGCCGTATCGACCATTCGGTTCGAGAAGCCCCACTCATTGTCGTACCAGCTGACGACGCGGACCAGCTTACCCTCGATCACCGCCGTTTCGAGGCTGTCGACCGTCGAGCTTGCAGGCGTGTGGACGATGTCGACCGAAACCAGGGGCTCTTCGCTATATTCGAGGATTCCCTTCAGCCGCCCGCTCTCGCTCGCTGCCTTGAGCGCGGCGTTCACTTCCTCGCGTGTCGTGTCGCGCGAAGGGGTGAAGGTGAGGTCGATGATGCTTCCGTCGGGCACCGGCACGCGGATCGAAGAGCCGTCGAGCTTGCCCTTGAGCTCTGGGAGAACTTCGCCAACGGCGCGCGCGGCGCCAGTCGTCGTCGGGATCATGGACATGGCCGCGGCTCGGGCGCGGCGGAGGTCGCTATGGATCTGGTCCAATATCCTTTGATCGTTGGTGTAGGCATGGATCGTCAGCATCAGCCCGCGCTCGATCCCGATTGTCTCGTTCATGACCTTGGCGACGGGAGCGAGGCAATTGGTGGTGCATGACGCGTTGGAGACGATGGTCATCTCCGGCGTCAGCTTGTCGTCATTTACCCCATAAACCACGGTCAGGTCCGCACCTTTCGCCGGCGCCGAGATCAATACCCGCTTCGCGCCCGCCTCGATGTGCTTCTGGGCGCTCTCGCGATCGGTGAAGAAGCCGGTGCATTCGAGCGCGATGTCGATGCGATTGTCCCCGTGGGGCAGCTTCGCCGGGTCCCTCTCGGCCGTGACATGAATCCTTTTGCCGTCGACGATAATGTCATTGCCATCGGTCGACACCTGGCCCGGAAACTTGCCATGGACGCTATCGCGCGAGAACAGCCAGGCATTGGACTTGGCATCGGCGAGATCGTTGACGCTGACCAGCTCGAGCCCACTGTCGGGACGCTCGAGGATCGCGCGCGCGACCAGTCGGCCGATGCGTCCGAAGCCATTTATTGCAACTCTCGTCATGCGATTTCCCTTTGTTTCATATGTTCGAGCACTTCGGCCACGACTGCGTCGGGCGTGAGGCCGAAGAATTGATAGGCGTCCTTGGCCGGCGCCGAGACGCCGAACCGGTCGACACCGATGCGGAGGCCGTGAAGCCCCGTGTAGCGCTCCCAACCGAAGGTCGTTCCGGCCTCGATCGACACGCGAAGGATCTCCCGGTTGCTGACGTCCGGGAGGATGTCGTCGCGATATTCGGCGGGCTGGGCGTCGAAGCGCTCGGTGCAGGGCATCGAGACCACGTCGGTACCGATCCCTTGCTCTTCAAGCCGCTCCGCCGCAGCCAAGGCGATTTCGACCTCGGATCCGGTAGCGATGAGGATGAGCTTGCGCGAGGCCCGGGCGGCGCTCAGCCGGTAGGCGCCACGCGCGCAGAGGTTCTGGTTGGCGGGCACCGTTCGCACCGGTTTCACGTTCTGACGTGTAAGGGCGAGAATGCTTGGCCCATCGCTCTGCAACGCCAAAGCCCAGCACTCAGCGGTCTCGACGGCGTCGGCCGGACGATAAACGTCGATTTGCGGCATCGCCCGCAGGCTCTGCAAATGCTCGATCGGCTGGTGTGTCGGACCGTCCTCGCCAAGGCCGATGCTGTCGTGCGTCATCACGTAGACGACTTTCGCCTTTTGCAGGGCGGAGAGCCGAATGGCGGGCCGGGCATAGTCGGTAAAGACGAGGAAGGTCCCGCCATAGGGGATTACTCCGCCGTGCAACGCCATCCCGTTCATCGCCGCGGCCATTCCGAACTCACGGATTCCGTAATAAATGTAGCGGCCTGCGTAATTATCGGCGGTGAGCGGCTCGAGCCCCTTGGTCCTGGTGTTGTTCGACCCCGTGAGGTCGGCTGAACCCCCTATAGTAGCCGGCACGGCGGGATTGATGACCTCCAGCGCCATTTCCGACGCCTTTCGAGTCGCCACCGGCTTGGGATCGGCGAGGATTTGGTCGAGATAGGGCTTGAGCCAAGCCTCGTCCGTCTGGCCTGCCATTCGGGCGAGGAACTCGTCCTTCTTCCCGCTGGCCTCCAGCCGTTCAAGCCAGCTCGTCCGCTCGTTTGCGCCGCGAGCGCCGAACGCGCGCCATTCGCCAAGAACGTCGTTGGGGACCTCGAACGGCGGAAGGTCCCAGCCAAGCTCCACGCGCGCCGCGGCGACTTCGTCGGCGCCGAGGGCCGCACCGTGGGTCGCCGCGGTTCCCTGCTTGTTTGGCGCGCCAAAGCCGATGATCGTCTTGCAGCGGATGAGGCTCGGGCGCGGATCGGCGATCGCTTTCTCTATCGCTCGGCTGACCTGCCCGGCGTCGAGTCCGTTGCAGCTGCTGGTGTGCCACCCGGCCGCCTGGTGGCGGGCAACCACGTCTTCGCTGCGCGACAGTTCTGTCGAGCCGTCAATCGTGATCTCATTATCGTCCCACAGAACGATCAGGCGACCGAGTTTCAGATGGCCCGCGAGCCCCGCTGCCTCATGGTTGACGCCCTCCATCAGATCGCCGTCGCCGGCGATGACGAAGGTGCGGTGGTCAACCAGCTCATCGCCATAGATGGCGTTCAAGTGCCGTTCGGCGATCGCCAATCCGACCGCCATTGCGACACCTTGTCCAAGTGGACCCGTCGTTACTTCGACTCCGGGAAGCTCGAAATTTTCCGGGTGGCCGGCCGTCGGCGAGTTGAGCTGGCGGAAGTGCTTGATGTCTTCGATCGTCGGCCGCTCATAGCCGAGGAGATAGAGCAAGGCGTAGATCAGCATCGACCCGTGCCCCGCCGACAGCACGAAGCGGTCGCGGTCGGGCCAATGTGGGTCGGAAGCATCGAATTTGAGATGCCGCGTGAACAGCGCGGTCGCCGCGTCCGCCATGCCCATGGGCATCCCGGGGTGTCCGCTGTTCGCGGCCTCCACTGCGTCCATCGCTAGAGCGCGAATGGCGTTGGCGAGGCGGCGGTCGGTCGGCTGCATCAGGGCTCCGCTACTGGGGTTCGGCTCCGCGCGGGAGTCGGATCGGCGACGCGGCCCCTTTGTCGGGTGAGCCGTGCAGCGTCAATGCTTGCCCGGACTCATCAACTTGCGTAGCGAATGAGGCGATGGACGACGGTGGCCTCTCCGCAGCACTTGATCGTGTCGAGCGTGCGCTGGAACGCATCGATCGCGCGCTTGCCAGCCGGGAACCCGCGCCGGCGCGGGACGAAGAGCTTCGAGCGAAGGTTCGCGAGGTCGTTGAAGAGCTCGACGAGCTGATCCGCGAGGCCGCAGCGTGATGGCCGCGCTGATCGACATTTCAATCGCCGGCCGGACCTATCAGGTTGCCTGCCGCGAGGGAGAAGAAGAGAATCTCCGCGCCGCGGCACGCCTAGTTGACGGCAAGAGCCGTGAAGCGCTCGCCGGCCTCGGCACCTTGAGTGAAGCGCGTCAGTTCCTGTTCGCCTCATTGCTCCTTGCAGACCAACTGATCGAGAAACGGCCCGAGGCAGCCGCTCCCCCTGCTCCGTCTACCCCCGACCCGGCTCTCGTGGATCGCGCCGAGTCGCTTGCCGGTCGCCTCGAATCGCTCGCGACGCAGCTTGAGAATGAGGCGGCGAATCCTTAAGTCGGGACCCGACGGGCACTGCCTGGTGCGCGCCTTCGGAAAATCCCTGAGGCGATAGACATCCAAGGGAGCTGTCCCTGCCCTGGTCACGATGGTCACATCGGGGTCAGAAGCATACGGCGCCCACCTGACGTTTTGGCGTCAGAGGATTTTAGGGCAAACGGCCTTGGCGGTCCCGTCACCTCATTTTTCGCGCATGAGTCATTGCGGGCGCTCATGCTGATTTGAGCATTAAATTCGGGCGATAATCCCCTGTGATCCTCTCTATCCCTGCGACTGGCGGCCGCGCTCACGCGTCCGATCCAGGGAGAAGGATGTGGGCCAATACATCTTTATCGTCGCCATCTTCCTCGTCCTCGGCATCGTCGGATCAATTTGGCAGGCGAGGGTCAATCGCAATTCGCCGTACGATTTGAATCGATTGAGTGACGAGCTGGACAATGCATCCCGTACAATGACCAATCTCAAAAAGCGCGGTGACGATCTTCAGGCTGTGCGACCGGTTTCGTTTCGGTTTCAAGGCGAAGCATTAGCCATCGAAGAGGCGCGTCGTGAATTGAGATCCAGCGGATGGCAAGTCGTTAACACGTCTGAAGCTCTCGACCGAACCACCGTGCTCATCGTCCGTCGCGACCAATCGATGGACAGTGAGGTCGTATTGGACGCGATTGAACACGCGCTCACGGTCGAACGCAGCTACGGCGCTCGCTTCCTTGGCCTCACTCCAGCTGATTGTTCCCTCGCCACCTGAGACGCTGAGGAGGAATTACACCCGTTCAGATCAAACGCCTGCCCCTAATGTTTGCGGCAACAGACGATTTTGAGGCAAACGGCCAGAGTGGTCCTTTTACCTCCCTCTCCGCCCGGCCCTTCGGGCTCGACGCCGGAAATGGCGCCGCTCTCGAAGGAGGTGCTGCGTCAGGCCGCTCTCCAAGCGCGCAAGGCCTTCGTGCGAACCCTGTCGGATGCGGAGCGCGCCCTGCTCGAGCAGCGTCTCGCCGAGAAGCTCACTTCGCTATTCGCCGGAGTGACCGTCGTCGGCGGTTATTGCCCGCTGGGCTCGGAAATCAGCCCGCTGCCGGCGACGGAGGAGGCCCGCGCTGTCGGCGCGATCGTCGCCTTTCCCTGCTTCGCCGATCCCGGGAAGCCCTTCCGCTTTCTGGCCGGCGACCCGCTGGAGCCGGGTCCATTTGGGATCATGCAGCCCGCGAAGCGCCATCCTATCGTCAAGCCGGATCTCGTGCTCGTGCCGCTGATCGCGATCGACAATCGCGGCACGCGCCTTGGCCGGGGCAAAGGTCACTACGACCGAGCGCTCCTCAGCCTTAAGAAGAACCGCACGCGTCTCATAGGAGTCGGATGGCCGATGCAGCTCCTTCCGGAGACGATCCCGGCCGACCCGTGGGACGTACCACTCGACGCCTTCGCAAGCCCGGAAGGCGTCGAATGGTTCGGTCAGGCGCCGCTTCCCTTTTGAGAAGCGAACGGGCTTAGTAATAGCGGCCAGGCAGGATCTGGACGACTCGGCCAGTACGGATGTTCACCAGCAGCAGATCGTCGCCGTAGCGGATCCAACGGAGATGTCGGCCGGGCGCCCGAAGTCCGAACGCGCCATAATCGTTGATGTAATAGCGCGACCCGTAAAATACCGGATCAAGCTGGTAACCGACGTTGACGCGCCGATATCTCCAATCGCGACGAGGCGCGACATAAACGGTGTAGCCGCGCCGATGATGGCGATCCCAACGGCGGTCGTGGCGGTCGTGCCGGACTTCGACGTACGTGCGGCCATGATGCTTGGCCTCGGCGACTGTGGCACCCGAGAGCGCTGTGGCAGTCAGGGCTGCAGCAACGATAAGTGTCCTAGGCATTCGTCCTCCTTCACCAGCAATGATTGAAATGCTGAATGGCCGTCTACATGCCTCGGTTCCCCTGAACGTCACGAATACGGGTACGGCCTGGGACGACGGTTCTCCACTGATGCGGATCGCGTCGGTCAAGGCTAAGGCCTTGAATGCTGTCATGACCCGCCCAAGATCACCGTCGTTGCGCAAGCTTGCCGGCATTGCTTTGATCCTGTTGCTCATCGTCTTTTGGGCCGCGTTCGTCGCAAGTATGGCGCAGGTCGTCGGCCGCTGGCCTATTTTGCTTCAGGCTCCCTTCTATCTATTCATGGGAATAGCGTGGATCATCCCGTTGAAACCATTGATAAGTTGGATGGAAACGGGTCGCTGGTACTCCGGCGCGGATCCGCGGAATTGAATTTACTGTATTAGCTGGCTATATCACCACGATGCCACAGACGTTGACCCTCTCCGACCCCATTCGGGGGCTCAAACTCGGCGCTGCCGACGTGAAGTCGCGCGCGATAGGGTTGTGGCGCGCCTATCCTCGAGAGACGCTCGGTTTCGGATTGCTCGCTCTGACTGCGGTCGCGGCGATCGCAGGGGCAGCGAATTCGATGCCGGAGCTGCCCGCAGCGCGCGCTCCGACGCAAACACCCCCGCCTCCGCCTCCCCTGCTGGTTCGGCAGCTTGCGCCCGAACAGGCCCTGCAGGTCAACGAAGAGATTCCGCTCTCGCGCGGCCCCAACCCCGTTGCGCCGCCGTTCATGTTCAGGGGTAGCTCGGCGGCGCGGACCCAGGCGCTCCAGTGCCTGGCGACCGCCGTTTATTACGAGGCCGGCAGTCAGGACATCGATGGTGAGCGGGCGGTCGCGCAGGTGGTGCTCAACCGAGTGCGTCACCCGGCTTTCCCGGCGAGCGTCTGCGGCGTTGTGTATGAGGGTTCGACCCGCCCAACCGGCTGCCAGTTTACCTTCACATGTGACGGTTCGCTCTATCGCCAGCCAGATAGCGCGGGCTGGAAACGGGCTTACGGCGTCGCGGAAGGAGCGCTTTCCGGCTATGTCTTCGCGCCGGTCGGATACGCCACGCATTATCACGCCGATTACGTCGTGCCCTATTGGGCCTCGACCCTGGCGAAGAGCGCCGTCGTCGGCGCGCACATCTTCTATCGCTGGAGCGGTGGCTGGGGTCAGCCCGCGGCGTTCACCAAAACCTATGGAGGGCACGAGCCGCAGGCGCTTGCGCTCCGCAATGCTGCCTTGGCCGTCGTGCATACGACTGCGGTGCAGCCGGGCTCGGTAGCGGAGGCGGTGGCCAAGATTCCAGGAGCCGAAGCGATTAAGCTGGCGCCGTCGATGCGCGGCGATAAGCGCGTGGCGGTCCGTTTCAACCTCGTTGCGCGCAAGGCTTCGGACGAGGCCACGCACGAGGATTATGCCAAGAAGTTCGAGGCGTCGGACAATCTTCGCTGGTCGCTGTCCGGCGAACCCAACGCTTCCAACGAGCAGCCGCTCGGCAAGGTCGAGAAGACGGCGTCCACCTCAGGCGGCGGTTCCGTTACCCTTTCAGCTCAGCGTTAATCGGTCGGCGGCGCGGGCGGCGGCTCTGCCACGGGCGGCGCCAGTGCCAGCTCGACCCGCAACCGGATTCGGTCCAGCCGGCTGTCGATCGCCAGATAATCGTCGGAGAACAAGGTCGCTGCGCTCATCAGACGGCCGGTCACCGCAAGCTCGCTGAACGGGCCCTGGTCGCGCAGCGGGTCACGATCCTGAAGCTGGACCACCGCATCGTCGAAGGCGGCGCAGCGATCGAGTTTGGCCAGGGCCGGCTTCAGCCGGAGCTCGTGATGACAATCGCGGCTTGCACTGGCGAGCGCCATTTCGTCCTGAGTTCGGGCGATGCGCACGGCATTGTTG
>JBKPON010000001.1:0-11084 GCA_046733135.1 Pseudomonadota bacterium | reverse complement strand
CGCGTGAGCTTGGCGGAAAGCGTCGTCAGCGCAAACGTATAATTGGTCTCTTCCCCGCTATAATCAATCTCCGCGGCGATGCGTTCGAGCTCGGCGAAGGCACCGCCGCCCGAAACGAGGCCACTCGAGAGGCGCGGTCGTGAATCGAAAGCATTGATTGCCACCCGATCGCCGAGCTTGAGGGCGATCCAGGCGGTCAGCAGCATCGCCGACACGCAGCGGTCGACGCGCGGTAGGCCCGCGACCGGCTCACACATCTGCCGTCCGCTATCCATGGCGAAGACGATCTGGTTGTTGCGCTCGGTGCGATATTGCTTGGCGAGCAATTTCATGTGCCGCGCCGATTGCTTCCAGTCGATCGAACGGCGATCCATGCCGGGCCGGAACTCGACGAGCGCGTCGAAATCCGACCCGTCGCCACGGGTGAGTTGCGTCAGCAAGCCTTCGAGCGCGTATCGCTGAAAGATGTGCGCGCCGCGCTCGTGAATGGGACGGATGTCCGGCAGGATTGGAAACGCCGCACCGACCTCGATCGTCCCCTGTTGCCAGGTGAGGCCGAGCGGACCCGTCCAGCGCACCCACAATCGTTCGAACCGTGCGAGTCCTCGCCGCAACATCTCCAACGAAACAAGCGTTGCGCCTCGCCCCTGATCGAGCGGCACACGGATGCGGCCGTCGTCCTCAATTCCGACTAGAGGCGAAGATTGCAGCGCGACGTGCGCACTGGCCGGCCGACTACCAATCTTGACCGTCACGGTGCAGTCGCGGGTCTCGCCAACATAGGCATGACCCGGGAAATCGACTCGGGCAGTTGCTGTGCCGATCCCCCGCAAGGAATCTAGTGCGCACAGGAGCACGATCGCGACAGGCCAGGCTAGCGCGAGGAACCAGCGCCCGGGCGCAGCCGCTGCAACCGCGAGCGCCAATGGCGCACCGGCGGCAGTTGCGATCACTGCGCCACGCGTCGGATAGATCAACGTGGCGCCTCGATGGCTTCGATGATCGCACCGACGATCTCCTCGACCTTGCGGCCGTTGATCTCGGCTGCCGGAGACAGGATCACGCGGTGACGCAGCAACGCCGGCGCCAGCATTTTCACGTCATCGGGAATGACGAAATCGCGACCATCGATCGCTGCCCGCGCCCGTGCCGCTCCAGCCAGCATGGCTCCTGCGCGGGGGGAAGCGCCGGATTCGAGATCAGCGTTTCCTCGCGTCCCGCGGACCAGCGCCCCAATATAGTCGATCACCTCATCGACTAGCCGCACTTCGCCAACGGCATGCATGGCGGCGGCGATCTGAGCCGCGTCCGCCTTGCGCTCGACGCCCCACGCTGAAGGCTCCATGGCCTCCTTCTTCGATCCATGTGTCGCAATGATTTTCCGCTCTTCCTCGGCCGAGGGATAATCAACTGACTGCTTGAACAGGAAGCGGTCGAGCTGAGCCTCCGGAAGCGGGTAGACGCCTTGCTGCTCGATCGGATTCTGGGTCGCGACGACCATGAAACGGTCGCCAAGCTGGTGGCTCTGTCCGTCAATCGTCACCTGCCGTTCCTGCATGGCTTCGAGCAGAGCCGCCTGGGTTTTTGGCGGCGTCCGGTTGATCTCGTCGGCGAGCAGCAGCTCGGTAAAAATGGGTCCGCGCGTCAACGTGAAGCTCGACGTCTGAAAGTTGAAGAGGTTAGCGCCGATGATATCGGCGGGCATCAGGTCGGGGGTGAATTGGATACGCCCGAAATCGAGCCCGATCGCCTGAGCGAAGCTGTGCGCGAGGAGAGTCTTGGCCGTTCCGGGCGGACCTTCGAGAAGGATGTGCCCGCCGGCGAACAGAGCAACGAGCATCAACTCGACGGTCGTCTCCTGGCCGATGACCGCTTTCGCGATCTCTTCTCGAATTGATGACCCAAGCTTTTGGACTTCACCGACTTTCACTCCTGAACCTCCTCGATCCATTGATGCAGCGATTGCGCCACGCCAAGCAGCTCGTCCCGGCTGCGCGCCTGATTGGCCTCCTTTGCCAGATGATTGAAGCTGCGGCGCGTGTTGAGGGTTTCGAGGCGCTGGTCGAGTACCTCTGGCGAAAGCGTCGCCGGCAGGCGGAACAGGGCTACGGCCCGTTCGCGAATCACATCGACGTACCGCGAACCCAGATCAGCCTCGCGGCCCGCCTTGCGGATCAGCGCCGCGCTATTGTCCACCAGAGCCGACTTGCCGAAGGCAATCGCGCGTTCCGTGCGTTGCGGCGCTCCGAAGCGCACTAGCGCCTGGACTCCGGCTAGCAGCATGGCAACGAAGATGGTCAGAGTGACGGCCAAGAAAGGGGGATCGAAGGCAAGTTTGAGCGGGCTTCGCGAGCGGCCCAAACCGTTGACGGTCACGTCAAACAGGACGGATGTCGCACCCGTGCTGTTCAGGGAATCGAGCAGGGCCATCGCACCGCGCGCCTGTCGTTCGTCACCCATACCATGATTGTTGATGAGGTCCGGATCAGCGAGCACATAGAGCGGCCGGTTGCCGACCTGCCCAAGAACGATCCGCCCAGAAACATCGGTGATCAGGGGCTTCAATCTGCTGTTAGCGATAGTCTGCGTGACCCGCGGAGCGATGAAGCGAAGCTCCGGCGGCGCCGCAAGGTCCACCGTCCGAAGCTGCTCGCCGTGCGACCGCACGCGAGCGACTTTGAATGGCGCCGCCGGATCGAGCGTTCGTTCCGGATCTCCCGCAGGGAGCAGCCCCGATACCTCGACCCAACCGCTGTTCGTCCTGCTTGGCGCAGTTTCCCATTTGGGCAGGACGATCAACGTAGCGCGCGGGCCACGCGCCTCCAGCACGTCGGCGAGATTGACCCAACCATGTTCGGGGGTGATCACCGCCAGATCCTCGCTGTCGAGCTCGTCCACCGAGCGAACGACGCGCGGACTTCGTCCGGTGGCCTCGGCGAGACGAACCAATCCCGAAAAGCCGGTCGCGGCGTTGGATAGCGCATGCGTCCCACCGTTTCGTCCCGAGCGAAGGTCAGGCGCGTATGCCCCAAGCACGAGCATGGCGATGAAGGCGAGCGTGCCGATCGCGATGATCAGCAGCATTGTCCCGCGGTTGAATGCACCTTCGCTCGAGCCTCGCGAGCCGATCGCGATCTCACTCATTTGCGCCACGCCCCCGCAAGCGCGAAATCGGAATAAGCACCGCGCGCTTTGAGCCAGTCCTTCTCGCCGACCGGACGCCCGCCGAACAGGCTAGTCTCGACGAGACGAGCGATGCCCGCGAATAACTCCCGCGCCCGGGAAGGAATGTTGGCCGAGGCGCCAATCTCGCGGCTGGTCAGCGCCGGCCGAACTAGCATCGGCCGCCGCTTGGCAATATCCTCAATGGAACGGAACAGGAGGTGGTGGACGGCTTCGGCATAGCGCCCCTCGAGTGCCAGCGCGTCGGCTTCCTGGAGCCATGACCGCACGGGCGCTTCGGCGGGAACCCATTCCTCTTCAGGCACAATATCTGCGGCGGGCGCGAGCCGCAGAACTTTCAGCCGCCATTGGCCGAAACGAAGGCGATTATAGATCGCCCAGGCAAGTGCCAGGGCCGCCACCACAAGCACGCTCCACAGGATGATGCGCGCGTAAGGTGCGTCGGGAAGAAAGCTCCCGATCCAGCCGAGGAATTTGCCGAGGGGCTCAAAGACATGGTCGCGAAGCCAGCGGCCCAGCGCCTCAAGCCAAGCGGGGGGCTGCGGTTGCGGTTGGGAGGGCGGGAGATTGAACTGAATCGACGAATCCGCGCGCACGTCCGCGTACGCCCGAGCAAAAGTGTCGGCTCCGCCTTCCGCTGGTCTAACCGCGCTGGTCACCCGTCCCCATCCCGGAGCCGACGCTTAGCGGGAGGCATCCTCAGCGCAAGGCAACAATTTGCAGGAGATTCCGTCAAATTGCTCGAAATCGCCCGAAATCGCTGGACAGCCGCAAACGCCTCGACCAACATTTCGCTTTCGCAACGAAGGGGGATCTAGACCCATGGCAACATCGGCATCGGCGGGCGATCGGACAGTATCCATCGGACGCGTTTTGGAGCGTGCGTGGTCCGCTGTTCGCGCCAATCCAGGCGTTATTTTCGGACTTGCGTTACTCGTCGGTGCGGTACCCGGATTGATTCTCAGCTACCTATTTGTCCGGCTAGGCCTCGGCTCTGCTGAGGCATTCGCCAACGGCACTGTCTCACCCTCTGCTCTTATCATGCCTATCCTTACGACGTCTCTGATCGGCTTGATCATTTCGGCTCTGGTCCAGGGCGCGCTAACGCGAGCCACGGTCGTCGCCAGCGAGGGCGGAAAGGCGAGTTTTGGCGATTGCCTCTCGACCGGACTGAGCGTGGCGTTGCCGCTCATCGGTCTGGCAATTATAACTGCCATCGGAATCGCGCTGGGCATGATTCTTCTCATCGTTCCAGGCATCATCCTGGCCTTGATGTGGTCAGTGGCCGTTCCGGCACTGGTCGTTGAACGCGTCGGTGTTTTCGAAGCGCTGGGGCGGAGCAATGCGCTCACCAAGGGGGCCAAGGGGAAGATCTTCGGCCTCGCCGTCATCATCATCGTGGCTTACTCGCTTGTGTCCGTCGTCCTCGGGCTAGTCGGTCTCTCAGGGTACAACGCCGCCGATCCGGCGGCCGCATTAACGCCCATCGGCATCGTTGCGAACGTCGTGCTCGGCACAATTCTCAACACCGCTTGGGGCACCATCCAGCCGTCACTCTATGTCGAGCTTCGCCAATGGAAGGAAGGCACGGACGTTCAGAGTCTCCAGCAGGTCTTCGCTTAAACACATTTCGCCTCGACGCCCGAAATAGGGCGTTGAGGCGCAGGCGGGATATTTCCTAAAGCGGGAAGAAAGTAATGGGGCTCTTCGAGGCATGCCTCGGTCCCGGAGCCCCATTACTCTTGGACATGTGCCGCAAGGACGAAGAAGAGTTGGACCGTAGTTTCAGCATCATCACCACCTGCAAGGGTCGCCTCGACCATTTGAAGCGAAGCCTCCCCCGCATGGTCGAGCAGGATGGGGCCGAAGTGATCGTCGTGGATTTTTCCTGTCCCGAGGGGACCGGCGATTACGTCGAGAAGTACTTCCCCTCGGTTCGCGTCGTCCGCGTCGAAGGTGAAAATGGCTTTTCCAACTGGCGGGCGCGCAATCGCGGCGCGGAAGCGGCCAGTTCCAATGTTCTCGTCTTCTGCGACGCGGATACGATTCTCGCGAACGATGCGCTGGTGGTCATTTCCGCGACGCTTCCGCCACGGCGCTATGGTTATTACTCGCGCGAAGCGACGCTCCGCTTCAACAAGAGCCGGATCAGGATCGGGGACAACCAGCTTCGGGGATTCCATGTCATTCCCGCGCCGGCGTTCCGCGCGCTTGGCGGCTATGACGAAGTCCTCGAGGGCTATGCGGCCGGTGGGGATACCGACCTGGAGGAGCGGCTGGCGCTCCGGGGCATTCAGCGTTTCGAGCTCGGGGACGGCATCGTCGACGATGTGATCGAGCATGATCACGAGACCCGTTTCACTTATCATCGCGACCCCATCAGCCTCAGCTATGCCGCTGGCATCTTGTATCGTCGGGCGAAGTTCGCGCTGCTCCGTACGGTCAAACGGCCGAATCTCGATCTGCCGGCGCGCCGAAATCTCTACGCCGTGGCCCGCAAGGCGGCGTCAGCGATTCCCGCTGGAAGTAACGTGGCCACGATGAACGTCACATTCGAAAACCAGCCGGTCGGGATGCCACGCCAGCTCGGATATTCGAAGGGCACGCAAACCGTCTCCCTGACTGTGCGGATCGCGCTCGAAGGGAAGCTCGACGAACCGCCAACCAAATTGCGATGATTTGGCGAACCGCCCTTGCCGGTTTGCTTCTGCTGCTGGCCGGCACGGCCCATGGCGAGCATCGGCCGCGGGCTCGAGAAATAGGAATCATCTTCGGCATCCTCCCCACCGGGGGGTTGAACGCCATTACCGACGTTGCTGGAGTGAAGGTCGGACAAGTGACCTTTATCGAAGGTAGATCCGTGCGCACTGGTGTGACTGCGATCCTTCCGCACGGCGGCAACCTCTATCAGGAGAAGGTCCCGGCGGGGTTTGCCGTCGGCAATGCGTACGGCAAGTTCATGGGGTCAACGCAACTGAAGGAGCTCGGCGAAATCGAAACTCCGATTTTGCTCACCAACACGCTGAATGTTCCGGAGGCCGCAGCGGGAATCATTGAGTGGACTCTGAAACAGCCGGGCAATGAGGACGTGCGGTCGGTCAATGCGGTGGTCGGCGAGACCAACGATGGTTACCTCAACGACATTCGCGCCCGCCGCGTGCGGCCCGCGGACGCCGTTGCCGCCATCGACGCTGCGCGCGTTGGACCCGTCGAAGAAGGGTCCGTCGGCGCGGGGACGGGCACCATCGCCTTCGACTGGAAGGGCGGGATCGGCACCAGCTCGCGCAAGCTGCCGGCATCGCTTGGCGGCTGGACCATCGGGGTGCTGGTGCAAACCAACTTCGGCGGCGTATTGACGGTGGCCGGCGTCCCGGTTGGACAGTTGCTCGGGCGCTATTATCTCAAGGACGAGCTCGCCAAGGCGAACGCTGACGGGTCGGTGATCATCGTAATCGCCACCGATGCGCCGCTCTCCGACCGCAACCTGGAACGCCTCGCCCGGCGTGCCTTCCTCGGCATCGCCCGCACCGGCTCGCCGATGACCAACGGCTCGGGCGATTATGCGATCGCTTTCTCGACCCATTCCGATGTCAGACGGACTCAGGAACGGCGCGCGAAGCCGAGCCTGGTCGTCGATCTTCCAAACGAGTCAATGTCGCCATTGTTCGAGGGGGCCGTCGAGGCGACCGAGGAAGCAGTGATCAATTCGCTGTTCGCCGCAACTCCGATGGCGGGCGCCAAAGCCAAGATCGAGGCGCTGCCGGTAGACGAGGTCATCAAACTCTATCGACGTTCGCGTCGTGACTCGGCAACCCTGCCCCGCTCAACCGCGGCGGCGAGCGGGAGAGATTCCGAACGCTTTGGCGGTCCGTTTCAGCGCGCGCTTGGCAATTGGCCGGAGGCGTCGCCGCAGGCGTTGCCGAAGGTCCAAGGCGCCAGCCTGGAACTCGAAGACGAGGTAGTGCGCAGGCCCATCGCCGATGTTGCGAATACCGTGCTTCTGGCCAGCCGCATAATAGATCACTCCGAGGGGATCGACCTCCTGCCCGAGCGTCTCCACGCGTCCCGACAGCGTGAGGATGGCAACATCATGGGCATCGACATGCGGATCATAGCCCGCTCCGCGCTCCAGCCTCGTTGCATGGCATTGCAATCGGCCAAGCAAGTCCGTCGGACCCTCAAACAGCTTCTTTGTGACGAAGCCCTTTGATTCCTCCGGCACGGCTTCTTCGAAATGGAAGAAGTTTGTGGAAAGTGGATTTGGCGACGGTTGCACGGCGTCGACATGCCATTTGAACATCAGGTAGGTGACGGGCGAGGATCCTGAGTTGCGGATCGTGTGATGCTGGGTCGTCGGATAATAAGCGAAGTCGCCGCGACCGACCTGCTTCACCCGTGCGCCTTCGTATAATGGCGCGTCGGCAGTGAGCAATTCCGCCTCGCCGTCGAGGACGATCAGCAGCTCCTCTTCTCGATGCAAGTGAGGTGGGTGTGGCGAGTGCCCGGGAGATAGGACTGCCACGTGACACCGCATCTCGTCGATGCTTGAAGTGCTCCCATTGAACAAGCCGTGCGGCTGCCAGCCTCCCCCCGGCCGCTCGCCGAGTGGAAGTTTCAGAGACCGGATGCATGTCGAAAGCATGGGCATTCTCTTCGATATGGAGGGTGAAGGTGGAGCAATGATGCGATTCGCCTCCTCCTTTGCTGCGCCTTGCACGACGATCGCGGGCGGTCTTGGAGAGCTAACGAACGCGAACGGCCATTCGAGCCGGGCATCATCGTAGATGCGCACGCCGCTATCGGCCGCAGCGTACTGGAGAAGGATCGCCGAGCGGGTCCCGCGAAGCCGATCGTTGCTCGAACCGTGCCATAATCCGCGATCGAACACGACTGCCTCTCCGTCATCGACTTGTGGCTCAGCCAGCCAAGCGTCCGGATTGCGCTCACGAGCCCAATCGAGCACGGTGGAAGTGGCTGCCTCACCGCGGCGGAAGCCCATCTCCCGCTGCACCTGCTGAACGGTTTCCTCGAGCAGATGCGATCCGGCGATCAATCGCAGGCCGCCGTTCCGGCGGCCATTTTCCAACGGCATCCAAACGTTCGCGTAACGGCCTTTGGACCAGGAGCTTTCGATATCGACATGCCATGGATGACCTTCGCCTGGGCCGCGCCGCACGACCGAGCAGCCCCAAAGCACGATGTCCTTGCCTAGCAGGGGGGTGAGCAGATCCAGGAGCCGCGGATTGGCGGCGAGTCGGTAAAGCGGCCAGTCCGTGACGGCTTGGCCTTTGCGCCAGTCGGCCGGTGGCGGAGTTCGATCGCTATCGAGATAGCGGCGCAATACGCGGCACTCGCGCGCCGTGAGAAGCCGGAAAGGGCCGCAGAAGCCGTCCCGCTGATATGCCGTCAGGATCGATTCCACTGGCGATCACCCAAGAACGCGGGAAAATGTAGCCTAACATTCCTGATCCGCCGCGTAAAATTTGGGTTTACTCTGATCTCGATTGCCGTCCCGATCCGGGAACCCTCGCCTCTCACGCTCCGTTGAGGCGCCGTGGACCAGCAGGTTGCAGAAAAGCCCAACGGCTCCTTGCTCAAGCCTACGCCGGCGGCAGAGGCGTTCTACTCGGAAGTCCTGCAGCTCATGGCCAAATCCGGCATCCCCTTCCTTCTGTCCGGAACCTATGCGTTGGCGAGCTATACGGGGATCGACCGACCGACCAAGGATGTCGACGTCTTCACCAAGGCCGGCGATGCGCTGAGAATGCTCTCCTATTTCAAGGATCAGGGTTTCGACGTTGAAATGGTCGACGAGCGCTGGCTCGGACGCGTCACTCGCGGGAATCTATTCGTCGACATTGTCTACAACATGCCAACGGTCACGACGCATGTGACCGACGATTGGTTCGGCAAGGCACCGAAGACCGAATTGTTCGGCGCGACTGTCCTCCTCGTTCCGCCGACTCAATTCGTGTGGTCCAAGATCTTCGTGCAGGTTCATCACCGGTACGACGCAGCCGACGTCGCCCACATGATCCTTAAATGCCACGACGAGATCGATTGGCAGCAGCTTTTGTCGCACATGGAGCCCTATTGGGAGGTGCTGCTGATCGCGCTGCTCAATTTCCGTTTCGTC
Source organism: Pseudomonadota bacterium (assembly GCA_046733135.1). Lineage (GTDB taxonomy): Bacteria > Pseudomonadota > Alphaproteobacteria > Sphingomonadales > Sphingomonadaceae > Sphingomicrobium. Next base: position 1,765 of record JBKPON010000001.1, on the reverse strand, counting down.
TACCCGAGCGAGCGCGACGCTGTCCCCAGATGGCTCATGGACGAGCTGCTTGGTCGGCTGGCGGATCAGGAAAGGGTGAAGCCTCCGGGCAAAAAGGTCTGCCGCGGACGCATCTTCAGTCCGCGCGATTATGCGGTCGATGTCGATCAGTGGGGCTTCTCCGACGCGGTAGGCAATCTCGAAGAACAATATGGCGACGAGTGACGGCAAGTTGCGTGTGGCGGCAATCGGCGACCTCCACGTGATGGAGGACAGCGTCGCGCCGTACCGAGAGCTCTTCAGCGAAGTCTCCAACCACGCCGACGTCATGGTCTTGTGCGGCGATCTTACCAATTTCGGTAAGACAGCGGAAGCGGAAATCCTTGCCGAGGACATTCGCGCCTCCTCGATTCCCGTGGTCGGAGTGTTGGGAAACCACGACTACGAGTGCGGCCAGCCGGAGAAAGTGTGTGAAATCCTGCACGAAGCGGGAATGACGGTCCTCGACGAGCAGGCAGTCGAAATCCACGGCGTCGGCTTCGCAGGAGTCAAAGGTTTCCTCGGCGGCTTCGGACGCGGCGAGCTCGCGCCGTTCGGTGAACCGATCATCAAGGCGTTCGTCGACGAAGCATTGAAGGAGGCGCGCAAGCTGGAGAATGCACTTCGCCAGCTCAGAACCGAGCGCAGCGTCGCCGTGCTTCATTATTCCCCCGTGATCGACACGCTGGAAGGGGAGCCTGTGGAGATTTTCCAATATCTCGGCTCAGCTCGCCTGGCAGATGCGATCGACCGCTTCGATCATGTGCGGGCAGTGGTCCATGGCCACGCGCACCACGGCACATACGAGGGCCGGACGATGCGCGGGATTCCCGTCTACAACGTAGCGCAGTTCGTCCTGAAGCCGCTGTTCGGTCGCCCGTACGCGCTGCTCGAGATTTAGGCCGATCAGATCCCCGAGTAATGTGGCTCTCTTAGTTTCGCCAGTTTTCCATGATTTCGACGAAGCGCCTGAGCCAGGCGTTGGTTTGGTGCCCATCGACGACCCGATGGTCGATCGTCAAAGTGATGTACGCCATCGGGCGGACGAGGATCGCGTCTTGACCGTTGATCTCGCGGACCACAACTCTTTTCTCAAGTTTGCCGACTCCAAGGATCGCGGCCTGTCCCTGATGCAGGATGATCGGTGCCGCGAGCAGAGAACCCGAGACCCCGTGATTCGAGATGGTGAAGCTTCCGCCCGAGACATCCGAACGCTCGAGCTTGCCATCGCGAGCGCGCCGGGTGAGATCATCAAGTTTCGCGCCGATTTGTTCGAGGCTGAGTGAACCCGAGTCCCTGATCACCGGCACGACAAGGCCCTTTTCACCGAGGGCGGTGCCAACGCCAATATCGATCGTCGGCGAGACTGCGATGCGGTCCTTCTCCCACCGCCCGTTGATCGCCGGGGCGGCAGCCATCGCTTCAGCGGCGGCTTTGACGACGTAAGCCGTGTAGCTGACCTTAGTCCCCTTTGCGGCCATGGCCGCTTTGTGCGCGGCGATTGCGGAGAAATCCGCCTCGAACAAAGCCGTGACGTGCGGCGCTTCCGAAACGGCCCGCACCATATTCTCGGCGATGGCGAGCCGCATGCGATCGTGCGGAATGTCTTGAGCTGATAATTGTCGCGGTTGCGCACTCACCGGCTCGCCAACGCTGACGACGGTCGCATCGGCAACGCAGCGATCGACATCTTCTCGGGTAATGCGCCCGTCCCGTCCGGTGCCCTGGATCCGCGAGGGATCGATCC